>CAYQAC010000068.1:711-10548 GCA_964415255.1 uncultured Polyangiaceae bacterium | reverse complement strand
GTACGCTATCAGAGCGCCGGCCGGCTCCGCCTTGGATAAGCCATGAGCGGGGCCGGCCGGCGCTCTGATAGCGTACCGCTGGCGCCTCGGCGCTGACCCCTCATGAGAGCATGATGCCTTTCCTCGCAGAAACGTCGATCGACCTGAACCCCATCTCGCTCGCGATGCACTCGAAGGGCGTGGTGCTCGCGGTGCTCGTGCTGCTGCTCGCCGCGTCGCTCACGGTGTGGTTCATCATCGTGGTGAAGCTGCTCCAGCTCGGGCGGCTGCGCAGCGCTCAGCACGCCTTCGAGCGCGCCACCGAGGCGATCATCAACCCATCTGACTTGATCAGCGCCAGCATTGATCACCGCGGCTCGCCCGGTGGGCGCGTGGTGATGGAGCTCGGCAAGCGCCACCACCAGCCAGGGCTCAGCAGCGATCTTCTCCAAGCGGTGGCCAAGCGCGCCATCGTCAACGAGCAGAAGCGGGCAGGCAGCCTGATGCCGACGCTCTCCAGCATCGCCTCCGCGTCGCCCTTCATCGGGCTGTTCGGCACCGTGTGGGGCATCATGGAGGCGTTCATGCTCATCGGGAGGGAGAAGAGCGCGTCGCTCCCGGTGGTGGCGCCCGCCATCGGCGAGGCGCTGATCGCCACCGCGGTGGGCCTGTTCGCCGCGATCCCAGCGACCATCGGCTACAACTACATCGATCGTAAGGTGAGCGACCTACTAGACGAGCTGGAGGCCTCCTCAGATGCCTGGGTGGAGATCGTCGCGGGCAACCCGGGTGGGCCCAGCTCCACGCTGCCGCTCGTGCGGCGCACCGGAGACGTCACCCAGCCCACGGTGCAGGAGTTTGGTCGCTGAGCCCGCGCGCGAGGGTCTAGGAGCACGCTGATGGGAGCCAAGCTAGGCAAAGGCGGGCGAGGGCGCCGCTCTGGGGCGTTCAGCGACATCAACATCACGCCGTTCGTCGACGTGATGTTGGTGCTGCTCGTGGTGTTCATGGTCACGGCGCCGCTGCTCACCACCGGTCTTCGCATCGACTTGCCGAACGTCCAAGCGGCGAACACCCCCGTGAAGGACGCACGCCTGCTCGTCACCGTGACGAAGGAGGAGCGCATCATGTTCGCCGACAAGGACGTCACCGACAGCATCGATCAGGTGCTGCTCGAGAGCCAGCGCGTGCAGTCGGAGCGCGAGCTGTATATCCGCGCAGATAAAGACGCTCGCTATGGCGTGGTGGCCAAGGTGGTCGCGGCGGCGCGCGCCAGCGGCGTGAGCTCACTGAACCTCCTCGTGCAGCCGGAGCTGGAGGAGGTCCCCGAGTGAATCAGGCCCCCACCTGCCTCCGTCCAAAGCAGACCGACTCACCCACGCCATGAGCCTGTCCGACTTCACCCCCCCAGAGCTGATCACCGGTTTGGTGCTCTCAGCCTGCGTCGCGCTTGGGACCCCCATCAGCGCGCGCTACCTGCATGGTCAGGCAGAGGCGGGCAAGGCGAAGCAGGAGGCGCGCGCGCCTGAGGTGCCGATGGAGGTCACGCCGGTGCTCGATGAGCTGCCGCTGCTCAAGCTGGGCGGCAAGAAGATGCGCGCGAAGCTGCCCGACATGTGGCAGGTGAAGCCGGAGGCGGTGAAGCGCTTCGAGGCCGCCTCCGCGCCCTCACCGCTGGCGAAAGACGACCCGAAGGCGATCCCCGAGACACCGGTGATCGAAGGGGACGCCGCCGCGCCACCACCCGACGCCGAGGTGGCGAAGGAGGTGGACGAGGACATCAAGCAGATGGACGCCGGGGAGACCCCAGAGCCGGAGGTCGAGGGGGAAGGCTCACCAGACGGCGTGAAGGAGGGCACCGAGACAGATCCGCTCAAGGCGCGCGCCGTCAGCCTGTACCGCCAGCGCATCGCGGCGTGGTTCAGCTCGCGCTTCCGTGAGCCGACGGACATCCCCTGCGAGCTGCTCGGCGGGCTCCGCGCGTCCGTGTCCGCCTCCGTGGGCGGCGATCGCAGCGTGACGAGCTTCAGCATCGCGTCACCGAGCGGCAACGCCTCCTTCGATGCGCGGGTGCAGCAGACGATGCAGGGCACCATCGGGCAGCAGCTCCCACCTCCCCCCAAGAACTACCCGGACATCCTGGGCGGCACCGTCTTCCCCGTGTTCACCGGCACCAAGAAACAATGCGCAGCTTCACCCAGCCCCAGTCCAGCACCCAACCCCGACACCCCCGAGGCGCCCACGCCCGAGGCGCCGGCTCCTGCGCCGGCTCCGGAGCCAGGCGAGTGAGCGCCCCCCAGCTCATCAGCGCACCTGACCGCTCGGCGCCCAGGAGCCACCTGAGCACAGGTCACGCCTCGGCCGGCGGCCCTCGTGGTGGCGGACTCCGCCGCGCCGTCGCTGGCATGGTCAGCTTTGCTGTCTTCCTCAGCGGCGGCTTGTTCGGCGCCCCCGCGGCGGCTCAGGCCACGCCCCCCGACGAGAGCAAGCTCGGCCCCTTCGTGGTCACGGCCAGCACCCAGTCAGAGCACGTGACCAGCCTCGCCATCTTGCCGTCGCTCTCGAGCGCCATGGAAGACGTGGTGGTGCGCGGGGTGGTGCGGCGCGATCTTGAGCTCTCCGGCATGTTCCGGCTCATCGGCGACGACAAGGCGCCGCCTGGCCTCTACTCCTTCGGCGATCCGGTGGATGTTGACGCCTGGAAGAAGGTCGGCGCCGAGGTCATCGTCAAGGTGGCGGCGCGGCCGAGCGGCGATCAAATCGAGGTGCTTGGCCTCGCCTACTTCCTGAACGTCGGCCAAGAGCCGGTCTACGAGAAGAAGCTCGTGGTGGAGAAGAAGGACGTCCGCGAGACGGCCCACCGCATCACGGACGCCCTGCTCGGCGCCATCACCGGCACCCCCGGCGGCTTCGCCAGCCACATGACCTACAGCGGCAGGTGGGGGAAGAACCGCCGTATTTTCCGCATGGATGCCGACGGCCACGACCTCGCGCCGCGGAGCTCCCCGGACGACACCGCCTTGGCGCCGGTGTGGAGCCCGAACGGCAGCTCGCTCTTCTACGTGCTCAGCAAGCGCTACGCGCCCTATGTGCTTTACCGTGAAGAAAAGCACGTGCCGCTGCCCTTCACCGGCTCCATCTACAGCGTGGCCTTCGACCAAGACGGGCGGCGCATGGCCCTCGCCGTGTCGGAGGACTTGAAGACGCTGATCTACGTGGGTAACCCTGACGGCTCAGAGATGAAGGTCGTCTCCAAGACGGAGCTCGCCACGCGCCCCGTGTTCTCACCCTCAGGCAAGCTGGCCTGGGTCGGCGGTGGCGAGGGCAAGGGGAGCACCCGGCGCATCTACGTGGATGGTAAGGCCATCTCACCGACCGGCTTCATCGCCTCCGCGCCCACCTTCTGTGACACCGAGGACGGCATCCGCATCGTCTACTCCGTGGAGGTCGGGGGGGACCGGCGCGATCTGGTGATGAGCGACGAGCAGGGCCGCGGCATCGTGCGCCTGACCCAGAGCATGGGCTCCAACACCTACCCCGCCTGCAGCCCCGACGGCCGCCTGCTCGCCTTTTTTTCCACACGGAATAAGCAGGAGGGGATCTACATGATGAACCTGAAGCGCTGGAAGACGACCAAGGTGTCCTCACAATATGGTGAGAGCCTGCACTGGGGCCCGCTGCCGCCCCCCAAGCTCTCCTTCACCAGCGCCCCCAAGGCAGAGCCTAAGACCAAGGCGGAGCCCAAGCCCGACGCCAAGCCCTGAGCCGCCAACATCACAGTCAAGCTGACTACTTCACGCGAACGTGGGTGCTCCGCGCGGTGATTGTTTTTTTTGGGGGGGGGTTGGTCCCACCCCACGGCGCCACTCGGCGCTGCAGTCACTCGGCGGAGCTGAGCACGAGTCGCCGCTCGGCGCTGCAGTCCGTGGACAATGCTCAGCGCCTCAAGTCGCCACCCAGCGCTAGAGCGCGGTGCCCAACCCCCAAAAACCCGGCATGCCGCGCTGAACGTCAGTGTAGCTGACGCACTGGCTCACGCTGTACGTCAGCTATACTGAGTGGCCGAAGCCCTCACACCGCGGCGGTGTCGGGGCGCGGCTTGGCGGGGCGCTTCTCGGCGGCGAACGCTTTTTCCACCAGGTAATCGCCCTGCTCGCCGCTGTTGCCCTCCTCGAAGCCGAGGCCCTCGAGCAGATCCGCGGTGTCCGCCAGCATCTCTGAGCTGCCGCACAGCATCAGGCGGTCGTGCTTTGGGTCCAGCGGCTCACGCCCCAGGTCCTTGAAGATGCGGCCCGTCTCGATGAGGGTGGTGATGCGCCCCTCGTGCTCGAAGGGCTCCCGCGTGACGGACGGGTAATAGACGAGCTTGGGCGCGACCAGCTCACCCAGGAGCTCATCCGCCGGGAGCTCGCTCTTCAGGAACTCGGCGTAGGCGAGGTCTTCCGTGTGGCGGCAGGTGTGCGTCAAGATCACCTGCTCAAAGCGCTCATACGTCTCAGGGTCCTTCACCACGCTGAGGAAGGGCGCGAGCCCGGTGCCCGTCGCCAGCAGCCACAGCGTGCGGCCTGGCCGCAGGTTGCCGATGGTGAGGGTGCCTGTCGGGCGCTTGCCCACCAGCACCTTGTCCCCCACCTTGACGTGCTGCAGCCGCGAGGTGAGCGGGCCCTCCTGCACCTTGATGGAGAAGAACTCGAGCGTCTCCTCGTGGTTCGCGCTGGCGAAGGAGTAGGCTCGCACCAGCGGCTTCCCATCCACTGGGAGCCCCATCATGCAGAACTGACCGTTCGCGAAGCGGTACCCTGCAGGGCGAGTGGTGCGCAGCGTGAAGAGCCTGTCTGTCCAGTGGTGAACCGACAGGACCTCCTCCTCCGTGTAGGCGGGGAACATGCCGCCCGGCTAGCACTGGCGTAGGCCCCTTTCAAGCACCGTGGGCCGCGCTGCCCTGAGTTGCCCTGACTTCCCCTGGCGCTAGGCCAGCACCGCCATCAGCGCCATGGGGATCTGCGCGTTGCCCTCGATGCGCATCTTCCCCGTCATCACGAGCTGCATCGGCTGCGCCTTGCCCGCTTGGATGTCCTCAAAATCACGCTGATGGCAGCTCACGCGGCACTCTGGCGCCTCCAGCTTGGGGGCCAGCGCGCCGGGCGTGATGGTCAGCTGGTGCACGGCCTCTTCGTCGGTGACACAGAGCGCCACGCTGCCGGCAATCTGACGCACTTGGCTCACCCGCGTCTCGTCCAGCGTGATGAGCCGGATGATCTTCGCTTGGTGCTCGAGCTTCGTGAAGGTGGCCTCGTGCTCACGCGCCGCCGCGACCACCAGCGCCGCGAAGGCGGTGTCGTTCAGGGTCACCTGGACGATGACGTCGCTCTGCTGCTCCGGCAGCACCACCAACTTGCCGTCCTTCAGCCCGAGGCTCCACTCGCCGGCGCCGATCACCCGAAAGGTGACGCTGCCCACTGACGAGCGGCCCGTCAGATCCTCGGTGATGGAGCCGAACTGCTCCGGCAGGTACTGGGTGAAGAATGCCTCGGGGCTATCTGGGACGCTTGCCATGGGTGCTCCTGTTTACGAACCGAACTGCTTTTTCCAGGTCACGCGAGCGAGGTCAAGGCTCGGGGAGCGCTGAGCGTCTGATGCTAGACTGAAGCCGGCGCGCCCAGCTCTCAATCGCCCGCGCGCGAGGTGACCTCTGCCAAGCCCCCCTGAGACTCAGCCTCCTCGCTGGCTTCGCCTGCGCTGGTTCGGCGAGCGCTACGCCATCGCCCATTTGGTGGCGTACCCGCCCGGCGTGGTGGCAGCGTTCGCTTCCATCCCGCTCGCGCTCCGCTTCCACGGCGACGAGGTGGCGAAGGTGGGGCCGAGCGGCGCAAGCTATGAGCTGATGCAGCGCTTCGCCCAGCTGTTTCAGCTGGACCCAACGAGCGCCGCGCAGACCGAGCTGGTGGTGGTCTACACCCTGAAGGTCGCGCTCGTGACCCTGATCTTCCCGCACCTCACCGCGCTGCCCTGGGCGCTCGCCGCCGCCCAGCGCCCGGCTAAGCCAGCGCCGGGCGAGCGCGAACCCAAGCTTGAGCAGCGGCGCCGGTGGTTCATGGTCAGCATGCTGGGGCTGACCGCCCTGTGGGTCGTGGTGGGGGCCATCGGCTGGGTGTGGGTGTTCACGCTGTGAGGCAGCGGGCCCCGTCACCCACGTCACGTCACCCCGGACGCAATCGTCAGTTTACGTGACCTTTTACGCCACAGGGCAGCGCCGCACGTCAGCGCCACAGGGCAGCGCCGCACGTCAGCGCCACGTACCGTCAGCTGAACATCTCAGTGATGGCGTGGGTGTCGTGGGCGCCTAGCGGCGCGAACATCACCCCAAAACCGTCCGCCGCGAGCCAGCGCACCACGGCGGGGAGGGTGCTGTCCGCTGTGAGGCCAGGGAGGCGCACGGTGAGGCTGAGCTCGGTCCCAAACTTCGGGCGCGCCTCGCTTGAGACGAACATCCCGCCAGGTCCAATATCCTTCGCGACGCCGCGCTGAGGCGCGCCGTCCGCGCTCCAGCTGACTGGGAGCGCACAGGGGATGCGGGGGTGCTTGCGTTTCTCGTTCACTGGGCCCAAGCCTCTCTACCGCTCCGGCGCGGCGCGCATGACGCGGACCGCCAGCGAATACCACGCCTCGGCG
Source organism: uncultured Polyangiaceae bacterium (assembly GCA_964415255.1). Classification (GTDB taxonomy): domain Bacteria; phylum Myxococcota_A; class Polyangia; order Polyangiales; family Polyangiaceae; genus JAHBVY01. The sequence continues at coordinate 3,897 of CAYQAC010000068.1, read as the reverse complement.
GCGACGCCCGGTGAAGCTGCGCGAGCGGGGGTTTCATGGCATCCGCGGCGGCCATCCGCCCAACTCCGCTCGCGTTCAGCGCCCCGCTGGGGGATGTTCTCGGCGTCGTGAGCGCGGACGAAGACACACCCCCATCGCAGGGCGAAGCCCCGAGCGCCGAGCCCGTGAGTGAGCGGGGGACACCTCCTGAGGCGAGCCGAGCCGAGCACCGTGGCGCGACGACGGGCGCGAGCGGGCGCCCGGAGGCGGCTCGCGGCTTCGCGCGCCACCTCCAAGGTTGGCAGCTCGGGGTGGTGTTGGTGGGCGCGGCGCTATTGGCGGCCGCGGTGGGCGTCCCGCGCGCGGTGCCACCCGAGGCGCTGCCGCTGCCTCAGCTGAGGGCGCGCGACCTCGCGGCGGACATCGCCGCCGAGCGCCAGCGCGCTGAGGAGGCCAAGCAGGCGCCGCTCTCCTTTGAGGCGCGCGCGATCGGTGACGCCTACCGCCGCTATGGCCTCGCTGAGGCGCTCACGCCGCAGCTCGCGCGGGAGCGCGAGCGGACGCTGAAGGCGCGGGTCGCGCGCCTCAGGCAGCTGCGGCCCGATCAAGCTGACGCCGAGCTACTTTCGCTGAGGGCGCTGCAAACCGAGCTGTTCATCGCGGCGCTGCGTGAGCACCAGGGCGACGCGCCTCAGGCGCTGAAGGGTGACGAGGCGATCGGCAGCGCACCGCTCTTTGAGCTCGGCGGGCGCTTCACAGGTGAGCACCAGCACCCTCGCTGGTTTGAGGCGGGGCGCTTCGCGGGGACCGATGTGGAGGCGAGCGTGCTGTTTCGCGCCCGCTGGAACCTGCTGCTCGGCCTCTCGGAGCAGGCGCCGTTCAGCCTGAGCCTGGCGGAGCGCCTCGCGGCGCTGCGCTTCTTGCTGGCGCACCCGGAGGGCGACGACGCGCGGGCGCAGCGCGTGAGGCAGCTCGGCTACGTGGAGGCGATCGCCGCGCGGCAACCGGAGTACCCCAGCGCGATCGCCAAGGGCACGCTTTTTTACCACATGGGAAATTATGGCATGGCGGCGGCGGCGTTCGAGGACCACCTGGAGCGCCAGGACGGTCCCTTCAGCCTGCGCGCGCGCAACCACCTGCTCGCCGCCTCCGCGCGCCAGCGCGCCCAGGAGCTCGGCGAATGACCCGCGCCGAGGAGGCGCCCCCCCCAAGCGGCGCCGCAGCCCCCCTAGACAGCACCACTGACCACTCAGCGCCGGAGCGCGCTGAAGCGCGCCAGCAGCTCGCCATCGCCGGGCTGGTGAAGTCGCTGCTCACCGCGCGCGGCCCGGTGCACGTGGTGCGAGCAGGCGGCATCTCACCAGCCCTCGTCACTCAGCGGCTGGTCGAAGCGGGGCGCCAGGTGCTGCACGTGTGCCCCACGCGCGAAGACGCGCAGCGCGCTCACGCCGACTTGCGGTACTTGAGCCGTGGCCCGGCGCTCGGCCCCGAGCCGCTCCACCCCACCCCGCCGAGCCTGCTCTACCTCCCGCCGGAGGCCGACGTGTACGCCGAAGTGCACCAGGATCGCCGCGCCGCGATGAGCCGCATGGCGACGCTCTCGCGGCTCATCTCGGCGCCCTGGGGCAGCCTGTGCGTCCCCGCCAGCGCGCTGGTGCGCCAGGTGCCGCCGCCCACCTCGCTCAAGGAGGCCACCTGCCGCCTTGAGCTAGGCGACGAGGTGAACCTCGAGGCGCTGAGCCAACGCCTGACCCAAGCGGGCTGGCTGCGGGCGCCGGTGGTGGAAGATCCTGGCAGCTTCGCCATCCGCGGCGGCCTGCTCGACCTGTGGCCTCCCGGGGAGCGCGCCCCCACCCGCGTCGAGCTCGACTTCGAGCGCGTCACGCGGCTCCGCCCCTTCGACCCAGACGATCAACGCACCACGAAGGACGCTGACCTCGAGGCGCTGTGGCTCCCCCCGGCGCGCGAGGCCTTCCTCAGCCAGGCGCGCGTCGCCCGCGCGCGTGAGCGCTTGCGCGACCTGTGCGACGCGGTGGACCTGCCCTCCACCAAGGCGCGCCTCTTGATCGACGACGTGGCGGGCGGCACCACCTTTTTTGGCGCGGAGGCCTACCTACCCGCCTTCACCGAGCTCACGTCAATCGCGAGCTACCTGCCAGACAGCGCGGTGATCGTGCTGGAGCGCCCTGAGCAAGCGCTGCTGCAAATAGACGACGAGCTCGGCCGCGCCCTGGCTTCAGAGCTGGCGAGCCGCGGGCGGCCTCACTTCCCCCTGGAGGCCCTGTGCGCCGATAGGCAGTCCATCGAACAAGCGCTCGTGCCGCGCGCCATCGCCTGTTGTCATGTGCTCGGCGTCGCGGGCGGTGACGGTGCGCGCCCCCTCGCGGCGCTCGCCGACGCCGGCACGGAGGCGCCGAGCCTCGGCATTGAAGATCAGCAGGAGCTCGCCCAGGGCCTCAAGCTCGCGCGTCAGTCGGGCGCCAGGGAGGCGCTCGGTCCGCTGATCGCGCGGTTGGAGGCGTGGCAGTCAGAGGGGCTGACAGTGCGCCTGGTGGCGCGCGGGAACACCCAAGCGAGCCGCCTGACGCAGCTGCTCCGTCACCGCGACGTGGAGCTCGAGGTGAGCGTCGGGGAGGCCGCGCGCGGCGCCGTCGCGCCGCTTGAGGGCTTCGTCCTGCTGACGGAGGAGGAGATCTTCGGCTCACGCGCGCACCGTGAGCGCCCCAAGCGCCGCACCAGCGCCAAGGGCGCGCTGGAGGACCTGCGGGCGCTCAGCGAAGGCGACTTCGTGGTGCACGTGGAGCACGGCATCGGAAAGTACATCGGGCTGACGACACGCCAAGTGGCGGGCAACACGGTGGAGCTGCTCACCGTGGAGTACGCCGGCGGCGACCGGCTGTTCGTCCCGGTCTACCGCCTGAACCAGATCCAAAAGTACTCGGCGGGGGAGGCCGCGCCCAAGCTCGACCGCTTGGGCGGCCAGAGCTTCTCCAAGACGAAGGCCAAGGTCGCGCGCCGCGTGCGACAGATGGCCGATGAGCTGCTCAAGCTGTACGCCGAGCGCATGGCGGTGGAGAAGCTGCCGCTGCCGCCCGCCGACGAGGAGTACCACGCGTTCGAGGCGACCTTCCCCTATGAGGAGACGCGCGACCAAGCGGCGGCCATCAGCGAGGTGAACCAAGACCTTGAGTCCACGAAGGTGATGGA
>CAYQAC010000068.1:0-701 GCA_964415255.1 uncultured Polyangiaceae bacterium | reverse complement strand
GCCTGGTGTGTGGCGACGTGGGCTTCGGCAAGACGGAGGTCGCGATCCGCGCGGCGTTCCGCGTGGCGACCGAGGGCCGCCAAGTGGCGCTCCTGTGCCCCACCACGGTGCTGGCGCAGCAGCACTTCTTGACGCTGCAAGGTCGCCTCCAAGATCACCCGCTCCGGGTGGCGGTGCTCAGCCGTTTCGTCAGTAAACGTGACCAACTCCAGACCTTGAAGGATCTGAAGGCGGGCCTGGTTGACATCGTGGTGGGCACCCACCGGCTGCTCAGCAAGGACGTGCACTTCAAGGAGCTGGGCCTCTTGATCGTGGATGAAGAGCAGCGCTTCGGCGTCGCCCACAAAGAGCGCGTCAAGCAGATGCGCGGCAGCGTGGACGTGCTCACCCTCACCGCCACGCCCATCCCGCGCACGCTCCAGCTCGCCATCGGCGGGCTGCGCGATCTCTCCATCATCGCGACGCCGCCGAGCGATCGCCGCGCCGTGCGCACCATCACCTCGCGCTGGGACGATGAGCTGGTACAGCGCGCGATCCGGAGCGAGCTCGCCCGCGGTGGTCAGGTGTTCTACGTGTATAACCGCGTGGAGGGGATCTACGAGCGCGCCGCGCGGCTCGCTGAGCTGGTGCCTGAGGCGCGCATCGCCGTGGGCCACGGCCAGCCGAGCATCGTCTTCTCCAGGGTGGCCTCGCTCAGCTGG
>CAYQAC010000067.1:5170-25928 GCA_964415255.1 uncultured Polyangiaceae bacterium | reverse complement strand
CGACGGAGCCCATCAAGAGGGCCGCCAGCAGGCGGGGAGCGAGGGAGAAAGTGCGGGGATGTTGCATAGGCCTCCAAGCGGCTCTGTGACCGCGTGCCCGAGGCTAGTCCGCCCCGGCGCTCGTGGACAAGCCCAGCTGTCCTCGAAGCGGCTGTTTCTGTGACAAGCTGGGAGGTTTTGTCGCAGGGAGCCTGGGTTTTTTGGGGGTTTGGCGTGGCTGTGCCCTCGGCCGCCGCGTGTGCCAGCGGCGACCCTGAGGCTGCGGCCGTGGAGCCGGATGGCGCTGAATGTCACCCTGGAGGGGCCGAGCGCCGCTCAACCGAGCGCTGGATCGTGCCCAGGAGGCAATGAATGACGCTCTGCAGCGCGCTCGCGCGCGCTGCCCTGAGGTGGCCTCGACTCGATCTTGGGCAGGGCTCGCTTCGAACCCGCCCCCCGCAGTGAAGGGCGCAAGCATCGCGCCTTTTGGTCGCGGGTCGATGTACGCTTTCATCACGGTGGCCCTCATCGTCTTGTAGGTAAAGAGCGTGTCCGAGTCACGGTTGAGCAGCGAGTCAACAGCCCCCAGGGCAGACGAAGGCGGGGGTGCGCCGAGCGCGCGCAAGGTGGTGGGGGCGTGGGTGCAAGAGGCGGCGACCCAAGCGCTCCCACGTCGCACCGGCGCGCGCGCTGAGCAGGCGTGGCTGCGTGGGCGCCTCGTGCAAGCCCGCGCGAGCGATGATTGGGAGGCTGAGCGCGCCGCGAGCGTGCAGCTCGCGCGTGCCTTGGCGGCGCGCGGCACCGAGCTCGATCTGGCGGCGCGCCTCGCGCGGCGCGCCTTGGTGCTGGGCGAAGATCCGCAGCTGCGTGAGGAGCTGAGCGGTTGGTTCGCGGGGCTGGGTGAGCCAGGCCTCGCGGCGGCCACGCTGCGCCCCGCGGCGCTTGAGCGGCGACCGGAGCAAGCGGCGCTCGTGCTCACGCGCATCGCGGTGTTCGAGGCGCGCGCGGGCACCCCTGAGGCTGCGGTGGACGCCCTGCGCGAGGCGAGTCAGCTGGCACCAGCCGACGCCGTGGTGCTCGAGGTGCTCGGCGCGGTGGGGGCGCATTCGCCAGGTGCCCTGCCTATCAGTCAAGCGGCGGACGCCTACATCGAGGCGGCGCGTCGCCGCGATGCGCGAGGCGAGCGCGCGCCGGCGTTCGAAGATTTGCTGCGAGCCTTTGAGCTCGATCCAAGCTCGGCCATCGCGGCGGAGCTGCTCGCGGGCGCCTTGGCCGCGCGGGGTCGCGTGGGGGCCGCCGACGAAATCTTGCGTGAGCACGCGCTCGCGAAGCCGGCGAGCGCCGCGGCCACGCACCTTCGGCGCATGCGCGAGGCGCTGGCGCGCGGTGAGCTCGCCATGGCGCTGGCCGCTGGCTTCGATGGCAGCTTAGACGTGGAGCTCGACCCAGAGTCGGCGGAGCGCGCCACGCACCCCGGCGGTGAGCCGACGAGCTTCGACAGCCTGCTTGCCCAAGTGGGCTTGCCGGAGCTGCTGGTCGCGCGGCTCACCCTGGGCGCTGAGTCGCTGTCGGGCAGTGCCGCCGCCGCGCTGTGGTACGCGCTTGGGCGGCTCTACGCTGGGCCGCTCGGCGCTCCGGAGCGCGCGGTGGAGGCCTGGGGCGAGGCGCTGGTCGCGGATCCAAGCCACGAAGACGCCAAGGCGAGCCTGCGCAGCCACGGCGCGGCCACGCGCGATCACGCACCGGTAGTCGACGCGCTGATCCGCGTGGCGCGTGAGCCGCGCGCGCCCTCTGAGCCGACGGCGCCCATTGAGGCCTGCCTGCGTGAGCTGATGGTGATGGCGGAGCAGCGCCTGAGCGATCCGAGCCTCGCGCTGTGGGCGCTCACGCGCCTGCAGGCGATGGGCGACGACCCAGAGCTCGAGTCAGCGCGTGAGCGGCTCCGGCCGCGCGCGCGGCTTCAGCAGCTGGCGACGGACAACGCGCGCGCGGCGCTCGATCAGGCGGCTGCTCATGAGCGCCCCCAAGCGCTGAGGCGCCTGCTCGCGAGCCTCCGGTTTCAGCCTGAGCGCGTGGACGCGCTGATCGAGATCTTGGAGGAGCTGGCGGCGAGCGAGCCCACGGAGCTCGCTTGGAGCGCCGAGCTCGGGCGGCTCTTGACGCGGGAGCAGCGCACCGAGCGGCTTGAGGCGCGGCTTCGAGCTGAGCTCGGCGGCGCGCCGCGCGCTGACGCTGAGCGCGCTCGGCTGAGGCTCTCAGAGCTGGCGCGGCGCCGCGGCGATCCTGCCGCTGCGCTAGCTGAACTCGCGCCGCTCATTGAGGCGGGGACGGCGAGCCGAGGAGTCGCCTCCATGGCGTTGGTGCCCGCGGGGCGGGTGGGCGCCCAGGGGCTGCGCGCCCAGGCGCTCCTGCGCCTCGCCTCACCGCTACCCAAGAGCTTCCGCGCGGTGCTGAGCTCAGTCGCCTCCGAGGCGGCGCGCGCCGCGGGCGATTTGGAGGGGGCATGGCGAGCGGCGAGCGCGGCGCGCGAGGCAGATCCTGGGAGCGCGCGCGCGGCGGCGGAGCTCGCGCGGCTCGCGCTTGAGCGCCGGGGAGCGGACGCGGCGGGCGCCATCGAGCAGGCGCTGGGGCTGGTGGTGCCACGCGCAGGGTGGTGCCGCGCCTTGGCGGAGGTGCTCGAAGCGAGTGGTGAGTCGCCCACGGCGCTCGCCTGGACTCAGCGCTGGCTGGCGCTGCGCCCGGGGGATCCAGCGGCGGCCAGCGAGCTGCTCCGGCGGGTGACCTTGAGTGGCAGCTCGGATCGCCTCGCGGACGCGCTTGGCTGGCTCTTGTCACAGGCGCAACCCATGACGAGCCTGGTGCCGGCCTTGGCCGCGGCGCTGGTGCGGCTGGCCGAGCTCGACAAAGGCCGCGCCGGCGGGCTCGCGCGCCGCGCCTTGGACGTGGTGGGGCCGCGCACCCCGGAGCTGCGCGAGGCCATCTTGCGGGTCGCTGACGCGGTGGGGGAGCGGGGGCTCGGCATCGCGGTCCGCGAGCGTGAGCTCGCGGCGGTCGCGCCGAGGGGGCTCTCGAAACAGGAGGAGGTCGCCATCTTGCTCGACGTCGCGGATCGCCGCGCCGAGGCGCGCGACATCGACGGCGCCGCGAGCTGCTTGGCGCGCGCGGCGGCCGCGGGCGCGCCGCCGCAGGAGGTCTTGAGGCGGGTCGACGCCTCACCCCCGCCGCGCGGCTCAGACGGGGAGATCGCGCTGCTCCGCGCGCGGATGGAGGCGCTCAGCCAGCTGGGGAGTGAGGCCAGCGGCTCACGTCAGCGCGCCGAACGGGAGTTCGGCGCCGCGCTGTGGGATCTCGCGTCGGATCATGAAGGCGCCATCGAGGCTTGGAGCCGCGCGGCGCTGCTCGCCACCGAGGACGGCATCCTCACCTTCGCTCAAGATTTGCTCACCTTCGCCGGCGCGGTGGTGTGCGTCGATCGCGTGCGGCGCTTCGCGGAGCAAATCGAGGAGCCGAGCGCGCGCGCGCGCGCGCTCGGCGTGGCGGCGAACGTCGCCGTCAAGGCAGGGGACGCCACCTCGGCGCTCAAGCTCGCCGTGATGTCGCTCTCGCTCGATCCGCGGCGCGGTGAGGTGCTGGCGGTCGCCGAGCGCGCCGCGGGCTCTGCCCCAGCTGACGTCGAGGCGCTCCAGACGTCGTACGGCCTCGCGGCGCAGGCCGTGCTGGGGCGCTATGGCGAGCGCGCGGTACATTACCGTGCGGCAAAAAACCTGGAGCGCCGCGGGGAGCTGCGGCTGGCCCTGACGCACGCCGTGCGGGCCTTCGAGGCCGTGCCGGCGCCTGGCGTCACCTTCGTGCAGATGGTGCGGTTGGCTGAGCGCGCTGGCGATCCGCTCGCGGCGCTCACCGCCCTCGAGCGCGCGTCAACCAGCAGCGAGCGGGAGCATGAGCGCGGCGAGTGGCTTGAGCGCGCCGCGATGTTCTCCGGGCGCGGTGAGGCGGGGCAGCGCCAGCGGCTGGAGGTGCTCTTGCGCGCCTTGGCGGTGCGCCCGGAGGTGGAGGTGCTGACCGGCCTCGGCGCGGCCGCGCGCGAGCTGCTGGCGCTGGCGCCGCAGGAGCGCGATGTGCTCGAGCTCAGGCTCGAGCGCGCGCTGCGAGCCCTGCTCAAGAAGCTCGAGTCAGAGGCTGAGGCGCGGCTCGCGCTGGAGGCTGCGTCAGTTGCCCTGACGGCTGTGAGCTTGCCGGCGCTGGCGCTCGAGGCGCTCACGGTGGCGGTGCGCCTCGCCCCAGGCGGCGCAGGCTATGAGGAGCTCACGCCGCGCGCTTCAGAGCTGGCGAGCGCTGAGGAGGCGCGCGGCTGGCTGTCAGGGCTCACCGCGCTCCCAGCGCGCGGCGCGCCGCTCTTGGCCTTGGCGGCGGCGATCGCCGAGGCGCTAGAAGACCACGCCGCCGCCGCGCGGCTCTTGGTGGAGGCGGGCTCCAAAGATCCTTCGCGGCTTGACCTGCTGCGGCGGGCGGAGACCACCGTCGCGCGGCTGCCAGCTGACCAGCGCGCGGCGCTCGAGCCGCAGCTCCTTGAGGCGCGCTCGCCAGAAGATCGCCTCGAGGGTTGGCTACGCAGCGCGGCCGAGCAGGTGTCGCGCGGCGCCTTGGTGGAGGCGCGCGAGCTGTTGCTCCAGGCGCGCCCGCTGGCGGACACCGACCGGCGCCGCGCTGAGGTGCTGTCGCTGCTGCGTCAGGTCTACTCAGGGCTCGGCTCACAAGAGTCGCTGCTGAGCGTGCTGGCTGAGCTGGTGAGGGTGCCTGGTTTAGAGCCGGCGGTGCGTCTCAGCGCGGTGCGGGAGCAGGCAGCGCTGATGGCGACGCGCGGGGAGGTGAACGCCGCCATCGCCCTCCTCCTCTCGCACTTTGAGCAAGAGCGAGAGGAGATCACGCTGCTCACCGACGTGCTCGACATCGCGCAGCAAGCAGGCGACGTGCAGCACCGCCTGTTCGCGCTGCGGAGCCTCTCGGAGCAGACGATTGACGAGGCGGCGCGGGTGAGCGCGACCGGCGAGCTGGCGCGGCTGCTGGAGTCCCAGGGGGATCTCCAGGGCGCGCGCAGCCTGTGGGCGCAGCGCCTCCAGCTGGCCCCCAACGACCTGGAGGCGCTCGCGGGGGAGCAGGGCGTGGCTGAGGCGCAAGGTGACTGGGACGCCGTCTCAAGCCTCTTGGCGCGCCGCGCGGACAAGAGCTCGACGTCGGGCGCGCGCGATTTGCGCCTGGCGCGGGTGAGGCTCTTGGATGAGCAGCTCGGGCGTAGCGATGAAGCGCGACGCGAGCTTGAGGCGCTGCTCAGCGCGGGCGGCGACGACCTTGAGGTGGTGAGCGCGCTCGCGAGGCTCCACGAGCGCCTCGGCGATCAGCTGCGCGCCGCGCCGCTGTGGCTCCGCGCGAGCGCGCTGGCGAGTGAGAAGGCGCGCGCAGCGCAGCTGATGCGGGCTGCGTGTGAAGCCTACCTGACGGGCGGCGATGTGGACGGCGCGCGCCGGGTGCTTGATGGCCTGGAGGTGTGGAGCCAATCGGAGGACGTGCGGCGGCTGCGGGTGGAGGTGGAGCGCCGCAGTCAGAACCCGCTGGCGTTGGCGGAGGCGCTCGAGGAGCTGGCGCTCAGCTCGATGGCGCAGGCGGCAGAGCGCGCGGCCCTGCTGGTGGAGGCCGCAGAAGCGAGCGAGCGCGGGGGCGATCTCCAGCTGGCCTTGGCGCGCGCTCAGCGCGCCGCCCGGATCGCCTCGGACGCCGCGACGCCGCAGCTCTACGCGCGCTACCTTGAGTACCGCTCACGCCGCGCCGGCGGCCGTGAAGACGCCCGGGTGACGCAGAGTGAGCTCGGCGGCATCACCGCGGAGCTCAGGCCAGAGCAGCGCGAGCTGCGGGCCTTCTTGGTGGCGGAGGCGCTGGACGTCCTGGGCGATCACGAGGGAGCGCTGCGTGAGCTCGTGCGCGCGCACGCCGAGGTGGGCGCGTTGCCGCTGCTTGAGCTGGGGCTCGCCGAGCGGCTCGCGGCGCGGGGTGAGGTGCAGAGCGCGCTGCCGCTGTTCGAGGCAGCGCTGCTCGGCGATCTACGGGCGCTGCGGCGCGCCGGCGATGTGGCGCTGATGGGCGCGCGCGTCGCGCTGTCGGTGGGCCGCCTGGAGGAGGCGGCGCGCTTGATCGAGGCCGCGTCGGCACAGCCCGAGAGCCGCACGGAGGCGCTCGGGCTCCAGGCAGCGCTGCGCGAGCGCGTCGCGCAGGGCCGCTCCGTGCCGCCCGAGGCGCCGTCGTCATCCAGCGTGGCCCGCTTGTTCGAGGAGGGCTCCGCTGCTCCGTCAAGCGCGCTTCCCAGTGCGTCAGGTGCGGTGCCCAACCCCCCCTCGAGCCCGCCGCAGGCGCCCTTGAGTCAGCCGTCAGGTGCACTGCCTAGCGCCCCGTCGAGCCCACCGCAGGCGCCCTCGAGTACGTCAGGTGCACTGCCTAGCGCCCCGTCGAGCCCACCGCAGGCGCCCTCAAGTCAGCCATCAGGGTCTCTGTCGATCCCCCCGCCAGGTCAGCCGGGGCTCCTAGCGGGCGCGCTGGGTGAGCCAGCGCTGCCCGGTGAGCGAGGTCAGCCGGCGCTGCTGGCGAGCGCGTCGGGTGAGCCGCGGCTGTCCGGTGACCGATCCGCGTCCAGCATTTCGTCAGGTTCGCTGCCGGTCATAGCGTCAGGTTCCTTGTCGAGTTCCTCATCGAGCTCCTTGTCGGCTGTGTCGGCGAGGTCGCCGTCGAGTCCGCCGTCGAGCTCGCCGTCAGTCCCGCCAACGCGGCCGAGCGTGCCGGACGCACCGAGCGGTCTGCGGGCCCCGAGCGTGGCGCCCGCCCCGCTGCCACGCGAGGAGCCGGGCGAGCCTCCCCCGCGCGAGGAGGTGCTGGGCCCGCTGCCTGGAGCTGGGCGGCCCGCCATGTTGCCGCCGCGGAGTTCGCGCCCGCCGCCGCCCTCTTCAAGGGGCGTGAGCCTCGGGAGGTCGCGGCTCGCGCCCAGCACCTCGGCGGGTGGCTCACCAGGCTCAGTCAGGCGACCTGCCTTGGTCGAAGCCGCCGGCGCCGAGGCCAGCGCCGAGCGAGTCAGCGGCGCGCCCGCTGCTCAGTCACCCTCAGGTGCACCCCCTTCAAGTGGCCCGGTGAGCTCGCAGCCTCCGGGGAGCGATCTATTGCGCGCCGCGGTGACGGAAGAGGCGCAGCCGCTCAGCCAGGAGTGGCGCCGCTCAGCGCGCTCATTCGCGGCCCATGGCGTGAGTGAAGAGCACCTGCTCGAGGCGCTGGAGGCCGGTTCGGTGGAGTCCGGGCGTGAGCTCATCCGTCAGCTGCGTAACCGCGCTGACCGCGCGCGCGATTGGGTCCACGCCTGCCGCCTGGTGAGCACGCTCGTCCCGGGAGATCGTTGGACCTTGGAGCAGCTCTACGAGGCCGCGCTCGCGGACAAGGACATGAGCTATGCGCGCGCCATTGAGCACGTGCTGCGCGCGTTCGACGGCGGCGCCCAGGTGGAGCCGCCGCCCCTTGAAGCGCAGATGGAGGAGCCGGAGCGCATCCACCGCATGCTCTTCGGTGAGAGCACGGGCGCCGCGGCGGAGGCGCTGGCCTTGGTGTGGGAGGGCGCGGGGCACGTGTTCCGGCGCGACCCCACGAGCTACGGAGTGACGGGCGTCGAGCGTGTGCCGCTCAGCGCGCCCACCCCGCTCGGGCGCGCGTACCAAGCGGCCGCGCGCATCTTGGGCGTCGCGCGCACTCCACTGTTTCAACGTAGGAGCACTGGGGCGGCCACGCTGAACGTGGTGCTGCTGCAGCCGCCCTCCATCATCCTCTCGGGGGAGGTGCACCAGGTAACGCCAGCGCTCAACTTTCACCTGGGCGCCATGCTCGCCGCTACCTTGCCCCAGTACGTGCTGCAGTTCGGCTCCACCGAGGCGCAGGTCGGCTCCATCTTGAAGGGGCTTGGCCTCGCCTTCGGTCCGCCGCGCGCTGCCACGGGCGGCCTCGGCTCGGCGGCCATCCTGGCGGAGACGCTGTGGGAGAGCGTGCCGCCGCGCGCTCAGCGGCGCCTGCGCGAGCTGTGCGACGATCCAGTGGCGCTCGATCCAATCACGGCGATGAGCGCCGCGCGGCTGGCGATCCGCAGGGCGGGGCTGTTCGTCTCGGGGGATCTGCAGGTGGCGCTGGCTGAGGCCTGCGCGGAGGAGGGCATCGCCACCCGGGGGATCGACGCGCCTGGGGGCTTGGCCGCGCTGTGCGCCGCGAGCCCAGCGGTGAGCGACCTGGTGCTGCTCGCCACCAGCCCCGAGTACGCCGCCTCTCGCTGGCGCTCACCAGGCGCTGGCCAGCGTCCCCTGTGGTCCACCTGATGCCCCCTCCTGCGCGCCCCGACACGGCAGCGATGTCGTGGTTTCCCCCACCCAAGCCCACTAAGGGCTCCTCGGGTGCTAGCGGCTCGGTGCCGCAGGGTGCGCGTAAATCACTGAAATCATTCAATAATTTTACTCAAGGTCGGCTCGGTGTCGCATGCGTGAGGGGGCTCAGGGGTTTGGCATGGCTATGGCTTACTGCCCTGACGATGGCTCAGCCCGCCTGCCTACTCGGCGACCCTCCAGAGTACCAATCGCGCCGTCAGACGCCACCGGTGATCCTCACCGCCAGCGCTGAGCCCACGCCGACGCGGGTGATCCGCGCCAGGCAGTCTGAGTTCGTGGAGTTCCGGCTGCTCTACCGCTCTGAGGACGCCGGGGAGGCGATGGCCGCCATCCTCATCCGCAATTTCCGTGTGGATGGCGCGCTGCCGACGCGCGTCGCCGGGAGTGAGTACGAGCCGAGCTCCAACCTCTACCCAGGCGAAGGCGACCCCACCGAGGTCACCATCCCCCACACCTTCGGCGCTGGGGACGCTGGCTGCAACAGCTACACGCTGCTGCTCACCCACTCGAGCAACCTGAACGTGCTCGGCCTGCCGCGTAACAACGACGATGTCGCCTTCGTCACTTGGTGGGCCAACGTTGACGACACCAGCCCCGGCAGCACCACCGTGGAGAGCTGCGGAGGTGAGCTATGAGCGCGTCCAAACTGCGCGGCGCCTCACCGCTTGCAGCAGGCGCCTCACGTAGCGCCCTGCGCGGCGCCTCACCGCGTGGTGCAGGCGCCTCACGTAGCGCCCTGTCCCTGCGCGGCACCTCACCGCTCGCTGCACGGCTTAGCGCCCTGAGCTTGCTCGCGCTGAGCAGCTGCGGCGTCGCCACCTTGGAAGATGGCGATCACGCCCCCTCGAAGAACAGCTGCGAGTCGAGTGACGAGTGTGGCGCGAACGCCACCTGCTGGTCGAACACCTGCCGCGCCAGTCGTGGCGTCCACGACTCCCTGCTGCTCGTGGTCACGCCCGGCAGCACCACGATGGGCGTCGGTGGCGTGCGCTTCTTGGTACCGCAGGAGAACCTCGCGGAGCCTCGCCCCTCTTTAGATCTGGAGCTGGCGCCACCCTCCGTGGTGCGCGGCACGGTGACGGAGGATGGCGCGGCGCTCGCTTGCGACGTGCACGTCACCTTCACCCCAGTGGATCGCGTGCTGGGGCTGCCGCCCGATGAGCACACCGTGCGCACCGCCTCAGGGAAGCTGGAGACGAGCATCCCAGCGGGCAGCTACGAGGTGTACATCCAGCCCACCAAGGAGCCCTCCTTCGCCTGCGATTTGGCGCCGCGGCTGCACCGTGAGGTGACCATCGGCGCCGGCGCCTTCGAGCTGCCGCTAAGCTACGGCAATAGTCAGGTCCTCAGCTTAGAGTTCAAGGTGGGCGAGATGGATCTCGCCGGTTGGCGCGCGGTGGTGCTCGACGCGGTGACGGGCCGACGGCTCTCACAAGAGCGGAGCCTGAGCGTCGAGCTCAGGAAAGATCAGAGCTACCTCGCGGAGATCGAGTTCAACGCGGTGGCGGGGGACAGCCTCACGGGGCAAGAGCTGATCCAGCTGGCGCCGCCGGAGGGAGTCTCCGCGCCCACCTTGGTCTGGCAGCGTGAGGGGCTGGAGGTGTTTCAGCCCGGTCAGCTCGCGATGGATCTGCGGGGCGTGGATCTAGAGATGGGCAGCTACGCTGGCTTCATTGAGGGGCCCGGCAGGCAAGAGCAGGCGGCGCGGCTGCGCTTCACGTCGCTCTCGCTCTCAGGGCTTGGCGGTGGCCTGTTCGGGGTGTTCAACGCCGTGGCGGAGGCCGATGAGTCAGGGGCCTTTTCCATCTCGGCGCTGCCGCTCGGCAGCTACCGTGTCCAGGTGATGCCCGCTGAGGGCAGCGGCCTCGGCGCCAAAGAGGTGGAGGTTGAGGTGACGGGGAAGGGGCAGGGTGGCGCGACCATCGTGCTTGAGGCGCAGGCCCCCATCTCGGGCAGCGTGGTGTTCGATCAGCCGGGGAGGCCCGTGGTGGCGGGCGCCACCGTGCACGCCGTGGCGACACCGCGTCAGGTGGAGTTTCAGGCGCTGCGTGCGGCGCTTGGAGAGCGGCCGTTCGTGCCGCGCGCATCGTCAGGGATCACGACGAGTGAGGGCACGTTCAGGCTCGACGCAGATCCTGGGACCTACGATCTCTCCGTGCGCCCGCCCGCCGGCTCGAACCTCCCCTGGCTGGTCCGCACGCGCGTGGCGGTCCCGCTGAGCCAGAGCACGCTGGGGCAGCTCTCAATCCAGGCGCCAGCGCTGCAGCCAGGCTCGGTGACGCTGGGCGGGCAGCCCATCGCTGGGGCCAGCGTGAAGGCCTACGCCTACCTCGGCGAGGACGGGTTCGTCGCAGAGCGCGCGCGAGCGGTGGGCGTGGTCGCTGTCGGCGAGGCCTACACGGATGCCCGCGGGAACTTCGTCTTGGCCCTCCCGTCGCGCTGAGACTTTCGTCCGGCCCTCCGACTTTTCGGCCGGCCGGGGCTGGTTGATCGCGGCTGACTATAATAATGTAGTGTCGTGGAATCGAGCCGCCTCCCCAAGGACGAGCCCATGTCGCAGCGCGAGCGTGAGCTCGCAGGCGCGCTGCATGACGTCTCCAACGCGATGACCGTGGTGCTTGGTTGGCTCGACGCAGTCGCCGCTGAGCTCAGTCCAGGGGCCGCGCGTGAGGCGCTGGGCATCGCACGAGAGAACGCGCGCGTGGGTCACGCGCTGGCGCGGCAGGCGATCGGCGCTGAGGTGCGGTCAGGTGAGCTGCTCGATCGCAGCGCGCGCTGCGTCGCGCGCGATGCGGCCCAGGCGGTGTCCATGGAAGCCGCGCGGCGCGGCCTGCGAATTCAGGTGAACGACGCCGAGGTAGATGACGCAGTGGTGCTTGAGGCGGCGAGCGCGCAGCAGGTGCTCACCAACCTGCTCCTCAACGCGGTGGCCTTCTCACCGGCGGGCGGCGTGGTGACGCTCACGGTGGTGGGTGACGGCGAGGCGGTGCGGTACTCCGTGCTCGATCAGGGCGAGGGAGTCCCTGTGGAGTTGCGGGATAGCTTATTCACGGGCGGCGTCTCCACGCGAGCGGGCGGCGCTGGGGTGGGGCTTCGTCACTCGGCGGAGGTCGCAGCTCAGCGTGGTGGCGCCTTGACCCTTGGCTCCCCCGGCAGGGGCCATGGAGAGGGCGCGCGCTTCGATCTCAGCTGGCCGGCGTGCGCCGTGCGCTCCTCCACCCGTCACATCTCCCAAGGCGGCCGGCTGGAGCTCGGCGCCGCCCGGCTCGTGGGCTGCTCGGTCTTGGTGGTGGAGGACGACCCAGGCATCGTCCAGCTGCTTGAGCTCGCGCTGTCGAGCCGCGGGGTCAGCGTGTGCGCGGCGCGGTCTCAGGAGGAGCTCGCCCATTTGCTCACGTCGCCGTGCGCGGCAGCGGGCGCCAGGGCGCGCTTCGACGCCGCGCTGATCGATCTATCACCGATCGCGGCGGACCCCGGGGGCTGGCTTGGCCGCCTGCGTGAGGTGTCTCCCGGCTTGCCGGTGCTGATGATCAGCGGGACGGCGCTGGAGGTGCCAGGGCTCGGCGGCGAGCGCCTCTCGTGGGTGCGCAAGCCGTTCGAGGTGGCTGAGGTGGTGACGGCGCTGTGCGAGCTGGTGGAGACGAACTTTTAGGCGGCACAGGCCGCTGACAAAGCGACCTCGGGTTGCGGAGTTCGCTTGACAATTTTTGGGTTTCGCCTAGCTTCCGGCCTCCCAGAGCCCAAGTCCAAGTGCCCGTCAGGGCCCAGCAGGACACCACGCGAAGGTGGCGGAATTGGCAGACGCGCTAGCTTGAGGTGCTAGTGGGGTAACTCTCGTGGGGGTTCGAGTCCCCCCCTTCGCACTGGGCTGACCAAGCATTCTTCAAGCCGCCTCACTGAGGCTGTTTGGCGATACTTCGAGTCGGCTCACGCTCGCAGGTCCACCGAGCCGCGTGCCGGCGTCGCCCAGCGGCTGATGCAGCTGCTCGGCCCAACCCCATGCCCCCCCTGAAGAGGGGAACAAGGCTCAGGCAGGCTTATTGCGGCGGCCCCATGCAAGGCAGCCAGCAGGCGCGTGAGGGCGCGCTTGAGCGTCGCGCGTCGAGGAGTCACTTCCCATCGACCGCTTGGGTTCGCTATGTTCCGCGGCGAAGCGGCTCACGCCTCACGTGTGGCCGCGATCAGCACGCGAGGTCTCATGAGCGGCCATTCCAAGTGGGCCACAATCAAGCGGAAGAAGGGCGCCAAGGACGCAGCGCGCGGCAAGCTCTTCACCAAGCTAAACCGAGAGATTGCCATCGCCGCGCGGATCGGCGGCGGCGACGAGAGCGGTAACCCAAGGCTACGGAAAGCCATCCTCGCGGCCAAGTCGCAAGGTGTGCCAGCTGACGGTATCCAGCGCGCGATCAACCGCGGCACTGGGGAGATCGAGGGCGCCATCTATGAAGAGGTGCTGTACGAGGGCACGGGCCCCGGCGGCACGCTGTTCTTGGTGGAGGGCGCGACGGACAACCGGAACCGCACCGCGCCGGAGCTCCGCAAGTTGTTCGAGCGTCACAACGGGCAGATGGGGCAGTCCGGCACCGCTGGCTGGGCGTTTGATCACTTGGGCTCCATCGTGATCGAGCGTGAGCCGGTGACGGAGGACGAGCTGATGGAGCTCGTGGTTAACGCCGGCGCTGAGGATTACCGCGACGAGGGCGACGCCTGGGTGGTGTACACCCCGGTGACGGATCTGGACAAAGTGAGCACGGCGCTGGAGAGCGCGAAGCTCCCGGTGCGCGATTCGAGCCTGGTGTACGTGCCCAAGAACAAAAAGCCGCTCACCGGGCGTGAGGCGGAGGTGGCGCTCAACCTGTTTGAGGCGCTGGACGATCACGACGACGTGCAGAACGTGTTCGCGGACTTCGACGTCTCCGACGAAGAGCTCGCGCGCCTCGCCGGCGATTGATTCGCTAGGCTGACGTTCTAGATCGGTCAGGCGCTGGGCTGTCTCCTTGAGGCAGAATTCCCTTAAGGAAATAGTCTCAGCGCCTGGGCGGCGTCGGTGGGTGGGGGCGGCCTGACGTCAGGGCGAATCGCCGCTCTCCACGGGTTTTTGGGGGTTTGGCACCGCAGCTCACGGCGGCGCGGCGGCTTCGCGCTCGGCGCCACCGCGCGTGGCGTAGCTCAGCTGCCCGGCACGCGGAACACGACGCCTGCGAAGTAGGTGAACACCGCGTGGCTGATCAAGACAGGCGCCAGGCGCCCGAGGCGCGCCGCCGTGAAGCTCCACACCAGGCCGCAACCAAGCGCGGCGAGGGGTAGTAGCGGGTTCAGCCCGACCGGCTCCACCCGCGTGGTCCACATCGCGGGCAAGAGCGCGGCGGCGTAGAGCAGCGCGGTGAGGATCCACCCGCGGCGCAGGCCGAAGCGCCGCTCGAGCTGCCCCAGCACCAGCCCGCGCCACACCAGCTCCTCCAACAGGGCCACGCTGAAGAGCAGCAGCGTCAGCGTGAGGCTCGCCTGGATCGCTTTGGAGTCCCCGACCTGCGCGAAGAGCCGCAGCACCCACACCCGCTCCATCGCCGTCGCAGGCAGCAGCTGCTCGCGCACCACCCAGGAGGCGCCCACCAGCGCCAGCCCGAGCAGCCCACCGAGCCCCACGTCGCCCCAGCGCGGCGTCAGCCGCTCTGCCAAGGTGCCCTCAGACCACAGCTGGTGCAGCGCGAGCGCGCCGAGCAGCAGGTACGGCAGCCCGAGGCCGAGGTACATGGTTTGGCTGCCCGCGAAGTCGAGCCGCAAGAAGTAGGCGTGGCTGGCTCCGACCACCAGCACGACGAGGGCAACGAGGGGCATCCGATTCGGCTCTAGCAGGGGCCGACCAGGCGCGCGAGCACCCAGTCGAGCAGGTGGTCGGCGACGGCGGGCTTTGGCAGCTCAGGCAGCGCGGTGTGGCTCGCCTCGCTGACCAGCACGGCGACGTTGTGCTCGCGTCCGAAGCTGTCGCGCGCCAGGTTCGCGACCACGAGATCAACGCCCTTCTTCTCCAGCTTCGTCCGGGCGCGAACCACCAGCTCCGACTCCTCCGTCTCCACGGCGAACGCCACCAGCACCGGGCGCTTGCCACCGCGCTCGGCGGCGAGGGTGCGGATGATGTCTGGGTTCTCCTTGAGCTCCAGCGTCAGGCCCTCGCCGCCCCGGCTGAGCTTCTTTGTGTGCGCTTGGTCGAGCCGGTAGTCACCGACCGCCGCGCACATGATGAGGGCGTCGATGCCCGAGAGCGCTGGGCCCGCCGCCTCCGACAGCGCGGCCTGCATCTCGAGCGCGCTCCGCACGTTCACCCGCGTGACGCCGAACGGCGTCGGCAGCTCCGTGGGCCCCGCGACCAGCGTCACCTCGGCGCCGCGCGCCGCCGCGCGCTCTGCGAGCGCGAACCCCATCTTCCCCGTCGAGCGGTTGCTGATGAAGCGCACCGGATCCACGTCCTCCACCGTGGGCCCGGCGCTGATCAGCACGCGCCGCCCTTGCCAGGCGTCGAGCGACAGCTGCCGAATGATGGCGCCGTACACCGCCTCCGGCTCCGCCATGCGCCCCTCGCCGAAGTCGCCGGAGGCTACTTCACCGCTCACCGGGCCCACCCACGTCACCCGGCCGTCCTCCGTGAGCTGCCGCACGCTCCGCTGCGTCGCCGGGTGGCTCCACATGTTTGGGTGCATCGCCGGTGCGACGATCACTTGACCGGTCGCACACAAGACAGTCGCCGTGACTAAATCATCCGCGCGCCCCGCCGCCAGGCGCGCCAAGCAGTCGGCGGTGGCGGGCATCACCACCACCACGTCGCTCTCGGCGGCCAGCTCCACGTGCAGCTCGCCCCCGGTGTCGGCGTCGAACAGCTCCGAGAGCGGTGGCCGCCCGGTGATCCCCGCGAAGGTGGCGGCGCCGACGAACTCCCGCGACGAGCGGCTCTGCACCACCTGCACCTCGGCGCCCGCGCGCACCAAGAGCCGCGCGAGCAGCGCCGTCTTGTAGGCAGCGACGCTGCCCGTCACACACAAAGCGATCCGCTTCCCGCGCGCCGGCAAATACTTCTCCGCCGCGGACTGACGAGGTGAGGCGCTCTCCTGGCTCATGGCGCGCCAGCCTAGCTCAAGGTGGGGCCCATCGCCGTGGGGCGACGTCCCGGCTCTAAGCCGCCGCTCGCGGCGCCGCGCAGGGGAAGCACTTTGAATGCCCAACCACTCGCAATCATCGACCCATAGACCATTCGCTGGCCGCTGTGGCCCTGCCCAGTCAGATGTCCTTAGAATGCATAACTATTCGAAACTAATGATAAAACTGGCAACGGTCCGCTGGTGTATGCTTGGTAGTCAAATGCCCGTCACCGCGACGCCTTCTTGCCAGCCTTCTTCAATAAGCGCGCGGAACGTGGCGCGGGTAGCTTGCTCAGCTCCTCCTCGAGGCGCTTGATGCTCGGCAGGCTAGCTTCGAGGTCCTTGGGGAGCGACTCGATGAGCCGATACTCCGAGACACCGATGGGGCTGTTCGAGCTTCGGAGCGCGTACTCGACGACCAGCTCCCTCTTCGTCTTGCAGAGGAGTAGACCAATGGTGGGGGCGTCATCGGGCGCCTTCACCTGGGCGTCGATGGCCGTGCAGTAGAAGCCCAGCTGACCGAGGTGCTCCGGCTTGAACTTGGTCGCCTTCAGCTCGATGACCACGTAGGAGCGCAGTTTCAGGTGATAGAAGAGCAGGTCGAGGAAGAACTCGTCGCCGTCCACATCCAGCAGGCGCTGCCGCCCGACGAACGCGAAGCCCGCGCCCAACTCCAGCAAGAACTGGGTGACGTGCTTGACCAGCGCGTTCTTGTCCGAGCGCTCGACGGTGCGCAGGTCGATATGGTGATCGAGCACGTTACGAGACCAGCCGTGCGTGATCGCGGCGCGCGCATAGGCGAGGCGCTCGCCGGGGTCCTTCAGGCGGGTGAGGAGCACCACGTTGTGCCCCCAGGGCAAATCATCAACAGGCTGTTGATGATTTGGGCCCTCTGGCCAGGCCTCGGCGAAGAGCCGCATGTACCTGAGATTCGTAGGGGAGAAGCCCTTCATGTCGGGAAACGACGCGCGAAGGTCGCTGGAGACCTTCGCGATGACGCCGCTCCCCCACTCTCGACGCCGCTCGCTCAGGTCGCGTCCGATCTGCCAGTAGAGCCCCAGCAGCTCCGTGTTGACTGCGAGCGCCGCGCGCTGCTGGGCCGCGTAGACGCGCACCTTCACATCCGCGAGCCACGCCGCGTAGCCTTCGGGCTGGGGCTCAAGCGCCGCGGGCCGATCGTCAGTGGCCCGCTCTTGCATGGGCGCTCGCTTCCTCCGCGTCACCTTGGCGGCCGCCTTCGCGGACGGCCGCTGCTCACGAGCCTTCTTGGGGGGAGGGGGTTTGCGCCACGTGGGTCTCCGCCTGTCCTGGTCGCCAAACACACGCAGACGATACAACATCAACGCGTCCGGAGGATCGGGGGGTTGGGCACCGCACCTCAAGCGGCGTCTCGCTAAACCCCACAAAATCCCATGGAACGCACCAAGAGCCCTCTCAGCTCCCGCCGCGCTGCGCCTCCACCGAGCCGCTACTCAAACCCTAACAGCCGCCCGCCTTGGTAGACGAGGAAGCTCATCACCCACGCTAGGGCGGTCATGTAGGCGAACATGAAGGCGGGCCAGCGGTAGCCCTTGGTCTCGCGCTTCACCACGGCGAGCGTGCTCATGCACTGGCAGGCGATCGCGAAGAAGACCAGCAGCGAGAGGCCGACCAGCGGGGTGTAGGTGGGCTTGCCCTCTTTATTCATTTCCGCGCGGATTTTTTCGCGGAGCGGCGCGGCCTCCTCGTCCTCTGGCTCCCCCACGCCGTACACGAGGCCCATGGTGGAGACGAACACCTCGCGCGCGCCGAAGGCGCCGATCAGGCCCACGCCGATCTTCCAGTCGAAGCCGAGCGGCGCGATGGTCGGCTCGATCGCCTTGCCGACGCGCCCGGCGTAGCTCTGCTCAAGCGCCGCCGCTTGGTGCGCCTCAGCAGACTCGCCCGGCGCGGGCTCGCCCGCCTGCGGGAAGCTGAGCAGCGCCCACAGCGCGAGGGTACACACGAGGATCACGCCGCCCGCCTCCTTCAAGAAGGAGCCGGCGCGCTGCAGCGTGGCGTGCAGCAGCGCCTTGAAGCTCGGTACGCGGTAGGGAGGCAGCTCCAAGATGAGCGGCACCCGGCGCGCCTTCACCACCGTGCGGCCGAGCACCCAGGCGGACAAGAGCGTCATCAAGATCGCGAACAGGTACATCGCGACCATCAGCAGGCCCTGCACCGGCAAGAAGCCGAACACCGTGCTCGGTGGGAACAGCGCGCCGATGATCAGCGTGTACACCGGGAGCCGCGCGCTGCACGTCATCAGCGGGATCACGAGCATGGTGAGCAGGCGATCGCGTTGGCGCTCCATGGTGCGCGTCGCGAGCACCGCTGGGATGGCGCAGGCGAAGCCGCTCAGCATGGGGACGAAGGCGCGCCCGTGGAGGCCGAGCGCGCGCATCACGCGGTCCATCAGGTAGGCGACGCGCGCCATGTAGCCGCTGTCCTCTAGCAGCCCCACGAACAAGAACAGCAGCAAGATTTGAGGCAAGAACACGATGACGTTGCCCACGCCGCCGAGCACCCCCTCCGTCACCAGATCGCGCACGAGGCCGCTCGGCGCCACGTCCTTCACCCAGTCTTGCAGCGCGCTGATGCCCGACTCAATCAGCCCGATCGCCGGATCTGCCCAGGCGAACAGGCTCTGGAACACCAGCAGCATCACGCCCGCGAAGATGACGAAGCCGAGCACCGGGTGGAGCAGCACGCGGTCCACCCGATCGGTGAGGCCGAGCTTCTGGGTGAGGGGCGCAGCCTCGGGCTCCGTCAGGCCCTGCACCAGCGCGTCCAGGTGCGCGTAGCGCGCGCTGATCACCTCAAGATCGACGTCCGGCGCCTCAGCTTGTTCGAGGACCTGACGACAAGCGGCGCGCAGCGGCTCGGGGATCCCTTGGAGCTCGTCCTGATCGTCCACGCTGGTGAGCGCCCACAGCGCGAGGGCGCGGCGGCGCGCGGCGCGGTCAGCCTC
Source organism: uncultured Polyangiaceae bacterium (assembly GCA_964415255.1). Lineage (GTDB taxonomy): Bacteria > Myxococcota_A > Polyangia > Polyangiales > Polyangiaceae > JAHBVY01. The sequence continues at coordinate 7,374 of CAYQAC010000067.1, read as the reverse complement.
GCTGAGCGGGCGCGGCGTCAGGAGCCAGGCGTCGGGGACGGCGGCCTCGATGGGGCCGATCGCGGCGAGCAGCTCGCGGGGGTACTTCGGCGCGGGCAGCGGCGCCGGGGCGCCCTCATTGAGCGCGGCGAGCAGCGCCTGTTTCAGTTCAGGAACACCAGCGCCGGTGCGGCCGTTGGTCGCCACCGCGCGCACGCCGAGCGCGGCTTGGAGCCGCACAAGCGGCAAGTCGCCCTCCACCTCGTCCACCAGGTTCACCGCCAAGACCAGCGGGATCCGCAGCTCCAGCAGCTGGAGCACCAAGTACAGGTGCCGCGCGAGCTGCCCGGCGTCCACCACCACCACGCAGGCGTCCGGCGCGCGGCGCTCGCCGAGCCCCAAGACCACCCCGAGCGCCATTTGCTCCTCCGCGGAGCGCGCGCTGAGCGAGTAGGTGCCGGGCACATCGGTGAGCCACGCGTCCTGGGCCGGCGCGAGGCTGAGCTTCGCCTCGCTCAGCTCGACGGTGACCCCCGGGTAGTTGCCGACCCGCGCCTGCGCGCCGCTCAGGTGGTTGAATAAGCTAGATTTCCCGACGTTCGGGTTCCCAAGGATCGCGATCTCGGCGCGGCGGGTGGGCGCCGCTTCGGCGCGGCGCTCCGGCGCATCATCAGTTGGGCTGACCAGCTCAGGAGCGGCGCGGTCCTCGCGCTCCGCCGCATCATCAGTTGGGCTCACTAGCTCAGGATCGGCGCGGCCCTCAGGCGCATCGTCACGCGTTGTCATGTCGAAGCTAAGGTAAAATGAGGAGGCTCACGCCGGCTCGAGCGCCGTCACCAAGAGCTGGCGCGCCTCGGCGCCGCGGATGGAGAGCCGCGTGCCGCGCACGCTGAGCTCCAGCGGGTCGCCGAGCGGCGCGACGCGCAGCACCTTGATCAGGGTGCCGGGCAGCAGCCCCAGCTCAAGCAGGCGGCGCCGGAACGCGCGCTCTCCGTCGACGCGCTCAAGCCGCAGCGGCGCGCCGCGTGGCGCCGCGTCGAGGGTGCACGGGGCGGGTGCGCTCGCGCAGCACCCGGAGCTTTGGTGGGGCTTGTCAGGCATGGGCAGGGGAGGGGTGGGGAGGCGCCGGCAGCAGCCACTTCCGGGACCGAGCTGCATCTGGCCCCTGGGAAGGGCTGAACCGCAGGGCGCCGCGCAGCGAAGGGCGATCTTGGACCTGATTCTCGTTTTCAGCAAGGCCGCCGCCTGCGCTCATGGGTCGCAGCTTGAACTGCCGTGCGAGGCGCTAGATGGGGCCAGCTGCAAGGAGGATGTGCTGCTGCCACCTGCTCTCTGCTGAGGAGCCGCGAACAGCGCACCGCCAGGTGCTTGCGATAGCTCGCCCTGTAGATGAGACTTCGCGCCGCTGAGGCCTGAGCGCCTCACGGAGCGGCCCCTTGGCGGAATGGCAGACGCAGGGGATTTAAAATCCTTTGCCCGCGAGGGCGTCCCGGTTCGAGTCCGGGAGGGGCCACTGGTCAGCGCCGCACACGCCTGAGCCGCCGCTCAGGCGCCACCTCACAGATGGCGCCTGCGTCGTCACGCCGCCGGCGCTGCAGCACGAGCGAATCGCCGAGCAGCGCGGAGCCTGGGATCACGATCTCACGGCGCTCCCAACCGCCGCCCTCCGCGCGCCACTCCCCCAAGCCTTCTGGTAAGGGCACCTGCTTGAGTCGCTTGCGCTCCATCTGCGAGAGCAGGCTGATGGCGATCGAGAGCGCGAGCGGCAGCGCGAGCCACAGGTACATCATCGCGCGCTACGTGCTCCTCCCGCCGCGTCCATCGCCAGCGCGTCCATCGCTCGCGCCAGCTCGATGTCTCGCTTCGTCAGGCCGCCTGCGTCATGGGTCGTCAAGCTGACCTCCACGCGGCCGTACACGTTCTTCCACTCGGGGTGGTGGTTCAGGCGCTCGGCCACCTCAGCGACCTCCGTCATCCAACGGAACGCTCGCGCGAAATCTGGGAAGTTAAACTGACGGCTAATGCGGTCCCCCTCCAGGCGCCAGTGCGGCAGCGCTGCGAGGGCGGTCTTGAGCTCGGCGGCGTCCATCGAGTGACGCTAATCGGCTGGCAGCGCGCGAGCCATGACGTCTGGTGCAGCGCGGTGCCAAACCCCCAAAACCCGATCCACCCCAACCTTTGCCAGAGGCCCTGGCGTTGGCCACCCCCCCGAACGCCCCTGCCGG
>CAYQAC010000067.1:627-5160 GCA_964415255.1 uncultured Polyangiaceae bacterium | reverse complement strand
AACGCCGAGGGTTGGGGGTTGGCTGTGTCGCTGCAGGTGTCGCTGCAGGTGTCGCGGCATGAGTCACTCCGGCCCGCGGGCCTTTTTGCATGCGATGCGTCATGCGCGCGCAAATGTCGCGTGAGGGTGGCGCTTGAATTTGTTAGTGTGACCGGATGCGTTCTGGACTTTGGGTGCCCGCGCTCGCGGTGCTGGTTGGCTTGACTCACGCTCAGGAGGCGGCGGCGCAGAGCTGCGATCCTCCCAAGATCTTGCTGGTGATGGACGCCTCGTCGTCGATGCACCAAGCGGTCGGCAGCATCACGAAGTGGGAGGCCGTGCAGTCCGCCACGGAGGCCGTGTTCGCCGCCCATGGTGACGCAGCGCAGTATGGCTTGATGACGTTCCCAGGCGCCGCAGGCGGCTGCGCGCCGGGCGACATGCTGGTGCCGATGGGCGCGGGCTCAGGCGCCACCATCGTCAGCGCGCTGCAGGGGCTCGTCATCCCCACTGACAATGCCACCCCCGCGGGTCAGACGCTGATGAAGGCCTCACAGCTGCCTGATCTGCCGGACTACGTCATCTTCATGACGGACGGCTGGCAGTTCTGCGACATCGACACCAGCAGCGCGCCGCGCTGCGCGACGGCGAGCGACTGCGCGCTGATGGGCGTCGGCACCTGCCCCACCTGCAACTCGTGTCAGGGCGGCACCAGCGATCCTGCCTGCGCGGGACACAACGCGGACGGCTGCTACTGCGTGCGGAGCTGGCCTGTGCTCGGGGTGGAGGCCCTGGTGAACGCGGGCGTCACGCCCTTCGTGGTCGGCTTCGGCTCGGCGACGGACGTCGTCACCTTGAACCGCGCGGGCCACGCGAGCGGCATCGCGCCCGCCGGCTGCGATCCAAACGCCAGCACGCCGAGCTGCTACTTCCAAGCCACCAGCCCGACGGATCTCACGACGGCGCTCGACACCATCGTGGCCAGCCTGGTCACGGAGACGTGCACCGGGGAGTGCGGCATCGAGGGGACGCGTCAGTGCACCTCCTCCGGGTGGACGGGCTGCGACGCGCCCGACACCGTGGCCTGCGTGACGGACTGTGGCACCGGCATCCAGACCTGCGCCCAGGGCGAGCTCAGCGAGTGCAGCACCGCGTGTGGCACGGGCGGCACCGGCGGTGGTCAGGCAGGCGGCGCAGGCGGCACCGGCGGTAGTCAGGCAGGCGGCGCAGGCGGCAGCGGCGGCAGCGGCGTGAGCGGCAGCACCGCGGGCGGCACGGGCGGCGAGGCCGCGTCTAGCAGCGGCGGCGCGGCTGGCAGCGGCGGCAGCGGTCAGGGCGGCAGCGCGGCGAGCGGCAGCCAAGATGTGGGCGACGACGGCGCTTGCGGCTGTCGTCAGGTAGGCGCCTCATCGAGCAGCAAGGGCTTCGGCGCCATCGCGCTGTTCGGCGCCGCGCTGCTCGGCTTCCGTCGCCGTCGCGCGCGCTGAGACAGCGGTTGACGCTCTGAGGGCAGCCATGGGGGCTGCCCTCGCGGTTCGGTGTAGGGCAGCCATGGGCTGCCCTGGCGGTTCGGTGTGGAGCAGCCACGGGCGCTCGCGGTTTGGTGCGGCAGCCACGGGGGCGCTGCCCTTACGGTTCGGTGTCGGGGGGCTTTGGCTTTTTTTTTGGGGGTTAGACGGCACCGCGCTGCGAGGGGCTTGTGAGGTCGCGCCGCGCGCGCTGAGACAGCTGTTGGCGCGCTGAGGGCAGCCACGGGGCTGCCCCTACGGTTCGGTGTAGGGCAGCCACGGGGCTGCCCCTCGGGCGCGGTGTCAGGGCATTTTCTGAGTTGGGTGAACACTCGGGGAGGCTCTGGGTACCCACGTCGACCCACGCCTGGCTTTGGCAGGCGCGGGCCGCGCACCCGCTTCAGTCAGATTAACTGACGTAAGGTGGGCGCGGCGTGTTGCGTCGCGCGGCTTTCGCTGCGCGCGGGGAGGCGTTCGTGTTCCAGGAAGTCAGTGTCACGCACCGAATAACGCGCCGCGCCTGCGTCGCCACCGGCGCCTTGCTCGCGGCGCTGAGCGCTCCGTTGCTGGCGCACGCGCAGGGTGGCGACGGTGTGGAGGCGCGTACCAACGCTGAAACACCGGACGAGGCTGAGCGCTCAAGCGACGCTCGGGCTGAAGCGCCCGTGGACGACGCGCTCTTCGAAGATGATCTCATCTACGAGGCGACCGCTGAGATCGAGGCGGCGCCGACGGGCGTCACGCGTCACCGCTTGAGCGGGGAGGCGCTGCGGCGGATCCCAGGCAGCCGCGGCGACCCGCTCCGCGCCGTGGAGGTGATGCCGGGTGTGTCTCGGAGCGGCGGGGATCCTATCCTCCGCGGCGCCGCGAGCGATGAGAGCCGCGTGTACTACGACGGGGTGCCGGTGCCGTCGCTGTATCACATCGGCGGGCTCACCAGCGCGTTCCAGGGCCACCTGATCGGCCGCGTGGACTATGAGCCGGGGAACTTCTCGGCGCGCTACGGCCGCGTGAGCGGCGGCGTCATCGCGCTCGAGAGCCGCGCGCCGCACAGCGATCGGCTGCACCTGATGCTCGATCTCTCGCTGCTCGAGAGCGCGTTCTCTGTCGAGTCGCCGCTCGGGGGAAGGACCGCGGTGTCCCTCGCCGCGCGCCGCAGCAACCTCGACTTCTTCTTCGAGCAGCTGGCGCCGCCACCACGCTGTAGGCGTCCTCCGGAGGACGCCTACAGCGTGGTGGCGGCGCCCGTCTACTGGGATTACCAGGCGCAAGTCAGCCATCAGCTCGATCGGCGCCACGCGCTGCGTCTCTCAAGCTACGGCAGCCGCGACAGCCTCGCGCTGACACTCAGTGAGCCTGACGAAAAGGATCCGTCGCTGCGCGGCGCGGTCAGCGGCGCGGCGGAGCTCCACCGGGTGCAGCTGGCGCTCTCGAGTGAGCACTCCAGCTCGGTGACGAGCCGCGTGCAGGCGACCTACGGCCGCCAACGGTTCGAGGTCCAGGTGGGGCCGCTGATGAGCGGCTTTGCGACCCATGAGATCTTCTCGCGCGGCGATCTCACGTGGCGCGCGTCACCCAGCTTCGAGCTCTCGCTGGGGACCGACACCGAGTACAGCGCGCTGGACGGCGACTACCAGGGGGGGCGACCCCCGCCGAACGAAGGGGACCCAGGCATTGATGAGGCGAGCCGTCAGCTCGTTGAGGTGGTCGACACCATCCACAACACGCGCTTCGGAGCCTACCTGGAGGCCACGCTCCGCCCCGTCACGCCGGTGTCCGTCACCCTGGGGCTGCGCGGCGACTACTACGCGCACTTGCGCCACACAAGCTTCGATCCGCGGCTCTCAGCGCGCTTCGCTGTCAGTGAGCGCACGACGCTCAAGGCGGGCGTGGGCCGCTACTCGCAGGAGCCGCTCTACTACTACTCGGTGCGCGGGATCGGTAATGTGGACATTGAACCTTACTATGCCATCCACACAAGCGTCGGCGTCGAGCAGACCTTCGATGTGCTGTCGCTGAGCGCGGAGGGCTTCTTCAAGCACCTGGAACATCGGGTGGTCGCGACGGCAGACGGTCAGTTCCCCTACTTCATCAACGACGGCCAGGGGCACGTCTACGGCGCCGAGCTGAGCGCAAAGCTCGCGGCGGGCGCCACCCAAGGCTACTTCGCGTACACCCTGTCGCGGAGCGAGCGTGAAGATCGCGCGGAGCCGACGCGGCTTTTTGACAGCGATCAGACGCACGTGCTCTCGGCGGCCTTGAGCCAGGGGTTGGGGCGCGGCTGGGAGGTGGGCGCGCGCTTCCGATTGACGAGCGGCGATCCGTTCACGCCGGTGACGCGCGCCGTGTTCGACGCCACCACAGGGCAGTACGTGCCGGTGTTCGGCGCGGTGAACTCCGAGCGCTACCCCACGCATCATCGACTGGATTTACGGGTGGAAAAACAATGGATCATCGGTCAAGGCACGCTCGCCGCCTACTTGGATCTCCTGAACGCGTACGCCGCACAGACCCGCGAGGGCACGCGCCACAGCTACGATTACCAGAAGAGCGAGGCGGTGAGCGGCCTGCCCATCTTCCCCAGCCTGGGCTTGCGGGGGGAGCTGTGACGGCGCCGCAGGCAGGCGCTGGGGCGCGGGTCGCGATGGCCGCGTCACCGCTCGTTCGGGGGGGTTGGGGGTTGGACGGCACCGAGCCGTCAGGCCTCGAACGGCGAGTCACCGCGAGTCGCGGCCCTCGCGCGCCGCGACTCGCGCTCTGGTGCGCCCTCTTGACGATGGGGTGTGACGACCCGCTCAGCTACCCTCAAGACATCGTCGAGCTTCGGGTGCTGGGCGCCCGCGCCGAGGTGAGCACGCGCCCAGGCTACGCCTGGCCAGAGCCAGGTGAGGCGGTGGACATCCGCTTCTTGCTGGCGGCGCCCGGCGCTTTGCCGGAGCTCGTGTGGCGCTTCGAGGCCTGCTTGATGGACGCGAGCCCTGACGGGAGCGTGCTCTGTCGCGAGGAGGCGTTCGCGGAGCGGGAAGGGGAGGGCACGCCGAGCTTC
>CAYQAC010000067.1:0-617 GCA_964415255.1 uncultured Polyangiaceae bacterium | reverse complement strand
AGCTCGGCGTGCGTGGGGTGCTGTGTGAGACCGGTCGGCTCGCGGCGCGCGGCCTCGAGTGTGAGAGCGGGCGGCGCCTGGACGCCGCCGTGCGACTCGGGATCGCCGGGGAGGTGCAGAACCGCATCCCCGAGATCACCGAGGGAGCCTTCACCTTGGATGGTACGCCGCTCAGAGCTTGGCAAACAGACAGACCATGTGACCAAGTGGCCGAGGCGCCGCGGGTCGCGTCGAACGCGCGCGCCACCCTGCGGCTCGAGCTAGGAGCGGCGATGCGGGAGAAGCTGCCAGCTGACCGCCGCGGCTTCGATGCGCTGGGCGAGCACGAGGCCTTGCGCGTGGACTGGTACGCGACGCTCGGCAGGCTGACGCCTGCTGCGAGCTTCATCGAGGCGGACGCGCCGCTCGCTGACTCCGAGGTGCAGGCCAGCTGGCGCGCGCCGGAGGTGAGTGAGCCTGTCTGGGCGCGGCTGTTCGTGGTGGCGCGCGACCGGCGCGGTGGCAGCTCGCACCTCGAGCGCGCCGTGTGCGTGATGCCATGAAGCGGCGCTCGGGGGCCGTTCGAGGCGCCGTGCCGAGCGCCCGTGCGCGCGGCATGAGCGCCCGCGCGGCCATGA
>CAYQAC010000066.1:3706-25933 GCA_964415255.1 uncultured Polyangiaceae bacterium | reverse complement strand
CCGCTACGCGCCGGCCTGGGTCGTGTGGCGCGTAGCGGCGCCCAGGCACCCACGACCACCCCACGTCTGGGATCCACACCCAGCGGCCGTAGTGGAACACCACCCAGCCAAAGTCGTAGCCGCTCACCCAAATCCAGTCGCCGTTCTCGTCGACGCCCCAGTGGCCGTTCGTGACGTAGGGCGCGAAATCTGTCCCCACCTTGGCACGGTCAGGTACCCAGACTTGACCGTAGACTGGGTCGTAGAGCCACACGCCGCTCGGGTCGAGGTAGGGCCTGAAGTCGGCGAGCGCGGCGGCGTCCGTATCCGCGTACTCATCGCCGGTGACCGGCGCGCCCTGCTCCGAGTAGATGGCGGCCTCCTCACCCCACGCCTCTTCAGCGTCTGCCTCAGCGGCCTCATCGGCTGGCGCCTCGCCAGCGGGCGCTGGCTCGAGCCACTCACCCTCATCTGCGCGGGCGTTGGTGGCGAACAGCCCCAAGCAGAGGGCGAACAGCGCGACCACGCCGCGGCGCGCGCCCGTGGTTGGCTTCACTGAGGGGCTGAGGGACGAGCGCATGGACTTCATCATGGTGCGGGACTCCTGATGGAGCAACACGCGTGCCGGGGGCTAGCGCGCGCTCGGAGATGGCCGCCAGCATCGGCGCCAGCAGGCCTTGGGTTGCTCGCCTGCGGCCACTTCAGGTGGCGAAGCCGAGCTTCGGGCTGAGGTGTGCGCTTGGTTCACGGTGCAAAGTTCACAAGGGCTTGGGCCGGAGGTGCAGCGCTTGCGGCGTTGGGCCTGTGGCGTTGGGTGGGCACCTGGGGGGCTCTTGGTGGCGCGGGAGGTAGACGTGAGGAGGCTCATGCTGCGACGAAGCCCCACGTTAAAAACCAAGTACGCTTGGGCGCGGTGCGCGCTCCCTTGGCATCAAACCGTAGGATCTACGTCAAAGTGCAGCTCCCCATGAATCCTCTGCAGGCAAGGTCGAGATCGCGCGTCGCTCAGGCGCCTCGCTGCGCGCGGCTCGTTCAGGCGGCTTGCTGCGCGCTGCTCGCTGGGGTGAGCGGCTGTGCAGGTAAGGGGCCTGAGCCAAGCCAGGCGCCGGGCCACTGCGCGGTGCAGCTGACGGAACAGGCGCCGGAGCTCGCCCAAGCGACGCCCTGGCGCGCGCCGGAGTCGCGCATTGGGCTCGAGCTGACAGCAGACGTGGCGCTGTTGCAGCAGCAGCTCGAGCGCCAGGTGCCGCGGCGCCTGGCGCAGGTGAGGGGGCAAGACGTCGGCGCGGCGGGGGAGCTCAGCTACCGGGTGGACCGGGGCGCGTTCCACGTCGCGTTGGATGGCGACAAGCTCCGCGTGACGACCCCGGTGACGGCCGTGGCGGAGGTGTGCAAGCGCCTGGGGCCGATGTGCGTCACCTACGGGGGTTGCCAGCCTCAGCTGATCGCAGACGTGCAGGTGCCGCTGGTCGCGAACACGGACTATTCGTTGGCTGAGGCTGAGGTGAAGGTGGGGGTCACGCGCGGCTGCGTGGTGCTGGGGGTGGACCAAACGGGGCACGTGGCGCGCGCGGCGCGTGAGCAGCAGGCGCGGGTGAAGCGTGAGCTGGATTCGGCGCGGCCCGATGTGCGCGCGGCGGTGAGCGCTGGCTGGCGCTTCTTGCACACCCCGGTGTCACTAGACAGTCAGCTTTGCTTACGTGTGGCGCCTAGCGCCATCGCCCAGGCGCGCCCCCGGCTCAGCGAGCAGGCTGGCCGCTCGAGCCTCAGCACGGCGTTCGCCGTCATGGGCACGGTGACCGTGGAGCAACCGTGCAGCGACCCGCACCACGCGGGGCCCATCGCGCCGCTGCCACCGCTTGAGGTGGTGAAGGAATTGCCACGCGGGATTGACCTCCAGGTGCCGCTCCAGCTCGACTGGAGCGCGGTGCAGGCGGAGCTGAGCCGCGGCCTCACCGGGCAGGTGCTGAGGGGCGATGCGGGTGAGAGTCAGATCGCAAAACTCGAGATAACGCCCACGGTGAACCACGGAGCGCCACGCGCGGCGGTGGCGGTGACGCTCACCGGCGCGGTCTGTGGCCGGGCGTGGCTCTTGGCAGATTTCAAGGCAGACGAGGGCGGGGAGTCGGTGGCGCTGGCGCGCCTCACCAGCTTGGGCGAAGCGCCGCCCGGGCTCAATTTAGCGGCGCTGGCCACAAGCCTGAGCCAGCGGGGTCAGGTGAGTGTACCGCTTGATTTGAGCGCTGGAGCGAACACGCTCACGAGCTTGGTGCGGCGCCTCACGCAAGACCTCCCGGAGGAGGTGCGGCTCGACTTGGCGCTTGAGCCCGCGCGCGTGACCCAGGTGGTGCCCGCGGCGGAGGGCCTCATGATCGTGGTGGGCGTGCGCGGGCGAGGCTCGCTCGTGGCGGAGTGACTGGCGCGGATGGGGCTCAGGTTGAGATCGGACGGCGCCGCGCCAAGAGCGCACAGCGCGGTGCCCAACCCCCAAAAACCCTTGAGCCTGACGCAGCGACTAGCGCGGCGACTGGCTCGCTTTGAGGAGGCGCCTCAGCGGTGGCTGTGCTTCTTGGGGCGGCCGCGCAGCACCGCCACGGCGCCATCGGCGTAGTCGTCAGGGCGACGTACGATGTGCTCGCGTGAGCGCTCACGGGCGAGCTCCATGAAGCGCGCTTGGCTGCGGACGAGCGGCTTACCCTCGGGCCCCGTGGGCGTCACCCGGCGGTAGTGGCCGCCTGCGTCGAGCTCCCAACCCTTGGTGTCATCCAGGCGCATGGTGTCGAGGATCTCGCTGATGATCCGATCTTTGAGCCGCGGGTTGACCACCGGGAACATCACCTCCACCCGGCGCTCGAAGTTGCGCGGCATCCAGTCCGCGCTGCTGAGGTACACCTCCGGCTCGCCGCCGTTGTCGAAGGTGAAGACCCTGGCGTGCTCCAAGAAGCGATCGATGACAGCGTGCACGCGGATGCGCTCGCTCACCCCGGGGACGCGCGGACGCAGCGCGCAGATGCCGCGGATCAACAGGTCGATCTGCACGCCAGCAACGGACGCGGCGTACAAGCTGGCGACGACGTCTGGGTCCACGAGCGAGTTCATCTTGGCGATGATGCGCGCGGGGCGCCCGGCGCGGGCGTGCGCTGCCTCCCGCGCGATCAAGCCGAGCACCGCCTCCTTCAGGCCGAGCGGCGCCACGATCAGCTGCCGCCAGGCGTCCGGCGCGCTGTAGCCGGTGAGCAGGTTGAACAGCGCCGTCGCGTCCTCAGCGAAGTCGTCGCGCGCGGTGAACAAAGACAGGTCTTCGTACAAACGCGCGGTCTGCTGGTTGTAGTTACCGGTGGCCAGGTGGACGTAGCGGCGGATGCCGTCCGCCTCTTGGCGGACCACGAGCAGCACCTTCGCGTGGAGCTTGAGCCCCACCAGGCCATACATCACGTTCACCCCGGAGCGCTCCAGGGTGCGCGCCCAGCGGATGTTGCTCTCTTCGTCGAAGCGCGCCTTCAGCTCGACCAGCGCCGTGACCTGCTTGCCCAGCTCAGCGGCGCGTTGCAGCGCGCGCACGAGCGGCGACTCACCGCCGGAGCGGTAGAGCGTCTGCTTGATGGCGAGGACCTGCGGATCTTCTGCGGCCTGCGTCAGGAACTCCACCACCGCCTCGAAGGACTCGTAAGGGTGGTGCAGGAGGACGTCGCCGGCGCGCAGGGTGGCGAACAGATCGTCCGCGTCGCGGAGCGGCGGGACAAGCTGAGGCGTGAAGGGCTCGTCGCGGAGCGAGCGCGGCGCGTCGCCCTCCACCAGCGCGGAGAGATCCGCCAGGTGCAGCGGGGCGTCCACCAGGTAGGCGTCGCGCAGCGGGTTGAGCTTCAGCTGACGGCACAGCCACTCCACCGCGGGCGCTGGGGTGTCATGGGTGGCGGTGACGCGCACCGCCTCGCCCCGATCGCGCCGCTGGAGCTCGGCTTGCATGGCGAGCAGCAGATCTTCCCCCTCGTCCTCATCAATTTCTATATCGAAATTCCTGGTGACGCGGAAGGCGAACTGACCGCGGATCGTCATGCGGGGGAACAGCGACTGGATGTGGCGCTGGATCAGCGACTCCAGCGTGACGAAGGCGCGCCGCAGGCCAGGGGCGCTCACTGAGATCAACCGGGGCAGCGAGGTGGGCACCTGCACCAGCCCGGTTTGTGGGGCGAGCTCTGAGTGCGGCTCGAACAGCACCCCGAGGTTGATCGCCTTGTTCCGTACGTGGGGGAACGGGTGCACCGGATCGATCGCGATGGGGGTGAGCACCGGGTAGATGTTGCGCGCGAAGTGCTCATCGAGCCGCGCGCGCTCGTCGTCGCTCAGCTGCTCCGGGCTGATCAGGGCGCGCCCCTCCTGCGCCAGCGCCGGCGCCACGTTCTCGTGCCAGATGCGATCGCGCAGCGCCATCAGCTCGTGCGCGCGCTTTGAGATCAGGGTGAGCTGCTCCTCCGGCGTGCGCTTGTCCGGCGGCGGCTCGTCGATGTCTTGTGAGCGCTGCGCCTGGAGACCGGCGACGCGCACCATGAAGAACTCGTCAAGGTTACTGCCGAAAATAGACAGGAACTTGAACTTCTCAAACAGCGGCACCTCGGGGCTCTCCGCCTCCGCCAGCACGCGCGCGTTGAACTCCAGCCAGGAGAGCTCACGGTTGATGTAGAGGCTCGGGTCGCGCAGATCGAGCTCGGGGGTCGGTTCGGTTTGGGGGGCGGCCGGGGGGAGGTCAGCTGTTTCCGTGATCACGACGATGCTCGCTTGCGCTCCCACACCTTGGGGAGCGAAAAGGGTGCTAGCACGCCCCACGCGGTCCGGCGGCGGCTCACGTGGGGGCGCCCAAATGTCGCGCAGGAGCCTCCCGTCCGTCGCGCGGCCCTCGCGCTGCCTGGCGGTCTTCTTTTGGGGGTTCGCCCCCGCTCAGCGTCGCCGCCCGTCACCGCGAACCCATCGCGCGGTGCGCCATTCGTCGCTGCTCGCGCGCGGAGGGTGAGCCGTTCGTCGTACTAGGGAGGCGCGTGGCCGGCTGTTGACGTAGGCTTTCCGGAGGAGGCAGGCGCACGATGAGCGAGTCGAATCAGTCGGGCGGAGCAGGGCCAGCGATGGACAAGGTGGCGACCATCGCCGCGCTGCAGGACTATGACCTCTACCGGGACCTGGCGTGGGAGGGGAGCTTCGAGGAGTACCTGGGGCTGGTGCAGGAGCGACCTCAGATCGCGCGCAACGCCTTCCAGCGCCTGTTCGACATGGTGGTCTCGTACGGGACCGAGGAGTACATCGACAACAAGAAGAAGCTGGTGCGCTACGGCTTCTTCCGAGACGAAGCGAACGGCGGGCGGGACGCGGTGTTCGGCCTGGACATCCCGCTGATGCGGCTGATGAGCGTGCTCAAGGCGGCCGCCCAGGGCTACGGCCCAGAGAAGCGCGTGATCTTGCTGCATGGCCCGGTGGGCTCGAGCAAGTCGACCATCGCGCGCCTCTTGAAGAAGGGGCTAGAGGCTTACTCGCGCACACCAGACGGCGCGCTCTACACCTTCCGCTGGGTGAACCTGGAGGGCACGGGCCTCGCGGGGGAGGAGGCGGAGTTCCCTTCGGCGATGCACGAGGAGCCGCTCAAGCTCATCCCTCAGGCGTGGCGGGCGGACGCCATCAAGCGCCTGGGGCTGGGGAGCGAGCACCACGCCGTGCGGGTGGAGGGCGATTTAGATCCGGCGAGCCGCTTCATCTTCAAGGAGCTGATGCACCGCTACCAGGGGGACTGGGGGCAGGTGGTCTCACAACACGTGCGCGTCACGCGGCTCGTGCTGAGCGAGCAAGATCGATTGGGCATCGGCACCTTCCAGCCGAAGGACGAGAAGAACCAAGACTCCACCGAGCTGACCGGCGACATCAACTACCGGAAAATCGCGCTCTACGGCTCGGACTCCGACCCGCGCGCGTTCAACTTCGATGGCGAGTTCAACGTCGCCAACCGCGGCGTGGTGGAGTTCGTGGAGGTGCTCAAGCTAGACGTCGCCTTCTTGTACGACCTCTTGGGGGCCTCTCAAGAGCACCGCATCAAGCCGAAGAAGTTCGCGCAGACCGACATCGACGAGGTGATCATTGGGCACACCAATGAGGCCGAGTACAAGCGGCTCTTGAACAACGAGTTCATGGAGGCGCTGCGCGACCGCACCATCAAGATTGATGTGCCCTACATCACGCGGCTAGAGGACGAGATCCGCATCTACGAGAAAGATTTCTCTGAGGAGAAGGTGCGGGGGCGCCACGTGGCGCCGCACACCTTGGAGGTGGCCGCCATGTGGGCGGTGCTGACGCGACTGCAGGAGCCGAAGAAGCACAACCTCCAGCTGATCCAGAAGATGAAGCTCTACGACGGCAAGGTGCTCCCCGGCTACACGCAAGACACCGTGAAGGAGCTCCGTAAGGAGAGCAAGCGCGAGGGGATGGACGGCGTCAGTCCGCGCTACGTGCAGGACAAGATCTCCAACGCGCTGGTGAGCGAGGTGGGGGAGGGCACCATCAACCCCTTCATGGTGCTGAACGAGCTGGAGAAGGGGCTCCACAACCACTCGCTCATCACGGGGGACGAAGAGAAGAAGCGCTACCGTGAGCTGATTGGCGTGGTGAAGCGCGAGTACGAGGACATCGTCAAGAACGAGGTGCAGCGCGCCATCAGCGCCGATGAGGACGCCATCAACAAGCTGGCGGCGAACTACATCGACAACATCAAGGCCTACGCCCTGAAGGAGAAGGTGAAGAACCGCTACACGGGGCAAGACGAGGAGCCGGATGAGCGCCTGATGCGGTCCATCGAGGAGAAGATTGACATCCCCGAGAACCGCAAGGATGATTTCCGTAGGGAAATCATGAACTACATCGGCGCGCGCGCCGTGGAGGGGAAGCGCTTCGACTGGCAGACGAACGACCGGCTGCGGCGCGCGCTGGAGCTGAAGCTGTTCGAGGATCAGAAGGACAGCATCAAGCTGAAGACGCTGGTGAGCTCGGTGGTGGACAAAGAGACGCAGGAGAAGATTGACATCATCAAGAGCCGCTTGATGCGCTACTTCGGCTACAATGAGGTCAGCGCAACGGACGTCTTGAACTACGTGGCGTCCATCTTCGCGCGCGGTGACACCCGGGAGTGACGGCGCCTGACGCAGGTTCCACCGCGCTGCCGCGAGCAGCGCGGGCGGAGCGCGCGTGGGGTGAAGCGAGCTCGGCTTGGGGTGTGGGCGCTGTAGGGGCAGGTCCGCTGCCACGCGCTGCTTCTGAGGCGCGCTAGTTCTGAGGCGCGCTGCTTCTGAGGCGCGCTAGTTCTGAGGTGCCAGGGGCTGCTGCGGTGGACCCTGGGGCGTGGGGTGGCGCGGCGCGGGGCCGCGCGCTGCGCCAGGCGGCGGGTGATGGGGCGCTAGGGTGTGCCGCGGTGGTGGGCCGTGCCGCGCGGCGGTTCCAGGCGGCGAGCCCGGCGGGGGGCGTCGGAGGCTGAGGTCGTGGAAGGCGCGGTCGAGCAGCGCGCGGCGCGGCCCGCGCAGGGCGCCCGGGTGCTCGCGCTCGCACTGAGCGGCGTACTGGAGCCAGTGCTCCGCGCCCTGGGGATCGCCGAGGGACATCAACGTCAGCCCACGGTACAAGCCGTACTCCGCCTGTTCCCGCGGCTCAGTCGCTGGGAGCCGGCCTTCGGTGTGCTCAAACACCTCGGCCGCCTCGATGTAGCGACCGTCTTGGTACAGGGCGCTGCCGCGCTTCACGTAGCCAGTGCAGCCGGCGAGCGCGAGCATCAGCGCGAGCGCGGTCAGCGCAACGCGGCCCGTGCCAGGCGCGGGCCGCCTGATGGACCTCAGGGGCTCTCTGTTAGCTAGCTGCCCCCGAAGCACCACCACGGCTCAAGGGTAGCCCTCTTCAGGCGCCAAGGCGAGCCCCGCTGAAGCAGCGGCCGCCTGAGCTCAGGTGGCGCGGCGCTCTTGGCTGCGTGCCCCGGGCCGCTCCGGCGGCGGCGCCCCTTCATGGCCACGTGCCAGCGCTCAGGTGGCGTGCGCCTGCGCTGGCTTTGTCGGCGCGCGGCGGCTAAAAAGGGCACTAATGAGCCTGAAAGACACCGTCCGCAAGAAGGGGCTGGAGCTGATGGGGGACCCCCGGGTGCTCAAGCTGATGCAAAACGAGCAGTTCATGAAGGCGATGATGTCGGTGGTGCAGGTGCCGGGGAAGGTGAACACCTTCACGGAGGAGCAGACCGAGCGCTTCGCCAAGATGATGCGTCTAGTCAGTGAGACTGAGCATAAAGATCTGCAGCGCCGGGTGAAGAAGCTTGAGGCGGAGATTGAGCGGCTGAAGGCGCAAAAGTAGCGCGCCTAGAGCACCGTCGTCCTCGCAGGGGGCGGCCGCCCCCTGCCTGGCGGCAGAGCCGTGAGGCTCGGTGCCAAACCCCCCCCAAAAGAAAAGCGCCTAGGCGCTCTGAGCGATGGGCTCGGGTGCGCTCAGGCGTCGGGCGACCCAGCGCTCCACCAAGGGCCACACGAAGCGGGGCGCGTCGCGGCCGACCAGCAGATCGATGTGGCCGAAGGGTAGCTCGCGGTAGCTGCGGTCCGTTGCGTGGGAGCGATCGTAAGCTGGCTTGACGGACGCGGGCGGCGCCAGATCGTCGTTGGTGCCGGCGATAACGAGCAGCGGAGAATCCAGGTTCTCGAAGCGCTCCGTGAGGCCAAAAAGCGGCGTGGTGCTTGAGGCGCGTGACTCGGCGCCCCAGGCGAACAGCGTGCGCATGGTGGCCACGCTGCCTTGGTCCATCGCGAGCGCCATGTGCTCGCGCAGCACCTCACGCTCCATGGAGCGGCGCCGGAAGCCGCGGAGCGGCACCGGGTAGAGGCGGCTGTTCACCATGCGCTGCCCGTGACCCACGAAGCGCCCATACCAGCGCGCTGGGATCGCGATGTCGGGGACGCCGAGCCGCTTATCTAGCGCGAGGAAGGCGTCAGCCAAACCCGCGAGCACCCGCGTACCACGCGTGAAGTGATACGGCGAACCGATGCTCACGACGCCCGCCACCTGCTCCGGGCGCGACGCCGCGACGCCGTAAGCACACAGCCCGCCGAGCGAGTGCCCCACCAGGAAGATCTTCGAGTGGCCGCTCAGGCGGTGCACGCTCGCCATCGCCGCTGGTAAGTCCTCCTGAACAAACTGCTCAACGCGCTCCGGCAGGCGCGCCCCCAGGCGCTCGCTGCGGCCGTGGCCGCGCAAATCCACGTTGAAGACGTCGTAGCCCGCCGCCGCCAAGTGGTTCGCCATGCTGCGCGACGGCAGGTGCCAGGCGTAGCGGTTCTGGCCGTAGCCGTGGATGAGCAGCAAGGCAGCCCGGCACGGCTTGGCGAGCGCCTCCGTGGCGGCGCCGGTGGGCGGGCCTAGCGCCGCGCGCTTACGCACGATGGAGAGCGGCGTGCTGCCCTCACCGGTCATGATGAGCTGCTTGACGAACCACGCCTTCGGCGCGCCAAAGTCGATCGTCTGCTCCACCACGCTAGCGTCTAAGATCACGCGATGAGCCTCCCAGGCGCGGGCTTGGGTGCGAGCCTCCGCTTTGGGCGCCCCAGGCGGAGCCTGTGAAGCGCGCCGCGCGGCCCTGGGGTGGGTTGAAGGAGCATGGGGAGGTGAGTGTGCCACCAAGTGGCCTTCAGGGCTGCCCTTTGGGAGGCGCGCCGTCGATCGTCCGCACCCGCGAGGGACACGGGCCGCTTACTGGCTGCTTGATGGCTCCTGTCGTGGTGCGCGCTAGGTGCTGGAGTTCCCCCCTATCATCGGGAGGTGTGCCATGGCACACTCGGTCGCGCTTGGGTGTGCCATCCCGCCCATGAGGCGAGCACCCAGCGCTCGAATTCAGGAGAAATGCATGTCACCACGCTTCGCCCTCAGCTTCGCCTTGTGCGCGTTCATGCTCCAAGCGGCGTCCGCCGCAGCGCAACCTGCAGAGGAGCCGGTCGCCGCGCCGGGCGCTGACCCAACGCCAGCGCCTGGGGTGGATCCCACGCCCGGGGCGAGCGGCGACGCGCCAGAGCCAGAGGCTGTGGTCGGCTCCGGAGACGTGGAGTCGCCTGAGCCGCAGGGGACCAGTGGCTTGATGGTCACGGAGGCTGACCAGGGTGACTCAGCCTTGGAGCTGCCGGGCAAGACTTACTACTTCGTGGGGCTGCGCTACCGCACCATCATCATCCCCAAGTTCATGGTGAACCTGTTCGGCGACGGCGGGCGCACCGTGGTGGTGCACTCGGGCGGCCCCGAGTTCGCGATCCGCAAGGACGGCTTCGAGTACAACTTCGGGCTCTGGTTCGCGAACTACGCGATGGATGACACCCCCTTCAAGTCCGCCAGCGACACCGAGAAGGCCTGGGAGATCGTCAACAGCAAGCTCAAGGCGATCTACATCACCTCAGACTTTTTGTGGTCGCAGGAGTTCACCCCCGCGTTCTCGCTGAACTACGGCGCCGGCGTGGGGCTCGGGGTCATGTTCGGTGACCTGAACCGCGTGCAGGCTTACCCAGGCCCGGGTGGCTCAGACGACTACCAACGCTGCACCGGCCCTGGGAACCCAGACCCTGAGTTCTGCGGTGACGACAATGATCACTATGGCAGCTATGGCGAGCCGTCGTGGGCTAATGGCGGCGGCAAGCCCATCGTGTTCCCTTGGCTCGCGCTCCAGACGGGCCTCAGGTTCAAGCCGGCCAAGAGCTTCGTCATGCGCCTCGATCTCGGCTTCGGCACCAGCGGCTTCTTCATGGGGCTTGGGGCTGACTACGGCCTGTGAGCTCAGCGGGAGCTGACGAGGATCACGCGGCGCCGGCTGGCGCCGAGCTCAGGTTGCCAGCGCGCTACGAGCCGCTGGCGCGGCTAGGGGAGGGCGGTGGCGGTGAGGTGTGGGCGGTTAAAGATCGCCACACTGACGAACGGCTAGCCCTGAAGATGCTCTCGCCCACCGCGACCGAGCGCGAGATGGACGCGCTGGTGCGTGAGGCGGTGGCGCTGAGCGGCTTGGAGGGCCTCGGCGTGCCGCGCGTGGTGCGCTTCGGCAGGCTCGCCGGCAGCGGCCGGCCCTTCATGCTCCGGGAGCTGGCGGAGGGGCAGAGCCTGAACGCGCTGATCGCGAGCGGTGACGCTGAGCGCGCGCTGCTCGCGCTGGCGCGCGCCGCAGATCAGCTCACCTTGGTGCACCGCGCGGGCTTGCTCCACGGTGACGTGAAGCCGCACAACATCATCGTCAGCGATCAGGGCGACGCGACGCTCGTGGATTTGGGGTTGGCGGCGCCCTGGCGTGAGTCTGGGGCGCGCCCAGAGGGGCTCACGCCGCGCTACGCCGCGCCCGAGCTGCTCGCGGGGCAACCGCTCACGGTGCGCGCGGAGGTGTACGCGCTGGGCGTCACCATCGCCGATACACTCGCGAGCGCCAGCAAGGGCTCACTCAGCTCACGCGCGCGGCGCGAGCTCAGCGAGGTGGTGGAGCGGGCTACCTTGGCTGAGCCCTCGGAGCGCCACCCCTCGGTGGACGAGCTGGCGACGGCGCTGCGGCGCGCGCTCGGCTTGAAGCCGGGCGCTGGCGCGAGCGTGCGCCGTGAGCTTTGGCCGGTGGTGGGCATCGACGCCACCGCCGAGCAGCTGCAGCGCGCGGTGCGCGCGCTGCCGCGCGGGGGTCGCTTGGTGCTCGAGGGGCCGCTCGGCTCCGGGCGCAGTGTGCTGCTCCGGCGGCTCGCGTGGTCCTTAGGGGTGGAGGGGCGCGCAGTAGTCTGGTTAGATGACGATGTCGTCGACGACGATGAGGTGGCCGCGGCGGAGCTCGAGGAGCTCCGCGATCGCGCGGGCCTCGTGATCTTGGTGGATGACGCGGGTCGGCTCGGGCAAGCTGGGGCGCGCCTGGTGGCTGAGTTCGCGGAGGCCGGCGCGCGGCTCGTCCTGGTGGGGGACTCCCAGCTCAGCGCGGGTGCGAAGCGTTTTGAGGTGCCGCCGCTTGAGGCGCGCGCGTCAGAGGAGCTGGTGCGCCGCGCGATGCCGTCGCTCACCGGGCGGCTGTTGGCGTACGTGGTCAAAGCTGGAGCTGGGCGTCCTGGGGCGCTGCGGGGCTTGATGGAGACGCTCGCCGCACAGCCGGTCGCTTCGGAGGCCGACGTAGACAGGGCGCTCGCCGGTGGCGCGGCGAGCTTGGAGGTCCCAGCGGATCCTCACCTGCGCGCGAGCTACTACCTGGAGCGTGGTCGCTTCGATGACGCGCGCGCGGCGCTCGCGGCGGTGCAGACTAGTGGAGAAGATCGGCTCGCGCTGGAGACCTTGTGGGCGCGCCTCGAGCTGGGCCTTGGGGACGCTCCCGCGGCCCTCGCGCGGCTTGAGCAGGTCGGTGAGCTCGCGCGCGCGGCGCCTGATTCGCCTGAGGCGCTCTTGTGGCGGCTCTACGTCGGGCGCGCTTACGTCTCGACCGGCGACTACGCGCGCGCGCTGTCGGTGCTGCGGCCGCTGACGGAGGACGTCAGCGCGCTCGGCGCTGAGGCGCTGGCGTTCCACGGCTTGGGGGACGCCTATTTGGGCAACACGGAGGCGGCGCTCGCCGCCTTCGAGCGTGCTGTCGCGCGCGCGCAGAGCGCCTCGGCGCCGCGGGTGGAGGCGGTGGCGCTCGTCTCGCGCGGGCTCGTGCTGCAGCGGGCTGATCGCATTGATGAGGCTCGCGAGGCCTACGAGCAGTGCATCGTAGCGGGCGAGCGCGCCGGCGACGCGGGGCTGCTCAGCACCGCGCAGCTGAACCTAGCGGGCCTCCTCAAGGTGAGCGGTGACATCGCGGGCGCGGTGCAGCGCTTCGAGGCAGCGGTGGATTTGGGGCGAAGGTCAGGGAGGCGCTCCACGACGCGCAACGCGCTGCTCAACCTCGCCAACACGGATCTCTACTTGGGGCGCGTGGCGCGCGCTCGCGAGAGCATTGAGCTCTTGGAGGAGCAGCGCGAGAGCCTGCCGCCGATGCTCAACGCGCAGCTCTCCGGCCTGCAGGCGGAGCTCGCGAGCCGCGTCGGGCAGCTTGAGCGCGCGGTGCGGCTCTACCAGGCTAGCGCCGCCGCCTACGATGCGGTGGGACGCAGCATCGACGCCGCGGAGGCGCTGCTGGAGGGCCTCTTGATCGCGAGCCGCTTGCCTGCGCCCGATCTCGAGGAGCTGCGCCAGGTGCTGGCGCAGGCGGATGAGGCGCTCGCAGGTTCGTCAGCTCATCGTCCTTTGCGGCTGCTGGCGGCGAGCCGCGTCGCCTGGATCATGGGGGAGGAGGCGCGCGCGCAGGAGCTGGGGGCAGAGGCGCTCGCGAAGGCGAAGGAGGCGGGCCAGAAGGAGTGGGTGTGGCGCGCGCTGGAGGCCTTGGCGGACGCGGCCGAGGCCTCTGAGCGGCCCACGGCCGCGCGCCGCTTCCGCGAGGAGGCGCTCGACGTCTTGGAGGAGATCGCCGCGCGGCTACCGCGCGACTTGCGCGAGGTGTACTGGAATGACTCGCGGCGCCGCGCGCTGAAGGGCCGCGCAGAGCGCGACTCCGCGGCGCTGAGCCGCACGGAGCTCGCGGGCTTCCAGCCGCGCGTGGCGCCGCTCCCTCCCTTCGGGGAGCGACAGGTGATCAGCGGCTTCACCAGCACGCCGCTCGAGCAGCGCCTGGCGCACCTGCTTGAGGTGAACGCGAGCCTCGCTCGTGAGCGCGATCTGAGCCAGCTCGCGGCGCGCATCACCTCCCACGCCGTGGCGCTGGTGCAGGCAGAGCGCGGCTACTTGATCTTGGTGGAGCCGGACGGCTCGCTCAGCACCCACACCTCGCGCACCAGCGCGGGCGATCCATCGCACGCGGAGTTCTCCCGCGGCGTCGCGCGCCAGGTGATAGACAGCGGCGCGCCCTTGGTCACCCAGAGCGCGCGCGACGACTCGCGCATGCAGGGCTACGCCTCAGTGCACCAGCTCTCGCTCCAGGCGGTGGCCTGTGTCCCCATCTTCGCGCCCGGTGGTGAGCCGATCGGCGCGCTGTACGTGGAGACCCGGCAGCGCGCCGGGGAGCGCTTCGAGGCGGAGCTGGCGACGCTCTCGGCCTTCGGTGATCAAGCGGCGATCGCGCTGGAGTTCACTCGGCTCCTGCGTGAGAACCAGGCGCGCGCCGAGGAGCTTGAGCAGAGCAACGCGCAGCTCCGTGAGGCTCAGGCGCGGCTCCGTGAGCTGCTGGAGCAGCGCACCGAGCGCCTGCGCCTCACGCGGCGCAAGCTGAAGGACGTCCAAGAGACGCTGTACGGGCATTTCGGCTACATGGGGCTCGTGGGGACGAGCCGCGCGATGCGCCGCGTGTACTCGCTGATTGAGCGCGTGAAGGATACCGACGTGCCGGTGCTCATCACCGGTGAGAGCGGCACCGGCAAGGAGGTCGTCGCGCGCGCGATCCATCAAGCGGGGGCGCGCGCGAAGCGGGCGTTCTTGGGGGTGAACTGCGGGGCCATCCCGGAGCACCTGCTGGAAGGTGAGCTGTTCGGTCACGTGCGTGGCGCCTTCACGGGCGCCGACCGCGACCGCAAGGGCCTGTTCCGGGAGGCAGACGGCGGCTCGCTCTTGCTCGACGAAATCGGCGAGATGCCTCACCGCATGCAGGCGGGCCTGCTCCGGGTGCTGCAAGAGCGCAAGGTGCGGCCGGTGGGCGGCGCGGTGGAGCAGGAGGTGGATGTCCGCGTGGTGTGCGCCACCAACCGCGATCTGCAGGCGATGGTGGAGGAGGGCACTTTCCGCGAGGATTTATTCTACCGCATCCACGTGGTGGAGGTGCACATCCCGCCGCTCCGCGAGCGGACGGAGGACATCCCCCAGCTGGTGGATCACTTCTTTGGGCTGTTCGCGACGCGCTACAAGCGCGACAAGAAGACGGTGAGCCGGGAGGCGATGAAGCGCCTGCGCGGCTACCACTGGCCAGGCAACGTGCGGCAGCTGGAGCACGTGCTCTTGAACGCCTGGGTGCTCGGGGAGAAGCCAGAGGTGGAGGAGGAGGATCTTGACCTGCCGGATGGCCGCGCCGCCGCCTCGTTCAGCACCCTGACGACGACCACCACCACCAGCCGCAGCGGCTCGTCCTCGAGCGGCTCAGCGAGCGCGTCCACGAAGAGCAGCTTCAGCCAGCACCGCCTGGATGAGCGAGAGCGCATCCTTCAGGCGCTGAAGGCGAGCAGCTGGAACCGAGTGAAGGCGGCGGAGCTGCTCGGGATGCCGCGGCGCACATTCTACCGGCGCCTCAGCCAGTACGGCATCCAGTGAACCTAGAGCACCGTGGCGAGCAGCAGGGCGGCGCCGAGCAAGAGCGCCCACAGCAGGAGCTGTGGCTGCCAGGGGCGCGCGGCGTTCACGCCGCCTTGTAGGTGGCGCTTCAGCGCCTCCCCCAGCAGGTCGGCCTTGAAGGCGCGCTTGGGGACCACGATGAACGCGGTGGGGCTGGTGTAAATTAGCCAGGTGCGCTGACCTTCTCGGGAGGTGAGCACCTGCTCCCAGCTGAGGTGGCTCCGCGTGGAGCCGAGCTTCACGTCCAGCCCACGCTCGCTGACGGTGAGCGCCAGCTGGCGCTCGCTGGGGCGCATGCCGCGGTACATGCGCTGCGCTACCAGGCGCTTACCGAGGCGGGCGATCAGCGGCGCCGCGAGCAACAGCGCGATCACTGGCAGCGGTTGGCTGCCGCCCTCGGGCGTGGCGCGCACCACCACGGCGATCGCCGTCGCCGACAGCGCGAGCCCGACCATCGCCTTGAAGCGCGAGCCCGGTTGGGCGTCGAGCGCGTCGACGACATCAGAGAGCTCAAGTTCGGCCTCACCCGTGATGGGCTCGACGGAGGCGGTCATCCGGCTCAGCCGGCCAGCTTCTTGAGCTCGGCGTAGATCTCCTCCGCGTGCCCGTCGGGCGCGACGTCGGGGAACACCTTCGCCACCTTGCCGTCCTTGTCGATGATGAAGGTGACGCGCTTGGCGAAACCGCGGGTGACCGGCACCCCGAAGGCGTTCGCGATCGTCTGATCTGTATCGGGGAGCAGCTTGAACGGCAGCGAGTACTTCTTGGCGAAGTCCACGTGGGACTCATTGCTGTCGCTGGAGACGCCCAGCACCACCCCGAGCTTAGTCAGGTCCTCGTGCTTATCGCGGATCTGCTCGGCCTCCAGCGTGCAGCCCTTGGTGTCATCCTTCGGGTAGAAGTACACGACCACCGGGCGCCCCCTCAGCTTCTCGAGCGACACGGGCTCGCCGTCGTGCGCCACCGTCTCCACCTTGGGCACCTCAGCGCCCACCGCGAGCAGGCCGCTCGCCGCCTGGGCCTGCTTTGCCACCTCGGCGCCATCTTTTGAATCGTCAGGGCCTTTGACGGCTGCGGAGGCGGCCTGGCTGGGCTCGGCGCTGGCCGGCGCGCTCTTGGAGGCGTCGTCGCAGGCGAGCGTCAGGAGCGGCAGGCTGAGCAGGGCGGTGAAGCTGAGGCGTCGCATCCCGATCCCCTGCCACACTCTGAGCCCGATGAGTAGGGCGCTGCGTGCAAAGCCTGACCGCCGCGCGCGAAGCCCGATGAGGCCAGGGGTCACGTCGAAGAGGGCTCAGGGTTTGGGGGTTAGACGGCACCGCACCGTGAGCCTACGAGAGGCCGAGCTGCTTCAGCTTCTTGTGGAGGCCCTCGCGGGTGATGCCGAGGGATTTCGCGGCGCTGGTCTTGTTGTTGTCGTGCTCGCGCAGGCACTCAGCGACGAGGAACTTCTCCACCTGCTCAATGCGATCTTTGAGCGTGCCGGTGGTCGCGGCGGCGCGCTGCACCAAGCCCTCCACCTGCCGCACCCGCTCGCTCAAGAGGCTGATGCCCACCAGCTCCTCTTCCCCGGCTTGGATCACGCAGCGCTGCACCTCGTTCTCCAGCTCACGCACGTTGCCTGGCCAGGGGTAGGCAACGAGCAGCTCGGTCGCCGGCTGATCGAAGCCGGCCAGGCGCCGCCCGTACTCGCGCGAGTAGCGCGTGAGGAAGTGGTTCGCGAGCAGCGGGATGTCCTCGCGCCGCTCCGCGAGGGTGGGCACCGAGAGCGGGAACACCTTCAGCCGGTAGTATAAATCCTCGCGGAATTTGCCATCACGCACCTCGCCCTCCAGGTCGCGGTTGGTCGCCGCCACGATGCGCACGTCCACGTGCCGCGTTTGGGTGGCGCCCACCGGGCGGATCTCGCCCTCCTGCAGCACACGCAAGAGCTTCGCTTGAAGCGTGAGCGGCATCTCCGTGACCTCATCGAGGAACAGGGTGCCGCCGTCAGCGACGTCGAACAGGCCCTTCTTCTCCTCCGTGGCGCCGGTGAAGGCGCCCCGTTTGTGACCGAACAGCTCGCTCTCGAGCAGGTGCTCGGGCAGCGCCGCACAATTTTGCGCCACGAAGAGCTTCTCGCGGCGCTGAGAGCGGTGGTGCACCGCGCTGGCGATCAGCTCCTTGCCGGTGCCGGTCTTCCCCTCGATGAGCACCGTCACGCGGGTGTTCACCACTTTGTCGAGCTGCTCCAAGAGCTGCGCGATGGCGCGGCTTTGTCCGATGATCTGACGACCCCCGCTCAGGTGCTGGTCGCGGCGCCGGAGGTAGCTGTTCTCCTTCGTGAGGCGCTGCTCGGCGTCCTCCAAGCGCCGGATGAGGCGCGCGTTGTCCACCGCGAGCGACGCGTTGGCGGCCAGCGCGCCGAGCACCTCCACGTCGGTGTCGTTGAACATCGCTGGGCGGTCACGGTTGTCCACTTGGAGCACCCCGATGAGCTCTTCACCGCGCCACAGGGGCACGCCAATCGTGCTGCGGATCCCCGCGCCGAGCAGCGACTCTGAGCTGAACGTCTCTCGGGGCGCGTCCGCCGCGAGCACCGCGCAGCGCTCGCTCACCACCTTACGGTACACGCTGCGGGTGAGCGGGACGCGCGCCTGGGTGACGTAGCCCGCCTCCGTGCGCACGCGTGACAGCGCCGGCACGAAGCGCTCACCGTCGAGCTCGCGGAGCACCACGGTGACGTGGGTGGCGCCGCGCACCAGCTCAAGCGCCGCGTCGGCGATCGCGATGATGACCTGATCGAGCGAGCTTGCCGCGCCGATGTTCATCTGGGTGGCGATCAAGGCGCGCAGCGTCTGATCGCGGCGCGGATCGCTCACGCGGCCGAGCTCCGACAGGGGCCGCGTGGTGACAACCTGCGCGTCGTCGTCCTGCAGCAGCTCGACTCGCAGCTCGAGCGGCTCCCCGGCGCGACCCCCGAGCGCGAGCACGTCACCGCTCTCAAGCGGCTCAGGATCCGTGATGGGCGTGCGCGCGTCGCCGCGCACCAGCTCCGTGCCGTTCGTGCTCCCTGAGTCCGTTACGGTGGCGATGTCGCCGCTCAGCTCGATCACGAGGTGCTCAGCGGAGATGTGTGACGCCGCCGGGAAGGTGACGTCCGCCTGGGCGCTGCGCCCTAGCGTGACGCGGTCGCCGAGAGGCTCGACGACCTCCCCAGCTAGCTCACCGCTTAAGATGTGGATACGCAAGATAGCCATGCCAAACGCGCCTACCGTAGCACCAGCGCACCCCGCGCCGCGCGCCCTTGGAGCGCCGTGACGCGACGAGCGCGCCCTCGCCCTGCATGGGAGCGCTTTTCCGGGCTCGTGTGGCGGCAAACGGATCGGCGCTCTAGCGCGGCGCGTGTGTTAGCCACGGGGCGCAGCCTCGCCAAACCCCAAAACCCGAACACAAAAAGCCCGCGAGCCGAGCGAAACGGCTCGGCTCTGCGGGGGGGCCGCGGCGCTGCGGCGCTGTGGCACTGCGGCGCTGTGGCACTGCGGCGCTGTGGCACTGCGGCGCTGTGGCACTGCGGAGGCTGTCCGCTGCGCTCCGTTTGGGATCAGGAGCTGACGCGTGCGCGGACGCGGTAGGCGACGCCCTGCAGGGACTGGTCGCCGCGCGCCTTCTGAGCGTCAGGGCTCTCAGCGTTCCTGTCGATGATCTTCTGGAGCTTGTCCGCCACCTCCACTGAGCCCTGGGGAGTGAGGCGGTCGATCACGTTCGCCACCACGTGGCGGATGGCAGGGTTCTCGATCGAGTCCAGGCGCTCGATCAGCGAGTCGCGAGCCGCGTCGTCACCCAAGATGCCGATCATGTAGGCGGCCTTCATGCCGGTGAACTGCTTCTTCTGGTCCTGGTTCTCGCTCTTCTCCACGCGCTCAAGGTAACAGGCAGCGCGGTCCCCGCACTCCTTCATCAGCTTGTCAGCCTCCTCGAACAAGTCCTTCTCGATCTTGGTGCCGTACTTCTCCACGGCGGCCTTCACGGCGGCGACTTGGTCAGGCTTCATGAGCTTCATCGCGGAGACGGTCAGGTTCGCCTGCAGCGTCTTCACGTCGTCCCCGGAGCCCTTCTGCTTGTCCGCCTGCTCAAGCAGCCAGGTGGTCAGATCAGCGTCGAAGAACAGCGTCGCCTGCTCGGTCAAGGCGAGCAGCGAGTTGGCTCCGCCTGGCGGCATCCGCGAGTCGATGCTCTGAGAGGCGAACACCTCCTTAAAGGCAGCCTTGCTGACGTCTGTCGCGGGGATCTTGGCGAGCTCAGACGCCACCAAGGCCTGGTTGCCGCCCTTCTGAGCCTTCATCACCTCGATCATGGTGGGGATGGTCTCCGCGCGGCCCATGGTGCCGAGCACCACCGCGGCCATCTGCAGGTAGGGCTCGTCCTTCGGCGGCTCCTTGGCCTCGGTGAACTTCTGCATGCGGGCGAGCGAGTGCGTCTTGAGCTTCTCGTCCTCGCCCTTCAGCACCTTGACCGCCGTGTCGGTGGCGGGCTTGCCGAGCTTGACGAGCGCCATCACCGCGGTGGTCGCGACCGAGCCCTTGGTGGGGTCGAGCACGATCATGAACAGCGGCTCCACCGCGGCTGGGTCGCCGATCTCGCCGAGCAGGCGGGCCGCCGTGGTCTGCCAGAAGATCTGGTCGTTGATTTGGCGTTGCAGCTCGAGCTCGCCCTGCTTCGGCTTCTCGATATCCGTGCTGAGCAGGGCGATGAGCGGACCTGACCAGCTCTTCTCCGGCTTGATCAGCATGGCCGCCGTCAAATCCTTGAAGGTCATGCCGCCCACCATGGAGGTGAACTTGAGCTTGAGGAACGCGTTCAGCATCGGCTCCGCGAGGTCCGCGCCCTTGCCGGCCTTGCGCAGGTCGCCCGTGGCGCGCGAGGCCCAGCGCATGTCCTCGTAGTCCTTCTCCTTCGGCTTCTTCGCGAACTCTTCGAAGGCCTTCTTCAGGGCTGGCGCGGTGCGCTCATCTTGGAACGAGGCGAGCAGCTTGATGAGCCCGGTGCGCGTCTTGGAGTCCAGCGCGTCAAAGTCGGTGACGTAGACCTGGGTGAGCGGCTCGACGATTTGGTCGAGCAAGCTGGTCACCTCGGGGCGAGTGCGGTCTTTGTTCGCCTTGGTGAGCGCGTCCTCAAAGAACTGCTCCAGCCGCTTGATGGAGCGCGCTTTCCAAGCGGTCTCCCCGAGCTTCTCGACCCAGTACTCGGGCTGACTCTCGTCTTTACAACCAATGACAGTCGTGCTGACCGCTGTGGTCCCAATGACCATAGCCGTACCGAAGGTCAACGAGCGGATGAGCGACGCAAGGGTGCGCGTAGAGCGGAGCATCTGATTCCTCCAAGAGACGGCGGGGCTGAGACTGAGGGCGAAAACCCCCAGGCAGAACCTGGGGACGATGGGCGGTGGTGAGGGGAGAGTCAGGGTCGCCGACCTGTCAGGCGCCGTGCTCGTCCAGGCTCCCCAGCTTCCCGCTTGGGCGTCACGGTACGCTTGGAGGCAGAGCGATGTCAAACCTGCTCTGATGCCTCTCGGCGCCGGGTCATGACGCCTTGTCATGACGCTCCAGCTTGGCACCAGGAGCCACCGCGCGTGCGGTCACGATGGAAGGATCCTTTGAAGCTGTACGAGGGAGCGTGAGCCGCGTGGGGCGGGAGCTGAGGCGACCGATGGGCAGCAGGCGTGAGCGGCGCTCCGAGGGGTGCCGGCGGTCAGGGTGCGGCTCCCCGGCTCGACGGTCGAGCTAGCTCAGGGGTTTTTGGGGGTTGGGCACCGCGCTGTGAGGGAGCAGCGTCAGCCGATGATCATCCCCTCATCGAGCAGCTCCCCTGACGCAAACCGTCGCAGGTTCCAAGGCACCAGCCGAGGATCCATGCTCCCCGTGAGGATCGCTTGGGCGAGGCGCTGACCTATCACCGGCGCCATCATGAAGCCGTGGCCCATGAAGCCGGAGGCCTGAAAGAAGCCGCTCAGCTCGTCAACCTCACCAACGATCGGGTTACGATCGGGTGTGAGGTCGTAGAGCCCAGCCCATTGCCTGAGCACCTTCAAGCGCTCAAGCCCTGGGCAGAGCCGCAGCAAGGCGCGCGAGTAGAGCGCGAGGAAGCGCGCTGAAGAGCCCTGATCGTAGTCGTCTGGAGCGCTCGGATCGCTCACACCGCCGACCAGCTCACCGCGGCTCGACTGCGAGAAATAGAGGCCGGTGTCGAGGTCGGCGACGAGCGGCGTGAGCCAGGCCTTGAGCGGCTCTGAGGCGCAGATTTCGTGGCGATGAGGGGTGTTGGGCAGCAAGACGGAGGCGAGCGCCGCCACCTTGGGGCTGTAGGCCCCGGCGGCGTTGACGACCACCTCCGCGCGGATCGCGCCGCGCTGGGTGACGACGCGCTCGACGCGCCCCCCTGTGTGCTCAATCGCCGTCACCTCGGTGAAGGGGTGCACCTCCGCCCCGAGCCGTGTCGCGCTGTCCGCATAGCCCCAGATGAACGGCCAAGGGAACACCACCGCGTCGCTCGGGTTGTAGCTCGCGGTGCCGATCGCCTCCGCGTTCAGCTGCGGTACTAGCTGGGCGGCGCGTGAGCCGTCGAGCAGCTCAGTGCTGAGCCCAGCTCGGCGCTGGAGCGCGACGCTCGCCTCGAGGGTTGCCACCTTGGCTGGTGCCTTAGCCACGAACAAATACCCGCCGCGGCGAAACCAGGTGTGGATGCGGTGCTCGCGCGCGAAGGCGGCGCACAGCTCCAGGCTCTCGCGCATCAGCTCAATGTTCAGCTCGGTGGACCACTGGGCGCGGACGCCGCCGCCGTTTCGCCCGCTGGCACCCCCGGCGAGGTAGCCGCGATCCACCACCACCACCTTGAGCCGACGGCCAGCGCGCTTGGCGCCGCGCAGCAGCTCATAGGCCACGCTGAGGCCCATCA
>CAYQAC010000066.1:0-3696 GCA_964415255.1 uncultured Polyangiaceae bacterium | reverse complement strand
CGCCCGCGCCGATCACCACCACGTCCGCGGCCTCCGGCAGCGGCCTCCCCGCGCTCAGGCGCGGCGCGGTGGCCACGGGCGCGGTCATGAGCTCGGTCATGGGCGCTACCCGAGCGCCGCGCGAGCGACTTCAAGGCGCTCAAGCAGCACGCGATGGAGCTCGCCGTTGGTCGCCACGAGCCCCCGCGAGTTCGTGAGGCTCGCGCCCCGGTAGTCGATGGGGTCCCCGAACGCGTCGCTCACCTGACCCCCCGCGGCGGTCACCAGCGCGTCCACCGCGCAGGCGTCCCAGCGTTTCCCTGCGGTACCGGGTGAGGCGTAGGCCTCGGCCAAGCCGCGCGCCACCTCCGCGCCCTTCAGCCCCGCGCTGCCGAGCGCGCTCACCGACCCCACGCCCAAGATGTCGAGCGCGCGCTGGGTGTCCTCGGTGCGGTGGGTGCGGCTGGCCACCACCCGCGCCTCCTTGAGCGGCACCCCGCGTGACGTCGTGAGCTCGCGCCGCGCGCCTTGAGCGTCCACCTCCCAGGCGCCTTCACCCACCAGCCCGAGCCAGGCCACGTCGAGCACCGGCGCGTGGATCACCCCGGCCACCGCACGCGCGCCCTCCACCAAGCCCAGCATCACCACGAACTCGCCGTTTTTGTCGACGAACTCCCGGGTGCCGTCGAGCGGGTCCACGAAGAACACGCGCTCCCGCTCACGGAAGTCGGCGTAGCTGGCGGCGTCCGACTCCTCCGCCACGATCGCGACGTCTGGGAAGGCGGCGCGCAGCCCCGCCACGATCAGATCGTTAGCCTGACGGTCAGCCTGGGTGACAGGATCAGTCGGGGCCTTGTAGTCCACTTGGAAGTCGGTCTGATACACCGCGCGGATCAGCTCGGCGGCGCGGCACGCCAGCTCGTGCATCACCGTGAGGGCCTCGCGCCTCACGAGGTGGCCCCCACGTCAGTGAGCCTGACTTCGAGCTTGGTGAGCTTCTCGGCGCTGAGGTAGGGCTGCTCTCGGCCCACCTCGCGCACCAGCTGATCGAGCTGCACCACGCTGCGCGGCCCCAAGATGGCGCTGGTGACCACCGGCGTCGCCAGCACGAAGCGCAGCGCCGCGGCGCGCATGGTGAGCACGTCCCCGCCGATGATGGAGCGCAGCGCCGCCAGCTGCCCCACGCGGCGCCGGAGGTCGTCTGGGGTCCAGCGCTCACCGCGGTGGTCCCCGTCAGCGAAGTCTTTGTGAGCGGACCAGTGCCCGCACAGCAGCCCATGGGCGAGCACGCTGCGCGCGAGCAGCGCCGCTTGGTGCGCCTCAATTTCGCTGGAGAGCTCTTGCAGGTCGCGGCGCCACAGCGCGTTGTAGGCGAGCTCCAGCACCTGCGCGCCGCGCTCGAGCGCCGCGCGTCCCGTCTCGATGTCACCGGCGCTCACCCCCCAGCCGCGGATCACCTGAGACTCGGTGAGCTCACGCAGCACCCCGGTCGCCTCGTCACGCTCAAGCGCCTTGAGCGAGGGGTTGTGGAGCAAGACCACGATGCGTGGCAGCGCGAGGCGCTCCACGCTCTCGCTGATGGCGCGCCGTAGGTAGTCAGGATCAAAACGTTTTCGTGGCGGGCTCGCGCTGCGATCGGTGCCAGCCTTGGTGACCACCACGGCGCGCGGGTCGTCCTTCAAGAGGCGCCCGAGGCGCCGCTCCATCTCCCCGTGCCCGTACACGTCCGCCGTCTCGTACAAGGTGAGGCCGAGCGCGCGGGCGCGCTCGATCACGGCGTCCTGCTGGGCCTCAGCCACCTTCCCATAGCCGTCGCCGCTGAGCCCCCAGGTGCCGAGACCCAGGGAGGTGACGCTGAGGCCGGTGATGCCGAGCTGCTGCCGCTGCATGGGGCCTCGGTATAGCACCTTGGTCTGCCTCAAGGCGTTGACCTTGGCGGGCTCGCTCGGCGCGGGGCGGTGGTGAGGCGGATTTGTGGTAGGGCTCCGCCCGATGCGCGTCTACCCTTACGCTCACGCACCTCGGCTGCCTGACCTGGAGCTTGTCGATCCGCGCGAGCTGGTGAGCGGGGAGGGGCCCGTGGAGCTCGAGATCGGCCCTGGGCGCGGCGGCTTCCTGCTCGAGCGCGTGGCGCTCGACCCGGCGGTGCGGATCCTCGGGTTTGAAATCAAGCGCAAGTGGTCCACCCTGGTGGATGATCAGCTGCGTGAGCGCGGCTACGGCGCGCGCGCCCGAGTGTTCTGTGAGGACATCCGCGCGGTGCTGCCGCGCTTCGTGACCGCGTCCGTGGGGGTGGCGTACGTGCACTTCCCCGATCCTTGGTGGAAGAAGCGCCACGCCAAGCGCCTGGTGCTGAGCGACACCGTGCTGCCAGAGCTGTGCCGCGTGCTCGCGCCCGGCGGGCAGCTGTTCGTGCAGACGGACGTGGAGGAGCGCGCCCAAGCCTATGAACGCCTGCTCAGCGCCGCCCCGGAGCTCACCCCGCTCGGCGCCAGCCCCTGGGTGGATGAGAACCCGTTCGGTGCTCGCAGCCCACGGGAGCGCCGGGCCATCGCCGATCAGCTCCCGATCCACCGCCTGCTCTACCGGCGCCGCTGAAGCGCGCTGAACGGATGTCAGGCCGTGAGTCGGCTATCTACCTGACGGCTTCGCGCGCCGTGCCCCGCGAGCGTCATCAAGCGCCGCCCAGCGTGAGCCAACCCCCAAAACCCGGGTCCCCCCAGGCCCTATTCATCGAGGCGGCTGGCGCGCCAGGGGAGGAGCGGCCGAAGTCCTTGACCTGAGCCGGGCTTCCCTTGCTAGGCTGCTCCCGCCCATGTCGCGCCTCTTCGTTGCCAGCTTGCTCGCCATCGCCGTCGGCGGGTGCGCCACCTACCGTGAAGATTTGAACCGCGGGGAGCGCCTGTACTCGGAGGACAAAGACTACGAGCGCGCGCTGGCGATTTGGCGGAGCTTAGAGCCCGATCGCGACTCGCTCTCGCTGCAAGATCAGGCGCGCTACGCCTACCTGCGTGGGATGACGGACTACCGTCTGGGTTTCCGCGCGGATGCACGGTACTGGCTCGCCATCGCCAAGGCGATCGAGCAAGAGCACGCAGGTGGCCTGAAGGAGCCCGAGAAGGCGCGCCTTGAGGAGTCGCTGACCGACCTGAACCACGACGTTTTTGGCACCCGCGATAGCCTTGGCAGCTCAAGCTCCAGCGTGAAAGAGACCAGCCGCGACGCGGAGGGTTGCAGCCCGGCGTGCGCCGAGGGCGAGACCTGCCAGTCCGGCGAGTGCGTGATGCTGTGAGCCCGGCGAGGGGCTCATCTAGATTGGGCTCATCCAGCTAGCGCTCAGTCGTCAAGGTCGCTGACTGCGTTGAGCGCTGCGTGAGGCATCGCAAGGGTGCGCTGGGCCCTGCTGGGGGCCATCGTCAGTGACGCTGACCGCGCCCTAGAGAGCGCGACGGTGTCCGCCGGTGCGAGGCAGTCAACCCAGCTGACGGTCTCGCGTGAGCGGGCTCATCAGGGGGGGGTTGGACAGGCAGTCGCGGTCTCGCGCTGCGCGGCCGCGCCTGAGCGCGACCTGCGGCGGCGGTCAGGAGCCCGTACGGCTTCAGCTGCTCGCGCGGAGCGCGTGGATCGCGTCCTTGCGCAGCAGCTTCGCGCGCTTGAGCGCGGTGGCCTCGGCTTGCTCTTCGGGGGTGAGGTGGGGGCGCCGCTCCAGCTGCTGCA
>CAYQAC010000065.1:0-26013 GCA_964415255.1 uncultured Polyangiaceae bacterium | reverse complement strand
TGCGAGCCTGAGTGAGTGTGTGTCGAATGAGGGCGTACGCTTGTGTGGGACAAAGGCGGGGTGCTTTGAGCATGGTCCTTACTGTGACTGTGATTATGGCGGTGGCGAGTTGCTGGAGTTCTCGGTGTGTGCTGAAGGGTTCACGATGGAGCGCCCGTGTGGCTATTGTCACGATGGTGAGCTTTGCGTGGTGTTTTACGATCATTATCCGATCTGTGTGCCGGAGGACCTCGGTCAGCTGTTCTGGGAGCGCGGGGGAGGAGATCTCGTGTGGTACGCGGACGGTACGCCGTACACGGGGGAGCCGATACCTCAGCCGCCAAGCTGCCCGGGGCAGGTGGGTGAGCTGACGCTGTGCGGTGGTGGTTGTGGTGGCTGCGGGGCTGGGAAGTATTGTTCGGGGCGCTCACCGACGCACCCTTGGGGTATTTGTCAGGACTACAGCTTTGGCCATTGCTACCTGGGTCAGTGTGGCGAAGGCGAGGCTTGCCTCCTCCTCAACGCCAATCCCAGCAACGAAAATTGGCCACACCCTTACAAGTGCGTTGATGAGGCGGACTGCGCTTTTTACGAGGAGAACGTCCCGGGAGGGGTGTCGTGCGAGTGAGGTGGCTGCTACCAGCGCTCATCGTCCTGGGGTGCGGGGGTAGGGGGACGGATGGCGGGATAGATGGCGCTGATTCGGGGGCAGATGCGGACGTGGGCGACCCTTGTGTCACGCCCCGGGGGGTGCGGCTTTGCGGGGGCAACTGCGCGCCGGAGGTGGCCTGTGGTCAGTTCGGGTGCCGGCCGTTCGTTGCAGATGGTGCGGAGGCTAAGGTCGGCGTGTGCATGGCGGACTTGCCACCGCCCATTTCCACCTGCTGGCGCTGCGCCGATGGGGAGGTGTGCGCTGACATCGCGGGTGAAGGGCTGATTTGCGTGGAGGAGGCGCTGTGCCGTTCGCTCATGGACTTCGGTTTGGCCAGCGCGTGCACCTATGCAGACTTCTCTCCCTACGATGGTCGTCCGTTGGCGATAGCGCGAGGGGCGGATTGTCCCAAGGGTGCTTGCGGGCCGGGGTGTGGGTCGTGCGGAGTATCGACTGCTTGTAGTGGCAGGAGCGCGGACCATGGGTACGGCTTCTGTTTGCCAGCCTTGCTTCAGGAATGGTGCTACGCAGACGATGTACCCACGACCTGCTCGCAGTACTGCGCCGCTTGGACGACGAACACTCAGGTGTCGAAGGACTACGGATGGTGCGCTATCGACGTCGAGTGCGACAGGTTAGAACCCACGGGGCGTATCGAGTGTCACCGCATTGAATAGCGCCGTGTGGTGGGCGCTGGGGTTTTAAGTGGCTTCGGTCGGCTGGGGTGTGCTGCGGCGCCGCCCGGCGATCCCAACCCCCAAAAAAAGAAGCAGGCAGGCGCTAGCGTAGAGCCAGGCGGGGACACCCGTCTCGGCCTCTCCCGTCGTGAGCTCTTGCTCGGCGCGGCGGAAGGCGTCCACCCACACATCGTCAGGTTGATTGCCTAAGAGGCGGCGACTCCCGATGTAGGTGGTGGGGAGGCCGGCCATGCCCGCGTCGCGCAGCACTTGGCGCTCCTTCTCGACCTCCTTGAGTGTCTCTGGGGCTTCGACGCAGGCGTCGTACTTCTCGAGGTCGAGGTTGAAGGCGCGGGCGGTGAGGCGTGAGGGGATGGCGCCCAGGTGTTGGGCGCGGAGGAGCTTGTCCGCGAACTCCTCACCTTTGCCCTGCGCGCGCGCGCACACGTGGCCAATGGCGGTGGGGAGCGCCTCCGGGTGAGAGTCTAATGGGTAATTCATGCGCACGAAGTGCACACGCTCCCCATATTGCGCTTTGAGCTCCATCAGGCGCGGGTGCAGCGCGCGACAATGGGGGCATTGGAAGTCGAAGAACTCAATGACGTTGATCTTGCCCGGTTGTTGCAACGCGGAAATAGCAGGCGGCACCGGCGGCTGCGGCTTCATCCGGGGCCACAGCGCCGGCGCGGCCACCGCGAGCAGCCCGGCCACGGTGACCGCCCAGGGCTGAAACGCGAGCTCACTCGCATGCTCCGTCTGCTGCTCAGCGCCCTTGTCGGCGCGCGCTGGCTCAGCCTTTGAGTGCATCACCGCGAAGGAGCCAGCGAAAATCGCGGCGAGATCGGTGGTCACGCACAGCCAGCAAAACTGACGAATCACCCCCGCTTGCAAGCCGAGCAGCAGCACCCCCACCACCGCTGCCCCCGCCGCGCCGTACAGCATGAGCCGCCGCGCGAGCGCGCTCTCTTGCCACAGCGTGAGCAGGTAGAGCACCGAGAAGCCCGCGAGCCCCACCGCGGGCATCGGGAGCTTGCCGCCGAACAAGTAGCCGTAGCCGCTGCCCCGCACCTTGGCGCAGGCGGAGTCCGCTGAGCAGAAGGCCTCCGCCGGCGTGGTGTAGTCGATGAGCAGCGCCATGCTGGCGGCGAGCGCCACGAGCGTCGCGATACGGAGGGCGAGCAGCCAATGACCTCTCAGCATCGCTCGGTTCTAGAGCACCGATCAGTTCGCCGCCAGACGGACCGGGGAAACCATCCCCATGCAGGGCGAGGGGGCGCCTCCTGCGGTCCTTCACTTGGCGCGGCTCCCATCGCTATCGCTGTCCTTGAGCACGACCGACGGTGCTCGTCTGCGCTGCTGGCGGCCATGACGAAGCAGGGGCGCCTGGGAGACGCTTGGGTGGAAAGTGGTTCTAGGTCGGGTGTTCGGGCCGAAGCCGGACTATACGGAGCGCCGTATGAACGAGTTACCGGCCGGAGAGGCCGTGGTGAAGTTGTTGGTGGCTGAGGGTCGCGCCCTCAGCGCTGGGGAAATTGGGGACTCGCTCCGGGTGCCGCGTGGCGGTCGCAAGGGGCTCCGCAGGCTGCTCGATGAGCTGACGCTGAGCGGTCGCGTGGTGGAGGCGCGCGGCGGGAAGTACCGCGCGGCGCGTGAGCGCGTGAGGTCCAGCGAGGCTTGGGAGGGCTTCTTGAACGTGAATCCGCGCGGATTTGGGTTCGTGGTGCAGCTCGGCAAGGATGACGTGTTCGTGCCGGCGGAGGCCATCGGCGGCGCCATGCATCGCGATCGCGTGCGGGTGGCGGTCGTGGGTCGCAGCCCGCGGGGGCTCGAGGGTCGCATCGAGGCGATCGTGGAGCGCCGCGGCCCGCGGGTGGCGGGCGTGCTGAAGCGCCGGGCGCGCGCGGTGTGGCTCGAGCCGGACGACGCGCGCATTCGCGGCCCCATCGCGCTGCCGCGCGGCGAGAAGCGCGGGGAGGACGGCGAGGCGGCGGTGGTGAGCATCACGCGCTGGCCTGAGTCGCAGGGGGAGACGCCCGAGGCCGAGCTGGTGGAGGTGCTTGGTAAGGATGGCGATCCAAACGTGGAGGTCGCCAAGATCCTGGTGCGCGAGGAGGTGACGGAGGAGCACCCGCGCGAGGCGATCGCCGAGGCGGAGGGGATGGCCGCCAAGGTGCAGCGCGTGGTCAGCGATAAGCGGGTGGACTTACGGTCAGTGCCCCTGCCTACTATCGACCCGGAGGACGCGCGCGATCATGACGACGCGCTGTGGGCCGAGCGCGACGGTGACGGCTACAAGGTGTGGATCGCCATCGCCGACGTGAGCGAGTACGTGCAGCCGGGCTCCGCGCTCGATCAAGAGGCGCTCCGCCGGGGCTGCACGATTTACCTACCGGATCGCGCGATCCCGATGCTGCCCTCGGCGCTGGCGGCGGACCTTTGCAGCTTGCTCCCGGAGGCGGACAGGCTGTGTTTGTGCGTGATCGCCGAGCTGGACAAGCAGGCGAAGGTGAAGCGCATGAAGATTGTGGAGGGCGTGATGCGCTCGCAAGCGCGCCTGACTTATGAGGGCGTGGCGCGCACGCTGGGCTTCACGGAGGCGCCGGCGCGCAGCACGCAGGCCGAGGCCATGAAGCGCGAGCTGAAGGTGCTGTCGGAGGTGGCCACCAAGCTGCGCCGGGCGCGGATGGCGCCCGGCGCGCTCGATCTGGATCTGCCGGAGGCGCGCATCGTGGTGGACCCTCAGACGGGCGCGCCGACCGCGATCTACCGCCGCACGCAGGACCCAGGCGTCAAGCGGGCTTACCAGATCGTGGAGGAGCTGATGCTGCTCGCGAACGAGCTGGTCGCGCGCTGGGTGCTGCGCCGCAAGGCGCACGGCGTGTTCCGCGTGCACGGCAAGCCGGACGAGAAGAAGCTCACGCGCCTGGGCGAGGTGTCCGAGAAGCTCGGGGTGGCGTTCGAGCTCGATGAGATGCTGACGCCGCTCGGCCTTGGGCGCTGGCTGAAGGGGATCCATGAGCACCCGCGTCGCCAGGTGCTGGAGGGCCTCCTGCTGCGCTCGCTGAAGCAGGCGGCGTACGACATCGCCAACGTGGGGCACTTCGGCTTGGCCTCGGACGCCTACTTGCACTTCACCTCGCCGATACGGCGGTATCCTGACGTGTTGGTACACCGTCAGGTGAAGCACCTATTACGCGGGGGTCAGGTGGACGTCAGCGACGCCGCGAAGGACGCGCTCGCCACCGCCGCGACGCGCTCAAGTCAGCGCGAGCGCTCGGTGATGGACGTGGAGCGTGAGGTCTCGGACCTGTACCGCGCGCTGTTCATGCAAGATCGCGTGGGGCAAGAGTTCGAGGGCATGGTGACGGCCGTGGTGGGCTCTGGGCTGTTCGTCAGTTTAGATGACCCGTTCGTGGACGTGCTGGTGCGCTACGAGGCGCTGGGGCCCGATCGCTACGAGATGAGTGAGGACGAGCTGGGCGCCTACGGCGTCACCACGGGGGACTTGGTGCAAATAGGCGACCGGGTGCGCGTCGTGATCGAGGACGTGGCCATCTTGCGGCGTCAGGTGTTGGCGCGGCGGGTGCTTGGGGCGGGCGAGGGCGCGGAGGCGCGGGGCCCAGGTCGGGGTCGCGGACGTGCGGCGCAGGGTCGTGGGGCAGCGCAGGGTCGTGAGGAGCGTCAGGAGGCGCCCCGGCGCGCGCGGGGCGCGGTGTCGACGACGGCCAATCGCCCTGGCCCAGCGCGCCCCAAGAGCCGCGCGAAGGCGCCGCAGCAGCGACGGAAGCGCTAGTCAGTGTGAATGACGAGCCCGGCGACGCGCGTGAGCTGCGCTCGATGAGTCGCTGGGCTGACGAACGGGCTCTTCAGCGGGTTTTGGGGGTTGGGCACCTCACTTCACGGCGCTTGCTTGGCCTTGAGGAAGCGCAGTAAGGCGCCGCGGTCGACGCCGAGGAGCCGAGCGGCTTGGCTCTGGTTGCCGCTGGTCTGCGCCAAGGCGCGCTCCACGGTCGCTGGGGTGAGCGGCGCGGGGCGGCTTTGGGCCTGGGCGCGAGCGCTGGGCGCTGCGGCGCTGGCGCCGCGCAGCGTGAGCGCCGCTTGCACCCCGCGCAGGGTGAGCCCCGGCGGCGGGTCGTGCTGCGCGGCCACCTTCAGCACCCCCGCCAGCTCGCGCACGTTGCCGGGGAAGGGGTGCAGCATCAGCGCCTCCACCGCCTGCGCCTCGACGTCGTCTGGGATGTAAGGCTGACCGGCTGGGGAGATGGCGCTCGCGATCGCGAACACGTCCTCCGGGCGCTGGCTCAGGCTGGGCAGCTGGAGCTCGCTGCCAGCGAAGCGCCAGTATAAATCCTCACGGAATTTCTGTTCGGCCTGCAGCTTGACGAGGTCTTGGTTGGTGGCGGCGATGATCAGCACGTCCACCGAGACGGGCTGGGTGCCGCCCACCGGGAGCACCTCACGGTTCTCGAGCAGGCGCAGCAGCTTCGGTTGGAGCTCAAGCGGCAGCTCCCCCAGCTCGTCCAAGAACACGGTGCCGCCCTGCTGCTCGCGCACGAGCCCCGGGGAGCCCTTCCCAGCGCCTGAGTAGGCGCCGGGCACGTAGCCAAACAGCTGCGCCTCGAACATGGTCGCGGTGATGCCCGTCATGTTGATGGGCGCGTACCGCTGCTTGGGGCGCAGCGCGTCGTGGACGGCGCGCGCGAGCAGCTCCTTGCCAGCGCCGGTGCTCCCCAAGATGAGCACGTTGCGCGTCGGGTGACGCTTCAGGTGCTCGAGCTTGTGAGCGACGTCGCGCAGCCCATACGGACCGACTAGCCCCTGGGGGCCACCCAGGCGCGGGTCGGGCGCCAGTGGGTCGGCGCTGGTGCCGGGCTTCAGGTGCTCACGGTACACCATGAGGGTGTTGCCGAGGCGCAAGGTGGCGCCGTCGCTCACGCGCGTCGGCTGGTTCGCTGGGAGCCGAACGCCATCCAGGTAGGTGCCGTGACGGCTCCCCAGGTCCTCCACTTGCAGCACGCCGCCCGCGCGGGTGAAGCGAAGGTGCGTTCGACTGACCTTCGCGTCGTTGAGGCCCGCTGCTTCGAGCCAGGCGCGGCCCAGATCTCTCCGCGATGGCGGCACCAAGAGCGCCATGGAGTGCGGGAAGGCCACCACCAGCGCGGGGGCGCCCTGCGCTTCGTCAGGAGGCCGCGGTTGTTTGTGGTCTTCCGTGGTGAGCATGCAGCGCCGCATGTTACCTAGCCAAGGCGCCGCGGCCTAGCGTGCAGTGGCGCCGCGGGGCGCCGCCGGGCGCTGTGGGGCGGCGTACGGCCCTTGAACATGGCGCGCGGCGGTGATAGCTGAGGGTCGCCTGGAGGAGTGGCCGAGTGGTCTAAGGCAGCGGTTTTGAAAACCGCCGTGGGGCAACCCACCGGGAGTTCGAATCTCTCCTCCTCCGCCAAAGACAAGGGTGAGCCTGCGCTACGTTGGCTAGGCCGCCCAGTTCTTCACCCTCTTGGTGGCCGCGGCGTTCGGCTGCCGCACCTGAGGGCGGTGGGCGTCGTCAGCTGGGGTCTGCGCTCGGGGGCGCTGCGAGTGTTCGCGCTAGTTCGGATGACTGACTAGGTGCGGCGCTGCGAGTGTTCGCGCTAGTTCGGAGTGCTGCCTAGGCGCGGCGCTGAGCGCTTTAGGCTTGCTGCTGGCCGTTAGGGTGTCGAGTGCGATCGACGGTTCGCCTCTTGTCGAGTGCACCCGACAGGGGTGGCGGTGTCGAGTACGGTCGACACCATGGCACGTTAGACAACTTTGCTGACTTGGGGCAGCCCGGGTAGGCGGCGCGCGAGGAGCACCAGCGCGGTGAGCGGTTCCGTTTGGAGCGCAGTCAAGTTACCATGAAGGACTCCATGGCGAAGGTGACTCCCATAGCGGGCTATGAGGCGCGCGTGCGCGGCTCGTTCGCGCGTCAGAACGTGATGAAGACCTTCGGGGCCAGCCTCATGAAGGTGGAGCCTGGGCTCATCGAGATCGAGCTGCCGTTCTCCAGCGCGCTGACACAGCAGCACGGCTTCTTGCACGCGGGCGTCGTCTCCACCGCGCTTGACTCGGCCTGCGGCTACGCGGCGCTCAGCTTGATGCCCGAGAACGCAGGTGTCCTGTCCATTGAGTTCAAGGTGAACCTGCTCGCCGCCGCCAAGGGCGAGCGCTTCCTGTTTCGCGCCACGGTGACGAAGGCGGGGCGCACCATCATCGTGACCGACGCGCAGGCCTTCGCGAGCCAAGCGGGCAACGAGCCGCGCCTGATCGCGACCATGACGGCCACCATGATGGCGGTGGCGGACAGGCAGGGCGTTCAAGACTGAGTGGGGCGGAGCACACCCGCGTCTGCCAGCTGGCTCCATGGCAGGATGTTCACGGTGCCTCGCGTTTGCGCCTGCTCGCCGCCGTACACCAGCCGCTTCTCCCACTGTTCATCAGGGAAGCTGTTGAGGTGCTGTAGGAACTCCGCCTGCATGGTCTGTCCGGACTTGCACTCGACGAGTTGGCCGGTGCGGTGCCGTCCAACCCCCAAAAACAAGCGAGCTAGAGCGCCTAGCTACAGCGGGCTCAGCGCTCATCCCCCTCCGGGCCGCCCGAGCGCCTCACAACCCCACTCCACGCCAGGGCACGACCTCTCAAAGTAGCTCTTAGCTGCGGCGTCATCCTGGGGCAACCACAGCCCGCGCTGGTGCAAGTAGCCGAGCCCGAAGCAGCTGTACGCGTTGCCATAGCTGCAGCCGAGGCGGAGGCGATCCAGAATGCCACCCTGACGGGCGCGATTGAAGAAGGCCGCTGCGCGCGCTTCGTCTCTCTTCGTTCCGCGCCCGGCGGAGTGCAGCACACCCGCGTTGAAACAACCGGGCGAGTCTCCCCCGTTGCAGGCCGCTTCAAAGAGCTGCGCGGCCCTGGCCGAGTCGCGCACCACGCCGCGTCCGACGTCAAGCACCAAGCCGAGGTTGCTGCACGCGTCGGCCGACCCTAACCGACAACTCCCCAAAAAGAGCTCCGCCGCGCGTGGCCCATCCTTCGAGACGCCAGAGCCATAGAAGTGCAGCACGCCCAGGCGATTGCAGCCCTCAGCCAGTCCCTTGGAGCAGGTTTGATCGTACAGCCTCGCGGCGTGCTGGTAGTCCTGCCTGACGCCCTGGCCAGATTCACTCATCACCCCGAGGATGAAGCAGCTCGTCACGCTGCCCCTATCACACTGGGCTTGGCACTCTGTAGGGTCACTCCCGCTGCATTGATAGGCGCTCCCCTGAGTGGGGGTCGTGCACTTCCCTCCGCTCTGCACCATACCCTCCGGGCAAGCGTTCGCCGCGCGGACATCGTCAATGGTGGAGCTGGTTGGTGGCTCCACCCCCTCTTCCGTCAGCGCTACGAGCTCAAGGCGGATCGCTGAGCGGCACTTTGCCGGTGGCTTTGAGTCCCCCGGCTCAACAGAGCTGCAGGCCGCCGGCTCCCCATC
Organism: uncultured Polyangiaceae bacterium; assembly: GCA_964415255.1. GTDB lineage: Bacteria > Myxococcota_A > Polyangia > Polyangiales > Polyangiaceae > JAHBVY01. Next base: position 17,225 of record CAYQAC010000065.1, on the reverse strand, counting down.
CTTCGAGGTCGCTCGCCGGCTGCTCGTGCTCTGCGCGTCCACCCCAGCCCCGAAGATCTGCGCCGCCGTCCTCGCGGTGCCGCGCGTCCCCTTGGCCATCGCGAACGCGCCGACGAACGCGCCACGCACGAAGTGCGTCGCGCCATCGCAGCGACCCACCAGCTTGTCGCGGCTCGTGTGGGGCACCGTCGTCATCGCCTTGCCAGCGATGATCATCGCGAGGTCAATTGAGCTGCCGCGCTGGAGCTCCGCGCCGACGTCCGCGATCAGCGCACCGCTGAACCCCGGGAGGTTCGCCCGGACCTCGTCGGCGTCTAGCAGCTGCACCACATCGGCGTGAGGCTCGACGCCCAGAAACCCATATTGTCCGTCCACCTGACAGTCAGTCAACAGCTCTAGACGCTCGCAGGAGTAGCCGACGATCGCGACCCCTTGCATCATGGCCACCTCGAGGTCCGCCCGCTGGTGAGCGGGCCAATCCACGATGAGCGGCTGCCCTGTCGGACCCACCGCGCGGCACTTCGTTTGAGCCCCGTCTACCGCCTCCGCCCCGCTCGGCGCCTCTGGCCGCACGCTGCTCCCAACCGCCCCGGGCGGGCCACATGAGACCAACCAGCACCCCCCAAGGACGACCGCGCAGCGAACGGATCTTTTCATAATCGGCTGACTCTACCAAGGGCATCACCACCTCTACAATAGGGCGCGACGTCGCAGCTTGCTGGGTGGGGATCGTGTCCTGAGCTGACGGGCTGCGTGGTTGTCCAAGACCCCGCTCCCGCCCGACGTGGCCGACGCGCTCGCTGAGCGCATGTTTTCCGCCATCGGCGGTGACCCGACGCAGGACTTCGAGCTGTTCCAGGACACGATACTCATGGCTCTGCGGCAGATCGGTTGCGGGGTAGAGCGCCGCGGTCTTGGCATGGGGTCGGCATCGCGCGCGACGATCGAGGCGCATGTCCACGATTTTAGCGTCGAGATGGCGGACCAAGTGCTCGCGCTGGAAGCCGCGGTGCGGCGGGATGAGGGGGTGCCTCTCGGCGTCGTGAGCATGAGCTGCGGCCTCGACCGCAAGGCGATCCCGATGTGGGAAGAGCGCGCCGTGGGTCAGCCCCCCTCGACCCCGCGCCGCACACGCCACGCGCCCTATGTGCGCGCCGTGCCCAAGCCCTTCGACGTGAACTACCGCATGGCCTACGTCGCCAGCCTCTCGTTGATCGACGCGCACGGGACAAAGCTTCGCACGATCCGGTACGGCGACGACGCGAACGTTGAGCCCGCTGCGCTCGCCGCTCGTGTGGTGCGGGACGTGGAGCGTGTGGTTGAGCTGCGCGGGCCGATGGACATCACGATCATAGGCGTTCTTGCGCCTACCACAAGCGATCACTCTCGGGCGCTCAGTCACTCCCGCCCTTTCGAAGAGCTTGCTGAAGGCTCGACGGCACTCGCTCGCGAGGCTTGGGTTCTTGTCGCCGCCGCCCTCGACGTAGAGCTGTCGCTCCCTCGTCCTCACCATCGTGTGCCACCTAGGCGGCCGGAGAGCCACTGCGCGCCGAGCGAGCCAAACTGACGCCACTCAGTGATCTCGTCTGGGTTGAGCCGCGTCAAGCACGAAGTCATCTCTGGCTTCTCGCAGACCACCACGCTCTCCGCATGCTCCGTCATCGCATCCACGAGCTGGGTCGAGTGGGCGTGGCGGTGCTCGGGATCACGGGTCGGGCTCCACTTCCTCGTTGACGGGCTTCGAGGTCGAGCGCACCAACCACGGCCACGCCGACCGCCTCTGGCCATCGTGCTCGCCTTCAGAAGGAGCGCGGGCCGGCCCGCGGCGCCGAGGCGGAGGTCGGCGTGCGAGCAGTTGGCTAATACAATTATTGCCGAAGCGAACGCATAAGGTTAGATTAGCGAAGAATCGTAGCGCCGCCACCTGGCGTTACGATTCTTGATTAACCCAACGTCATGCATCGTTTTCGCTAAGAATCGTAGTTCATGCGCGCCGAGCAGTACATCGACTCCTTGGCAGCGAGCGGGAGGCGCCACTTCACGACCGCCGCTGCCGTTGAGGCGATCGGAGGCAGCGAGGACGCGGTCCGCGCGCAGCTGCGGCGGCTCAAGAAGCGCGGACGCATCGCGAGCCCGATGCGTTCCTTCCACGTCGTGGTCCCCCCCGAGTACCGGCGGCTGGGCTGCCTGCCCGCCGAGCACTTCATCGACCAGCTGATGGAGCACCTCGGCGAGCCCTACTACGTCACGTTGCTTTCGGCGGCAGAGCGCCATGGCGCCGCGCACCAGCGGCCGCAGTCCCTGCAGGTCATGGTCCCCAGGAACCGGCCCCCGGTGGAGTGTGGTCAGGTCCGTGTGCTCTTCGTAGCGCGGGGAGATCTCGAACAGGTGCCGGTGAGCACCTTCAACACCCCACATGGCTACATCAAGTACGCCACGCCAGAGATGACCGCGCTCGAGTTGGTCGGCTACCCGCAACACGCGGGAGGGCTCAGCAACGTCGCCACTGTCCTCACAGAGCTCCGTGAGGAGATGGACGGCAGGAAGCTCGTGGAGGCTGCTGCGCTTTGCCCCATCGGGTGGTCGCAGCGGCTCGGGTACCTGCTGGAGCTCGTCAACGCACCAGGCCTCGCGGGTGCTCTCGAGCCCTTCGTAAGCTCGAACGCAAACAGCTACATCCCGCTCCGCCGCTCTGAAGATGTCGTCGGCGCGTCTCGCGACGCGAAGTGGAAGGTCATCGTGAACGTCGAGGTGGAGCCAGACGAATGATCCCCAAAGCCTTCATCAACGAGTGGCGTGAGCGCGCGCCTTGGCGCATCGACGCGCAGGTCGAACAAGACCTCGTCATCAGTCGGGCGCTGGTCAACATGTACTCCGTGCCCGAGCTGCGAGAGCGGCTCGCGTTTCGCGGAGGAACCGCGCTCTACAAGCTCCACCTGCTCCCGCCAGCGCGCTACTCCGAGGACATCGACCTCGTCCAGGTCGAGGCGACACCGATCGGTGAGACGCTCGACATCGTCCGAGGCGCGCTCGACCCGTGGCTCGGGACACCGCAGCGCAAGTTCAAGGAGGGCCGCGTCAACCTTCTGTACCGCTTCGAGTCCGAGGACTCGCCGCCTCTCAGGATGAAGCTGAAGCTCGAGATCAACACCCGTGAGCACTTCACCGAGCTTGGCCTCGCGCGTGTGCCATTCACCGTCGACGGACGCTGGTTCGCCGGCGCGGCCGAGGTAACCACCTTCGATGTCAACGAGCTGCTGGGGACGAAGCTTCGCGCGCTCTACCAGCGTAAGAAGGGGCGCGACCTCTTCGACATGGCCTACGCGCTCCAGCGCGACGACGTCGACCCGAAGGTTTTGCTGAGGTGCTTCGATCGGTACATGATCGAGGGCGGCCACCACGTCACGAGGGCTCAGTTCGAGGCGAACCTTCACGAGAAGTCGACCGACTCGGACTTCCGAGACGACATCGAGGCGTTGCTTGGGCCGACGATCCCATGGGACTTCGAAGACGCCATGCAGGTCGTACTTGAGCAGGTCGTCGCGAAGCTACCTGGCAAGCCCTGGAAGGGTGCCAGCGACTGACGCTACTGGCCTCGAAGTCACCGACCGCTACCTCCCCAGGGTTTGGGGGTTTGCCTGTTTCAATATGGAAACAAAGTACAGACTCCGCCCCGCAGCTCACTCCGTCCGAACCCCAAGCCCCAGGTCACCCAGGCGCTCGACCCCCGTGAGCGGCGTGGGCAGCAAGCGTTTGCCCGCGACCGTGGCGGCGAGAGCACCCGCGAGGCCTGGCTGATCCACGAAGCTCAGGAGCCACCCGAGGCGTTGCACGTCGGTCCGAGCCACGCGCGCGGCGCGACTCGCGGGTGCAGATGTTCGATCGCGAACGGTCGCTGCTCGACTGCTTCGCGCTCCCGCGTCGCTTCGGCGGTATCGCCGACGGGCTCGGCATCCTCGAGGAGCACCTGCCAGGCCTCGAGCTGGAGCGGCTCGTGGCCCACGCCCAGCATTACGGCAAGGCCGCGGTCGCCCGGCGGGTAGGCTACGCGCTCGAGCACCTCGGCGCGGCGCCGGAGGTCTTCGAGCCGCTCTTGGCGGTGCCGATGCAGGGCACCCGCCCGCTCGACCCCACGCGCCCACCCCAAGGAAACCGGAATCGCCGCTGGGGCTTAGTCGAGAACCTCACCTCGCCGAGGAGCCCGACAGAAGAGGAGGCTATCGGGCGGTGACCCAGGGTTTGGGGGTTTGCCTGCTTCACGATGGAAACAAAGCAAAGACTCCGCCCCGCAGCTCACTCCGCCCCGAACCCCAAGCCCCCAGGTCACCCAGTCAATCCGCCCTACTATCTCCTGACGCCTCCACAGCCTGCGCCCCCTGGACCCAATGCCAGGTGACGTCCCCATAGTTCGACCACTGCGCTCCAGGGAGGGTGCGTAAGCGAGGCCAACGGCCAAAGGCCTCCGGCCCCTGAAGCTTAGGGTAGAGCGAGTAGACGTGGGCGTCGCGCGCGCCGCCGTCGGCCTCGATGCTGTCGTCTGACACGAACACCTCACACCCAACGCGCCCGAGGATGTTGAGCAGCCAGTATCCGCGGGACGTCCCGCCTCCGCCGAGCCCGCCGCCGTAGCGGACGTGCACCACGTGGCTAAAGCGAGCGCGCTCAGGGAGCGCGCACTCCGCCAGGAACGCGGTGTTCTCAGCGAACACGTACAGCACGCGCGCGGTGAACAAGCCAAGCTGATCGGAGTCGACCTCAAGCTCAGCGAAGACCACGCGGCCGCCACCGTGCCAGTTGGGGAAGTCCACGAGCTCAGGGTGGACAGGCAACCGATGCCGCGGAAGCTCCTCAACCGTCCGCGCGAGGACCCGCGTCCGATCATCCTCGAACACAAGGCCCACGTCCCGAAGGAAGCCCGAACGATACGAAATGTAGTCCGTGTGCAAGAACAGGTCAGGCGGCGCAGGCTCCGGCCTCAGCTCCTGGCCCGGAGGCCCCCGGCGCCCGTACTGCGCGCTCAGGTACAGCACATCGCGGAGGTCCCTCCCCGCCGACGGATACCAAGCGACCCGCGGCGCAGCGCCCACCCCCTCCAACCACCGCCGAAACGCTCCGCGTAGCCCGCCGTTCAGCCCCTCAAGTAGCTGTCGTGACATGATGAAACCTCCTACCTTAGCGCACTTACGGCGCGGGCCAAGGCTTTCTGACAGCGTTGGGGTTGGAGGCCCCTTCACCAGCCCATGAGGTACGCGCTTGACGCTGCCGCAGAAGAGCAGCTATTCTCGTCACTATGAACTACATGCGTTAGCTTGGCGTTGGGAGGGTAAAGCGGTTGGAGAGCGCACCAGGCGAGGAGGAAGACTGGGAAGAGAACATCCCTTTCTCTATGGACTACACCTTCGCGCTTCAGTGCATTGATCCCACCAGCCAACAGATAGACATCCTATCAATACTGTGCGCTGCACCTGGTTCCAGGCTCCGTGCGGGGGAGATCGCAAAGCGCCTCGGTCTCTCACATCACGCCCCGGTCAACTCGGCTGTCGTTCAGTTGGGGAGGGCCCTCTCTAAGGCGGCGGGTGTGTCCCCGCCCATGCACCCAAACGGCACCAAGCGCTGGTGGGCTGTTATTGCTGACGGTCGAAGCGCCAGAGGCCGCTTTGTTTGGAGGTTGCGGCCTGCGCTCCGCGAAGCCCTGCTTGCAGCAGGGATCTGCGCTGAGGACGAAGTAGCGGCAGCCCACACGACTGATGAGCGCCGGACGGCAGGTTTGTTCGAAGGTGCCCTGAAGACGGTTCGCGTGAACGCATACGAACGAAACCAAGCCGCCAGGGCCCGGTGTATCGAGCACTATGGCATCGCCTGTTCCGTGTGTGACGTAGTGCTGGAGTCAGTATACGGCCCAGCCGCCGCGGGGCTCATCCACGTGCACCACATCCGCCCTATCTCCCAGTGTGGCGGCGAGGGGTATCAGGTAGACCCCATCAAGGACCTGCGCCCTGTCTGCCCCAACTGTCATACGGTGATACACAGGCGAGCTAAGCTATTTGGCATTGAGGAGCTACGTTCTATGATGGCTGTTCAGCGCAAGCGTGTTGAGGGAGACGGGCAGATATGACGAGTGCACTCCCCGGGCTCCTGCCAACATACCTACTAACCTGGAACCCGAACAACTGGGAAGAAGAGAAGCTCCGGGATTACATTCGTCAGTTCGATGAGGGTCAGCAAGAGCAGCAATGGGGTTGCGGCGGGACTAAGACCATCCCCAAAGGGTCGCGCTTCTTCTTGATGCGCCAAGGTTCGGGGGCAAAGGGCGGCATCTTTGCATCTGGTGAGATTATCAGTGAGCCATTCTCTGCGGCGCACTACAACCGGGAGAAGCAACGGGAGGGGAGGATGGCGAATTACGTCCAGGTTCGCTTCGATAGGTTCTTCGACCCAACAGCCAGCATTAAGATTACTGTTGATGAGATGGAGGCGCTACACCGAACCCTCTGGCGTGTTCAGGGTTCTGGAAAGCTGATCCCAGAAGATGTGGCGATGGCAATTGAGGAGTTGTGGCTGGAGAGAATTGAGGCGTAACCCATCAGCGACGCAGTGGTCGCAAGCTGTGGGCCTGAAGTGGTGCGCCACTTCGGGGAGGTGCTTTGGCAACGGCTTGCGCCCGGTGCGTCGCTGAGTGACCCATCAGCGACGCCGGGGAGACAGGCGGCGGGGTGGGTGTGCAGCCTCTCGGCATGCGGAAGATCAGGAGGCTGCGGCGGGAGGAACATTCAGGTGCGGGGTGCACCCTGGTGTCGCTGATCGGTCACCCTCCCTCATGCCCTCACCGCTCGACCGCCACCCCTCTACCTCGCGGCGCCTCTCAGACTCGCTCCTGTGCCTTGCCATGCGCCCAGGGTCGTGAGCGCCAGAACAGAAAGCCAGGTGGGGTCCGTGCAACGGTTACGTTCGACCCCTCTGACCCAGGTGGCTGATGGGGTCATGGGGCAGCGCTCACGTTCTCTTGCTGCCAGTCTTGGCAAAAGTGCTCGCGCAGACCGTCAATTGCGGTCGGCAGGGGGCCCTCACAAGTCACGCCCAAGTACGTCGCTGCACGGGTGGTGCCGACGTAGAGATACTTACCGAATAGTGTTGGCTGTCGTTCGGCGAGCCGGTCAATACCGACAAAGAACACAGCCTCGAACTCCAATCCTTTGATGTGCTGAACGTCAAATACTCGCACGTTCGCCTCTTGACCAACTGCCTGGCCTCCTGGGCAGGCGGTCACCTGGATGTTGTGTTCGGCCAGCGTGATGTTGAGTGCCTCCGCTAAGCGGACCACCTCGTCCTCGGCATCTACAAAAATGGCCGTAGATGGCAGCCGACCAACAAACCGCTCAATCTCCCGGATGCGGTCAGCAAGCCATGAAATCGTGGCTTCGGCATTGTGCGCGTGCTCCAGCAGAGCTGGTGCAACGCCCGCACTGTCCACGTGCGCGGGCAAGCTGCTGTTCTGCCCGCAACCACCGATTGCCCAGAGCACGGACTCCGACAGATCGTTCAGCTGTTCGCTCTGCCGGTAGGAGACCGCGACATCCCTAGTATTCAAATCTGAAACTGCCCACTTCAACTCCTCAGAAGAGCGTGTGCCCCAGGTGGTTAAGCGCTGATTAAAGTCGCCACAGGCGAAGAATGAGCGCACTTGCGGATGCGTTAGCGCGGCCATGTTCGCAAGCTGTATGGGCGAGAAGTCCGTTGCTTCATCCACCAGGACTTGGTTCCGATAACGGCCAAGAACGGGCTTAAGTGATGACCAGGGCGAGCTATCGATATCGCGCAGGACGTTGGGCAGACTGATTAGCGCAGCTGCTGTGCGCAAAAGCGCCAGCAATACGATATCCAACTCTAGCGGGTGAATATGACTTACGTCAAAGCTCTCGGTACGGTACCAGTTGCCTTGTGGCTGAAATTCCCGTCTGAATGCACGATAGCGCCTCGGCATATCCTCAAGGTAGCGTTTGACGGGGTTGACGAACAAGCGTGCCCTCGCTTGCACTAGAAGACTTCGCCCGATATCCATACGATCTGCTTCTGACGGAGCACGATCCCCCAACCATTCAATGATCCTGCCGTCGCGAGATGATCTACTGACTGGCTGGTTAGATGCGGCAGCTCGCGCTTGGGCGCGTATTGCTTGCATGTAGGCTTTGAGCGCCATAGCACGCCCTATGCGAGGCGTTGCAGCGTCTTCCTCCTCGTCAGCATCAGCGTCGTCCCGGTCATCCGAATCCATTGCTTGTGCCTGTTGTGAGCTGCCGATCATGCGCGCCAACTCATCCAGAAAACTTCGGTTTCGGTTGAGCTGCAGGTTGAGCGCGGCTCTGATCTTTGCGTCGGTGTCTTCCTTCAATCCGGTGACAAGCGTCTGGACTTCTTCCACCTCCTCGGCCAGCAAGCCAAACATAGGCACAAGCACGCCATCGGCTGCTGTAACAGCTGCCTTAGACAATATGTCCTGCAGGCGTCCTCCGAGATCCGATGCTTCCAGGGTGTTGACGCTCTGAAGTAGGCTTGCCGCGCTATAAAGTTCCTGCACGTAGATCTGGCGTTGCCACTTGTCAAAGGCATCAAACCATTGAGTGGGATGCTCTAGGGCAACATTAGTTAGACTGCCCAACGCAGCATTTAGGACGAACGCGCCACGCCCCGCTGCATTTCGCAGCAATTTGAACTCCTGCCCTGCGAGTTCACGACGGAAATCGTCCCAAGTTTTAATGCACCGGTCTGGCGCCGGCACTCCCTCCTTATTGAAGGCTTCCTTCAGATACAGCTGCAGCAACCTTGTTGGCGTGAACATCAGCCAACTTTCATCATGACGGAGACCTTGCGTGGCGCGAGCTACATCAGCCAAGGCCCTTTCTTCCTCTTCAAGAAATGCGGTGTCGAGCTTCTGGCCGAGGCGACGGATTAGGGTTGTCGTTTTACCAGTACCTGGTGGCCCTAGGATCAACAAGCGACTGTTGAGTGGAAGACGGAAGATCTCATCCTGACACTGGTCAAGGATCGGCTGATCCCGTAACGCCATCTTGGTGATAACACTGCGGCGAACACCATCGAAGATGTTGTCTTGGATGGTCTCCTCAGCTAGTAATTGGCTGAGGATGTCCTCCCCAAGTTCCTGCCCAACAGCCTCAGCAAGCAGCGCGCGCAGTGAGTCGATGGTGACCGTTGCGAAATCCTCAGCCTCAACTACAGTGCCGCATGAATCCCAGCCATTGTCACGCGCCTCGGGGCGAAGTCGAGCGCGCTCGAGCACTTTAACGACAGAGCCGTTGGGTAGTGTAAACTCCGCACCAATTGGCAATGAAGCCAATCGTCCCACTGGCGCGCGGTAGCTGGCTAGGTTTAGATTGGTAAGACTGGATATCGGTGTGGCACGGCAGATGTAGTAGACCTTCTCCCTTTGATTCTCATCCACTACGACGACGCGAGCGATAGCGGGCTCCGTCGTCAGCGCTAGGCAGCTCTTGAGACCATCCTGACTTCGTCGCGCGAACTCTTGAACGGTAAACGTGTCGTTCATTATGTTGATGTTCGCGAGGGCATCTGGTCCTGTCCTTTGCCTCCTCGCCAGTTCGTCTTTAGCGGCTCTAGCTATGGCCTCAATTTGCGTCAACGCGTCCTGGGCAAGATTCGTTAGGTTTGGCATCATGCTGTGTCCTTACTTGCTACATCAAAGCAAAATGTTGGCCTTGGTTGTTGTGTGGGAGCTTATTGGACGAGCGAGGGGGTTGCCGGGTACAGCAAAAATGGGGGAGCACGGCGAAGGGTGCATCCTGGTGTCGCTGAGCGGTCACGGTTAGTCCAGGACGGCCAAGAGGGCGACAGGCGCGGGTGCGAAGCGCTCCGGTTGGGCCGCACCAAGTGCACCTCCGACTCGCACGTTCTCTCCGAGCCACCTCCCACAACGAACTGCGTCGTTACGAATTTGCTCAATCATCTCGGAACTCGGGGTCGGGATCGGTGTTGGGACATATTGCTCAAGTGCTAAGATCACGCTATTTACCTGCTCCGCACTCGCCGTCAGTATCGGGTTATCGCAATCCTGTGAGAATGCGTAAAAGGTTAGATAGTGCGTTCCGCTACTCCCAACCTGTACCGTCTCTGCCTCTCGCATGGGGTGCGTGGCAAATAGAAGGTGCCTGACACCAGCCAATGCCTCGCCGTTTGCTCAGGGATTCCCATGTTCGACCCTCGTCTGCCACCGTGAAGCTGTAGTGCGTAAAGCAGGGCCTGTCAGCGTTGTCTGGGTCACCTAAAACCGTGTCGGAAAGTCGTCCGTTCGACGACGGGATCGCGAAGAACTGATAGGACATCGCAGGTGTTCCTCTCCTGAGTGTTGATTCTACTAGAGGTGGACTTTAGAATAGACTAGACGGCGTGTGGATGTTTCTTCGGTCGTTCGCTGCGGGAGGGGGACGTGGGTTTGTCGATCTTGGGTGGGTTCCATCCCCTTGTTGTCCGTTGGAGTTCCAGCTCCAGCAACCATAGTCCAGCGCGCCACTGGTAGGCTCTTTCGAGCCCGGCGACGAACGAGGAGGCGGGTGGAGTTGTCCAGTGGTGACTTAGCGCCGTCTCCTTGAACCCTCTGAGCGCACGTTGTCATCATGCTGTCCCGGCGTCCGTTGCTCTGCTGCGGCCGCACTTGGGTAGAGGCAGGCCAACGTTCACCAGACGAACACAGGTCGGGCTGGTGTGCAAGAGGGTTTTGGTGGACAGATGGCCACGTAGGGGGCAGACGGATGCTCAGGTACGCGAACGGCTGATGGATCACGCCTGGCGCAACCCTACCGGCCCCGGGCGCTCCCGTTTGCTAGGGTGGCGCACCGCGTTGCGGTTCTTTCCTGATGTCTCGTACTGCTTTGCTTCGTAAGGCTCAGCCGCCCCTTGGTTGGCTTCGTCTCGTCCTTCAGCTCACGTTGGGTTGCGTGCTGGCGGTCGCTTCTTCCTCCAGTTTGCTTGCGCAGCCGGCGCCTAGTGGGTCGGTGCCGGCGGGTGCGGTGGGAGCAGGGACTCGCGGCGGGGATGGGCCGGGGACCGCGCAGGGGAAGGGTGCAGGTCCGCGTGCCACGCAGGGGAAGGGCGCCGCGGAGGGTGCGGGCGCGGTGCCTGGCGCCATGGGCGATGCGGGCGTCGACCTCCCAGAGGACCTCAAGCGCCTCCAGCAGCTCACGCTGGCCGTGCGCGCGCTCATTGCGGGGGAGCTGGCGGGCAACATCGCGCCGAAGTTGCTCTTCGAGATCGACATTGAGGATGAGCGCGCGGTGCAGGTGGAGCGGGTGCGGCTCACAGAGCTGGTCGGCGCGATGGACATCACGCTCGATGTCGATGGGGGCGACCCAACCCCCAAAGGAAGCCCTGACGAGGGGGTGACTGGGGGAGGGAAGGGGGTCGGGGCGCCCAGGGGAGTGCCGGGTGGAAAAGCCGGCGCACCCAGTGACTCGAAGGCACCCAGTGGCTCGAAAGCACCAGGGGCGCCTGGCGGCGGCCCCAGTGACTCGAAGGGGATGCCTGGGGGCAAGAGTGGGGGATTGCCGGGTGGAAAGTCGGGTGCACCCAGCGACTCCAAGACGCCCAGCGGCTCTAGCGCGCCTGGCGGCGGCGCCAGTGACTCCAAGGGGGCGCCTTCAGGGAAGGGGGCTGGTGGGGTCTTGCCGGGCGGAAAATCCGGAGTACCCAGTGACTCCAAGAGCGGCGACGACACTCCGTCAGCTAGTCTGACAGACGCTGACGCCCACCTCGACCCCACCGCTGACCCAGCGCTCCTCACCGCGCGCCTGGACCTTGACCGCGCACGCCTCGACTTCCTCTCCCTCCCCAAGGACCGCCGCACGGCGCTGCTCGCAGCGCACGCAGAGCGCGCCGCGGCGCTCAAAGGCGCGCAGGGCTCTTCAGAGAAAATCCACCAAGCAGAGGAGGCGCGCGCGGAGGCGGAGAAGGCGCAGCGGCTGGCTCTGGAGGAGGCGGCGCAGTCGAAGACTGAGATCTTGCGGCTGCTCAATGAGGAGCGGGCGCGGCTCTTGGGGGTGAGGGTACAGCAGGCTGACTATGATAAGGCGATCCTTGAGCGGCAGCAGGGGCTGGTGCGCTTCGAGGAGACGAAGCTTGAGTGGCAGCGTAAAACTGAGGAGCACGCGGACGCGCGGCGGAAGCTGACTTTGGCGGAGGCGGCCTCCGATCAAATGTACTTTGAGCTGCGGGGCGCGCTGCGCTCGTCGCGTGATTCGCTGCGGCGCACGTTGGACGCGATCTCGAAGGGGGGCGCGGCGGTGCCCTCCGCAGGGCCGGAGAAGGTGGAGTCCGCGGGGCTTGAGCTCGACCGCGCGGAGTACGACACTTTGCGGCAGCAGGTCATCAGCCGTGAGGCGGAGCTGAAGAAGAGCGAGCATGACTCGCTGTGGGCGGAGGCCAGGGCGCAGCTTGAGCTGATTGAGAGCCTGAACCGCAACCGGCTCACCCTGTTCTCGCTGATGAGCAGCGACCAGCGCGCGCGGTTGACGAGTTTCCGTGCGGATGGGCTTGATCAAGGTGGGGCGGAGGTGGCGCAGGTGGCGCTCATCATCCGTTATCACGTGCGCGCGGCGCGTGAGTGGCTGCGCGGGCCGAAGCTGGTGAAGGGGGAGGGCGTGTTCGCGACCCTCCTCGGGGTGAAGCTGGTGCTGCTGCTCGGGGTGTTCTTGTGGTGGCGCCGCCGCGCGGATCCACTCCTGGCGCTGCTCGCGGAGCGTGCTGAGCACGAGGCGCGTAAGCCGTCACCTTCACTGACGGGTCGGTGGGGGCCGGGGGTGGTCGCCGTGCTGCGGCGGGTGCGGCGCCCGCTGGAGATGTTGCTCGTGCTGAGGCTCGCGCGCTCCTTCTTACCGTCGCGCATCGCGCAGCTGCTCGAGGTGCGCGTCTTGTGGATCGTCGTGAGCTGGGTGCTGGTGGGCTCAGCCGTGGTGCTCCTGATTGACGCGCTGGCGAGCCGCGGCGCCGTTCGTCGCGCGAAGCAGGTGGACGTTTCCGCGCTGCGTTTCCGCACGCTGCGGGTGCTGGGGCGCTCGGTGGTGTTCTTCGGGCTGATCTTGGCGCTCAGCAGCGAGATTGTCGGTAAGGGCACGCTCTACGACTGGGTGCTCAGCACCTGCTGGCTCATCGGGGTGCCGCTGGCGCTCATCTTCGTCGGTTGGTGGCGCCAGGTGATCTTCACGCGGCTCGAGCGGCAGCGCACGCGGAGCCGCCTCGCGGCTTGGGTGGTGGCGAACGAGTCGGGCTACCGCAGCTCCCTCGCCGCGGCGGTGGGCGGCGCTTACCTGCTCGGCCTCGGCGGTGTGCGCATCGTGCGCGAGTACCTCACGGCGACCACGCTGGTGCGGCGCGTGCTCGCGTACTTGTTCCGGCGCGAGCTGACGAAGAAGGCGGAGACGCGCGGCAAGCTCACGCGCATCCCGCGGGAGCTCTACGAGCGGCTGGCGCCGGAGACGGAGGACGACGTGATGGTGGCCACCGCCGCTGATCAAGAGCTCGCCAAGCTGAGCGAGCGGATCGATCTGGTGGGGGGCGGTGTGTTCGCGGTAGTGGGTGAGCGCGGCTCTGGGAAGAGCACGCTGCTTCGGCGGGTGCTCGCGACGCACCCTGAGTCGCGTCACGTGCGCTGCGCGCCGAGCGGCGCGGAAGATCTGCGAGTGGTGCTGCGCGAGCGGCTTGGGCTCGAGCCGGACGCCAGCCGCGAAGCCGTGGTGCAGGCGCTCGACGGCATCTCGGAGGACAACGCCATCTTGATCGACGACGCGCAGCGCCTGGTGACGCCGACCATCGGCGGCCTCGCGGCGCTCGACGAGCTCCTGAGCCTCGCGCGCGACGCGAGCAGCTCCTGCACCTGGATTTTTGCCTTCGAGTCCACCGTGTTCGAGCTGGTCGCGCGGGCACGCGGGACCCGCCCCATCTTCGACGACGTGATCGCGATCCAACCCTGGCGTGAGGAGGCGATCGCCGAGCTGCTCGATGGTCGCACCACGTCAGCCGGGCTGACGCCCAGCTTCGAGGGCCTGCTCCAAGGCGATCCGGATCTTGACGAGGAGGAGCACGCCGAGCGCCTGCTCGCCACGCGCCGCGGCTACTACCGGCTGCTGTGGGATTATTCGTCAGGTAACCCGGCGGTGGCGCTCCACTTCTGGCGTCGCAGCCTGGGCATCGATGAGGACGGCGAGCTCGCGGTGGGGCTGTTCACGGCGCCGCCCACCGCCGATTTGGAGGTGCTGCCGGACGCCTCCTTCTTCGTGCTGCGCGCGCTGCTCCGCCTGGACCCCGCCACCCTTGAGCGTGTGGCGGAGAGCACCGGCCTCCCGTACGACCAAATCCTCGACGCCATCCGCTACGCGGACTTCCGGGGCTACCTCGCGCGCGACGAGGCGGGGCGGCTCCACATCACCTGGACCTGGTTCCGCGCGGTCACCCGAGTGCTCTCGCGCCGTCACCTGCTGAGCTTGCCGCTATGACTCACTCACTACAACGTCAGTCATCCGTACAACCCAGCGCACCCAGCGCACCCAGCGCACCCAGCGTTGCAAGTCAGCTAACCGTACGACACCGCGCGTGCCGTCAGCGCTCAGCGCGCCGCGTGACGCCCGCCGCCCTCGCAGCGGCGCTGTTCGCGCTGGCCTGGCCTAGCTCAGCGCTGGCTCAAGACACGCCCGATGTGGAGCAGCTGATCACCTTCGTCCGTTGGTCTGGGGTGCTCGTCTCCTTGGGCGTGATCGTGGGGGCCAGCTTGCTCGTGCGCTTCATGCACGGCCTGGTGATAGGCCTCGGGGATCGCTTCACCAGCTACCGCCTCACGCTGCAGAAGGTGGAGTCCTTCGCGCGCTTCGCGATTTACATCGTGACGGGCGGCGCGGTCATCGCCCTGAGCTTCCGCCTGACGGACACGGTGCTGGCCCTGGTGGGCGGCACCTTGGCGGTGGCCATCGGTTTTGCCATGCGGGATTTGGTTGCCGCGATGATCGCCGGCGTCACCATCATGATGGACCGCCCGTTTCAGGTGGGGGACAGGGTGCACTTCGCGGGGCAGTACGGCGACATCACCGCGATTGGCCTGCGCTCCGTGCGGATTCAAACCCTGGATGATGCCGTGGTGACGGTGCCGAACAACAAGCTCCTCACCGAGGTGACCAGCTCCGGCAACTACGGCGCGCTGTTCATGCAGACGCAGATTGATTTCTACATTGGAATTGATCAAGACGTGGAGCTGGCGGAGCGCATCTTAAAGGAAGCCATGCTGACGAGCCAGTACGTCTACCTGGCGCGGCCCATCGCGGTCGGCGTGCGGCAGATGATTAAAGATCAGTACGTGGCGGTGCACCTGCGCCTCCGGGGTTACGTGCTCGACACCAAGTACGAGAAGGCGCTGGAGACGGACGTCAGCAAGCGCGCCTTGATCGCCTTCCGTGAGCACAAGATTTTCCCCCCGGCAATCCTCTCGCGGCAGCTGTCAGCGGAGCCGCTGTCGCCGTGATGTAGGGGGCGGTGGGGGGCGCCGCGCGATTTTTATCGGGGGGGGGTTGGACGGCACCGCAAATAGTGGTTGCTTAAGGGAATGATCCAACTGATCGCAGAGCAGCTGACGCGCCTTGGCTTGCGCCCTAGCTGGGCGCTCCTGATCGCGGACATCGGCGGCGTGGTGGCGCTGCTCGTGTTGGCGTGGCTCGTCAACTGGATCGCCAAGCGCGTCATCTTGAAGTTGGTGGCGGCGCTCGTGAAGCGCTCGCGGCTGATGTCCGACGACATTTTGCTCAAGAACCACGTCTTCACGCGGCTGTCGCACGTGGCGCCGGCGCTGGTGGTGACCACGCTGGGCCCCTCCTTCTTCGTGCGGGCAGCGCGGCTCAGCCAGCTGCTCGAGCTCGTCACCACGCTCTACCTCGTGTGGATCGTGCTGACGGTGGTGAGCGCGCTGCTCAGCGCCGGCTTCGAGATCTATCAAGTCAAGTCGCAGAACACGAGCGCGCCGCTCAAGAGCTTCGTGCAGGGGGCCAAGCTCCTGCTCTGGCTCTTCGGTGGCATCGTGATGCTGAGCATCGCGCTAGGGCGTTCGCCTGTCTATTTCCTGTCGGGGCTGGGCGCGGCCACCGCGGTGCTCTTGCTCATCTTCAAGGACGCCATCTTGGGCTTGGTGGCGGGGGTGCAGCTCTCCGCCACGCGCACGGTGCGGATCGGCGATTGGATTGAGATGCCGAAATTCGGCGCGGATGGCGACGTGATGGACATTGGGCTCACCACCGTCCGGGTGCAAAACTGGGACAAGACCATCTCCACCGTCCCAACCTACGCGCTCATCTCCGAGCCGGTGAAGAACTGGCGCGGCATGCAGGAGGCCGGTGGGCGGCGCATCAAGCGCTCGATTGTGCTGGATATTCAGTCGTTCAAGTTCTTGGATGAGGCGCTCACGGACAAGCTCTTGAAGCTCGAGCTGCTCCGCCCCCACCTGGAGGGCAAGCTGGAGGAGATTCACACATGGAATCAAGAGCGTGAGCTCACCAGCAAGCCCGCCTTCAACGCGCGCCGCCTCACCAACATCGGCTGCTTCCGCGCCTACACGGACGCCTACCTGAAGGCGCACCCCGGCATCAATCAAGACCTCACCAAGCTCGTGCGCCACCTAGCCCCGACGGACAAAGGCCTGCCGCTCGAGCTCTACATTTTTACCTCAGACATCTCCTGGGGCGCGTACGAGGCCACCCAAGCGGACGTCTTCGATCACCTGCTGACCATCGCCAAGGAGTTCGAGCTGGAGGTGTACCAGTCCCCAAGCAGCCGCGACATCAGACAGCTCGCGCAGCGCGCGAAGGCGCCAGAGGACGCAGCGTAGCGCGCCGCGCCCCACGGTGGCGATGGGTGAGGGCGGCCACGGGGGCCACGGGGGCCGCCCCTACACGGGTGGTGTCACGGCGAGGACGCAGCGTAGCCGGTGGGTGAGGGCGGCGACGGGGGGCCGCGTCTGCTGCGGCCCGCCGGAGCCGCCTGCGGCGAGATGATGCACCTGTGGCTGCGCTCGGCGCTTCGCCAATGGGCAGGGGCGCTGAACATCCGTCACTCTGCGGAAGAATGCCTGGCTGCTGCGTCTGTGCTGAACCTTGATGGGTCGATCTGTCTCCCGGTGTGTGTCAATGGAGTTGTCTACCCCATTCATGAGGATGCTGTCCTAGCGA
>CAYQAC010000064.1:4212-26069 GCA_964415255.1 uncultured Polyangiaceae bacterium | reverse complement strand
GCGTCTTCGGGCGGCCTTGAAGAACGTCGCATGGAGCCTTGGGGAGTTGAAGAGCTGGTTGGACGGCACCGCACCCGCCTCAGCCAAATGGCAAAAACGTTGTAATTACAGCTGGTTACAGCGCATGGCGGGGGCGACCGGCCGGTCGCCCCCCGTCGCCCCCCCAGCGAGGTGCCCAACCCCCAAAAAATCCAGAGCCTAAGCAGGCGCCGACACGGCCTCGCTGAAAAGCTGCTGGTAGTGCTCCGCGCTCTTGGCCTGGCTCAGGTCCAGCTCGAAGTCCGGCGTGGCCTGCGGCTCCAGCTTGGCGAGCAGCTCGCTCACCTCCCGACCGCTGAGACCAGCGCCCGCCAGCTCCTCCGCGCTCACCTGACCCGCCGTGGAGCGCACCCCGCCTGATTCCGCGCGGATTAAACGGCGCACCACGTCGAGCTCCATGCGGCTCAAGGGGCGGCCGCACACGTCGTAGTCTAGCCACGCCTCGAAGCTGAGCGGCGCCACGCGCTTGAGCATCCCCGCCATGACGCGGCCATACTCCTGAATTTCCCACTGGGCGTGGCTGTCTACGCGCAGCGTGAGGAAGTGCAGCAGGTTATGCAGATCGATCTTCCAGTACCACTGGGTGTAGGTGGAGAGCGGCAGGTCGATGCGCGCGAGCTCGCGCGCGAGCTCATGCTCAGTGAGGAACTCATAGGTGCTGGCGCTCGCGCTGCGCCCCTGGTTCCAGCGTCGAACGGCCTCTTCATACAGCTCAGGCGCCGCGGCCTCGCCGCTGCGACCTTGGTTGTTCGCTGCGCTCTGGGTCTGTAGCTGCTCCGCGCTCGGCGTGTAGAACAGCATCGGCATCAGCGAGTAGCGGCCGGAGTACTCGTTCACGTTGGCGGTGCGGTGGCGAATCCACTGGCGCGCGATGAACATCGGCATGCAGCAGTGAAACTTGAGCTCCACCATCTCGCTCGGGGTGGTGTGCTTGTGGCGGCGCAGGTAGCGGAGCAGCCCGCGCGTCTGGCTCTGGCGCCGGGTGCCGTAGCCGTAGCTCACGCGCGCGGCGCGCTCAATGCACTCGTCCGTCCCCATGTAGTCAACCAAGCTGACGAAGCCGTGGTCGAGCACGGGGAAGTACTTGCCGAGGATCGCCTCCGCCGCGGGGGCGGTGGGCCGGTGAGTGGGGGTTTGGCCAGGCTCCGTCATCGCCCGCCACCTTCCCAAGCTTGCCGGGCTGGCGCAACGGATCCGCGCGCTGTCAGCGCGATCTGCCCCTCCCCGGAGGCGCCGGTGAGACACTCCGAACCGTGGCTGCTACGGTTACCGCCGCATGAGAGGTGCTCGCCGTCCGCATGGGACCGATTCCTCGGGTCCGTCTGGCGGCAAACTGATTGGTGCTTGGCGCGGCCTGCCTTGGGCTGTGGGTCTCACCCTGCTCCTGGGGTGTCAGGCGAGCGGAGGTTGGGCGGGCCCGGCGCGGGCGGGCGCTGAGCAGCCACGTAAGCCAGGCGCAGCGGGGCGGGGCGGCGCGCGCATGATCCCGGTCGTGGAGCCCGGGGTGACGAGCTATTACGAGGCGCTGCCGGAGGGCGGTGCGCGACAGATCGCCTACGGCGTGCGGGTGCTCAGGTATCCTGACGGTCGCGTGCAGGCGGCGGACAGGGCGTTCCCCGACCCTGCGAAGGTGGGGGCGACGCCCCTGCCGCCGCGGCTGGGCGGGGGCTGGCTGTTCTTCTCCACCGCGTTGTCTACCCTCTGGCACGCCAAGGATTGGCTCGGCGAGGTCACGGTGGTGGGGGAGCTCCCTTCAGGCGTGAGCGAGATCATCCCAGGGTTCGATCGGGTCTATGTGAAGGGACGTCAAGCTGACTTGATCGCCCTCGAGCCTGGCAGCTGGGCGCTGACGGATCTCGGCGCGCTCCCGCCGGCGCCGAACTACAGCGGGATGGCGTTCTTGGGCGAGTGGGTGGGCGCCGTGGCGACGGATTTGCGTGGTGTTTTGGTCACGTTTGACGCTGGCGCGAGCTGGCGCGCGCTGCCCGCGCTGAGGATACACGACGTGATCCGCGCGCACCCCAAGTCGATCGAAATCGCGACCTCCTTTCGGGAGGAGGTCCGCTCGATCGGGGTGTCGGTCGACTCTCATGTGTTCCTGACGGCCGACGGGCTGCAGGAGGCGAACCCCGCTGGTGATGGGAAGTTCGCGGGGCTCGGCAGCTCGCCGCTCTCGCTGCTCGCTGCCAAGGAGGCGCCGACCAAGCGCGCCCCGCGCCCTGCGCCCCACCCGCTGGGCGACACCCCGCTACGCCTCGCGGCGCTCTACGGGATCCCGGATGGCCCTGGGGTCGCGCTGGTGCTGGCGGCGGGTCACCTCGCGCGCGTGCGGCTCAGCGACGGTGCGCTGCTCAGCGTGGAGCGCGACGTGCACCCGGGCGTCGCCCCGTGTCAGGGGGCGCGGGTGGGGCGCGGCGTGGGGTTCATCTGTGGTGACGTGGGCGGTCCGAGCGTGGTCTACCAAGTGAGCCAGGTGCTCACGCTCAAGTCGGTGCTTCGCTTCGAGGGGCCGCGCGCCATCATGGCGTCGGGTACCGGCGGCTTAGTGGCTCGCGGGGCGTGCCCCGCTGGCGCGCCCGCGGCTCAGGTCGAGCGCGGCGCGGCGGGCCCGATGGTCAGTTATTGTGTCCGCGCTCCGTCAGGCAAGCTGACAACAATCCGGGTGCGGGGTGACTATGGGGTGGAGCGGGTGGCGGCGCTCGAGGATGGGCGCGCGGCCGTGGTGGTGCCGCCGCGGCTCGGCGCGCTCGGGGCGCTCGTGTTGATCTCGCCTGACGGGCAGACCAGCTCACACCGCCTGCGTTTCGTCAAAGGAACAGACGCCTACCTGAGCAGCTTTGGGCGCCGCGGGCTGTGGCTCGATGGCCTGGTGGAGCGCACCGTGAAGCGGGAGGGGGAGGAGCGCCGCGTGCTCTCCACCTGGGTGAGCGGCGGCGGCCCCTTCGTCGGGGTGGAGATCGAGCTCGACGGCAGCGTGCGCGTGGGGGAGATGGTGCCGGACGACAGCGACAGGAGCCTCATCTCCGGGCCCGTCGCGCTCACCTTAGGGCAAGGTGGCTTGCTGCGTGAGTCGACGGACGGCGGCATGACATGGTCTGAGGTGGAGACGCCGGAGGGGGTGGGGGAGCGCAGCCCCCTAGTGCCTATCGCGGGGAGCCCAGCGGGCTACAGCGCGCGGGGCTGCAGCGCGGTGGGCTGCGCGTTTGGCTCATGGGTGAGGGTGGGGTGGCAGGGGGGAGCGCCACGCGAGCGAGACGCGCGCTTCATCACAGAGCGGGCAAAAGCGCTGGTGGCGTCACCCAGCTACTCACGTTGGGCCTTCGAGTGTGAGCCAACCGGGGAGGCGGGCGGCACCAGCTCCCGGCCGCTCGTGCTCTCCTCACGGCGCGCGGGCGCCCCCGCGGCGGCTCCAACCTTGCACGGCTACTACACCCCCCTGCCGACCCCGGCTCAGCTGACGTCCACCGCCTTCGCTCCGTTCCTGGGGGTCGCGCCCCCGAGCACGCCCAAGGCGGCGCTCCGGCTCGACATGGCGGTGGAGCACCCCACGGCCTCTGCGCGTGCCTACGCTTGGGGCTCACGCGACCAGTGGGCGAGCGACGCGCGCTGGGTGGTGCGCGTGAACTCACCTTTTGATCTCGCGGAGCCCACCTGGGCGACGGCCGTCACTCCCATGGACTGGGCAGATCCTATCTCAGCGTCGATGGCCTTCGGTCAGCTGGCCCGCTTCGGTGGCTACGCAAACTGGCGCATCTCCCCGGCGACGGGGGAGGCGGCCGCGCTGCTCACGATCACGGTGCGCGGCGCCCAGTCCTTGTACCTGCTGGAGGAGGGCAAGCCCATCACGAGGCTCCGCGGCGATCTGTGGCCGCTCAGTAACCTAGCGGGGCTCGTGCGCGTCGGGGGCACTTGGTACGCGGGGTCCATGGCGTCGAGCGAGGTGTTTGGCGTCTATCGCATCGAGGGGGGCGAGGTGCGCTGGGTCAATAACCTGCCCACCCGGCGCGAGCGCGGCGCCGAGGTTATGAGCCTCACCAGGAACACCCAGGCTGACTCGCTCGCGGTGGTGGTTCAGGTGCGGGCACCTCGGGCCGAACCAGGCGCGGGGCAGTGGTACCTCTATCCGCTCGACCTAGAGCAGGCGCAGGTGGGCGAGCCGGTCGTCATTTCAACGGAGCAGCTCCACCAAACGCCGCGGCTGTGCGGTGCGGCGGCCGACGGTTGGTGGCTCGAGGGCCCGCTGCTAGGGGCGCCGTACTTGAACTTGGGCGCTCAGCGCGGGGGCCTGACGAGCGCGCGCTTGATCGCCGGCGACCATGGCGTGTGTGTCACGGCGCTCGCGGCGGACAGCTCAGCGGCGCTCGGGGTGAGGCCGCAGGCCTCGGGGAGGACGCAGGGCGTGCACCTGACGCTCAGCGCGCGTGACGGTAGCGCGCGCTGGGGCTACCGCTGCAAGCCCTGAGCGTGGTCCACGGGTGCGCGGAAGCACTCCGGGGTCACGCAGGTGAGCGCGCGCTGAGGCTAGGCGTAGTTTCAAAGTTGAAAGGGCGAAGCGGCCCGAGCCGTGCGCAACTACAAGTAACATTGAGCGTGCCTCACACTGAACCGCGACGGGAGCACAGGTACGGAGCCGCGCCGCCCGGTGCCCCGAAGAGAAGTGCTTTTAAGCGCGAAGAGTTGTTTGCAAAACCAACCTGAGCTTGCTACTTCCCTCGCGTCCGCGTGGAGAGTGGCTGTCCCCCCCGGCCCCTTCGCGCGGACTCTTTAATTTCAGGCGAGCTGCCTATGCAGCTGTGCGGCCTATGAGCGGCTGCTGCCTATGAGCGGCTGTGCCTGAGCGGCTGTGCTGCCTAGGAGCAGCTGCCTGAGCCAGGCGGGGGTTCGCTCACAGAGCCAGGCGCGAGCCAGGAGCGGCGTTTAGCCTCCCAGCAGTGTGTTGGGCTCGTCAGCGCCCTCGCGCCGACCGGGCGCTCTGCGTCGCCTCGCAGGCTCGACCCCCTGCGCGCTCAGTCAAAGGCCGGATGAGCGCAGCTTTGGCCTAACCGTGCGGCCACCGTTGGATCCGGCCCTCTAGCCAGCTACGCTCAGGGTCCCTGTTGCTTGGAGGTCCTAGTGAAGCTTCGTTCTCACACCCTGCGGCTGTCCGCTGCCCTCTCCGCTGGTTTGCTCTGCGCGGTAGCGGTGAGTTGTTCTGATGATGGTGACGGCGGCAACGCTGGCGGCAGCGGCGGCACGGCTGGCACCGGAGGGACAGCGGGTACGGGTGGCACCGGCGGTGTGCCCGAGCCGCGCCCAGGCGAGCTGTGCTTCGATCCAGACCCTTCACAGATCAGGCTCCGCGCGAACCCGCCGAGCCTCATCCTCGCCCCAGGGCAAACGCGCGATCTTGAGGTGGTGGTTGATCCTGACGTGTGCGACGTGCGCGCGGTTCGCTTCGAGACCGGGGACGCTGAGGTCGCGGCGGCGCCCGCCGACCAGCGCATCGACTTGGTCACGCCTTCGGCCAAGGTGAGGGTGACCGGCGGGGCGCTGGGCACCACCGAGGTCAAGGCTCTGTTCCCACGTGGAGATAATACGCACGCCGAGGTCGTCATCCCGGTGCACGTGCTGGATCCAGCGATGCCCGCCTGCGCCGGGAGCGGCGCTGGGCGGGTGGACGATGGCGTCATCGTGTCGGGCACTGGCGGCCTTGAGCGCGCCTCGGTCGGCTACCAGCAGGGCGCCACCACGCCCAATCACAACAGCTACCTCTGGTCCGTGTCGCCGTTCGACGCCACCCTCTCCTGTGCCCCAGATCAGGTGCCGAGCGGCTTCACCAAGCTGGGCCCAGCCGTGAGTTTTGGCCCCGCGGCGCTCAAGTTCCCCCGCGAGATCCCGTTCACGCTCCCCGCCAACCCCGCGGCCATGCCCGAGGACGCGCGCATGCGTCACGTCACCGTCTCCTACACGGGGCCGAACGCACAGACGCCACGCGTGGTGCCGGTCGGTGATCTCAGGTTCGTCAAGCAAGGTGACGGCTACAAGCTCAGCTTCATCGCGCCCTGGCTCGGCACGTATCAAGCCGTGGTCCGCTCAGGAGATTTTGCGCCGAAGAAGCGCCGCATCACTCACCGCGCCATCGTCGGGGTGAGCATGGGTGGCGGCGGTGGTGCGATGGTGGGCATGCGAAACCACCAGCTGTTCGACGTGCTGGCGCCGCTCGGCGGCCCCGTGGAGTGGACCTGGCTGCTCGGCCACATCCGCCGTAACCACATCGGCGGCTTCGCCACGAATGACGGCACCACCGCGCCGCCGTGGGACCCAACGCTCCCGGTACCTCAGCTCCCCTACGAGCACAGCTCTTCGTTCAACCGCTGGTGGTACGAGTACCCCCGAGCTGGCAACGGCGGCCGCTTCCCCAGGGAAGAGTACGTGCAAATCTTCCGAGATTTGGCGCTGATGTTCGGCAACCCCGCGGGCTACAACAGCGCCCCCGGCGCGGAGAACCTGCCCGCTGGTGTGCCGCTGGATCACCCGAGCGTGGTGGGCGAGCGCGCGAACCGCGAGTGCGCCGTGTGGGTCGACCCGATCTCGCGTCACCCGAACGAGCAGCAGCAGCGCGACCTAGCGCGCGACTGCCCGCTTGAGCGCTGCGCGAATACGCTCAGGCTAACGAACTACTACGATGCGGACTTCAACCCGCTCGGCAGCTTCCCGGTCATCAGCTTCTGTGATGGCTCGGAGCAAGATCCTGCGCTCTCACCCTACGCGAACACCTGGACCCCAGTCGGCAACGACCGGCCGATGGAGCTCGCCTTGGCGGTGGACTACAACGACAACGGCGTGAGGGATCTGGACGAGCCGGTCATCTTCCAGGGCTACGAGCGGTTCCGCGACGTGGGGGTCGATGGCCTCGCGAGCGTGGATGAGCCCGGCTACGTGGCAGGGGTGAACGAGGACCCCGCGGGTGACGACTGGCACCCGCAGTTCAACCCAGGCGGTACGGAGGGCAACTTCCGCTACGACGAGGGCGAGCCTTTCGACGACTATGGCTTGGACGGCGTCCAGGGTACCGCCAGCAGCCCTTACGATTTTGGTGAGGGGAACGGTCGCTTCGACTACGCGCCGGGGTACCGCACCTTCCTCGAGCGTGACTCACGCACCGTGATCTCCCAGCACCCGCTCGCTAGCCAGGCCCAGCCGCTTGACGACGCGGCGCTCGCGCGCCTCGATCTGTGGACTGATGGCGGCACCCGCGATCTGTTCAACTTCGCCGTCTCCGCGCAGGCGCTGATGGGCGACTGGCAGCAGCGCGGGCGCATCGTCCAGTACTTCACCAGCTACGATCAGCTCCCAGGGCAGGTGCTCGGTGATGAGCGGGAGTTCGTGGCAGGGCGCCTCGCCTGGGAGGACATCCCCGGCGGCGTGATGATGCGCTACGGCGCCATCGACCCCACCGCGCAGGACATGGAGATGGGCTCAGGTCAGCACGTGGGCCCAGCAGATCAGGTCGTGCGGCGGCTGCAGTCGGCGCTCTACTACATTGGCTCCCGTTGGCCGGACGCCCCGCGCAACCTCAGCGAGGCGAGCGAGGTGGATCCGATCGAGGGCGCGGACATTTGCGAGGTCCGCGGCGGCTGCGACTTCGAGTTCACCGACTCCCGTGGCCGCACCGGCCCCGTGAGCGTGAACTTCCCACCAGGGTATTCAAACGCCAAGGCGCAGTACAAGCGCTACCCCGTCATCTACATGCTGCACGGCTACGGCCAGACGCCTGAAGATCTCAAGGCGGCCATCGTGTTCCTCCGTAACTGGATGAACAGCCCAATCGACTCCACCGGCACCCGCCTGCCTCAGGCGCTGCTCGTCTACGTCGACGGTCGCTGCCGCCCTGGAGCGCCCGGCGACGAGACGGAGTGCATCCGCGGCACCTTCTTCACCGACAGCGTGCGCGAGAAGGGCCCCAAGATGGAGAGCTGGTGGATGGAGCTGGTTGAGGAGGTCGATCGCCGCTACCGCACCATGCCCCCCACCGAGATCGACTGGGCAGAGTGAGGCGCCCAGCCTGAGAACACCACCAGGGGGCACCCCGCCTGATCTTTCGGGCGTAACCCGGGGTGCCCTGACGGTGAGCTAGGCTGACTTGTGCTGACTGGCGCTGGCGTGCTGTCAGCTAGGCTGACTGATGCGGCGCGAGTGTGCGGTGAGCTAGGCTGACTGACGTGACGCGAGTTTACGGTGAGCTAAGCTGACTATAATGGGGCGCGGTGAGCCAGGCTCCCTTGCGCTGGCTCGGCGCTGGGTCAGCGAAATAGTCAGCTGTTAGGGTTAGATCGGGGGGTTTGCCTGCACCGCGCCGTCAGGCAAAGCTCAAGTCGCTAGCTTCCGCCGCAGCTCAGCGCCGAGCTCTTCAGCGCGCCGGGTCGCGGCCTCCACGGCGTCGATCAGGGTGCGCCGCAGGCCGCCGCTCTCCAGCGTGTGGAGGCCGGCGATGGCGGTGCCCCCGGGGCTCGTCACCATGTCCTTGAGGCGCCCCGGGTGCTCCCCCGTGTCTAGCTGGAGCTTGGCCGAGCCGTACACCGTCTGCGCGGCGAGCAGGAGCGCTGTCTCGCGGTGGAGCCCCACCTTCACGCCGCCGTCCGCGAGCGCCTCGATCATCAGCATGACGTACGCCGGGCCGCTGCCAGAGAGCCCGGTGACCGCGTCGATCAAGGACTCATCGAGCACCACGGTGCGCCCGACGGCGTCGAAGAGCCGCGTGGTCGCGGCCACGTCTTCCTCGGTGGCGTGGGTGCCGGGCGCGATGGCCGTAGCCCCCGCGAGCGCGATGGCCGCGGTGTTCGGCATCGTCCGCACCACGCGGGCGCCCGCGGGCAGCCGGTGCTCGAAGGCGCTCACCGGCACCCCCGCCGCGATGCTCACCGCGAGCGTTTCCTTTTGGAAATGAGGCGCCGTCTCCAGCAGCACGCGGTCGATCACCTGCGGCTTCACTGAGTAGACGAGGATGGTGGCCCAGCTCACGAGCGATGGGTTGTCCTTGGTGGTGAAGACGCCGTGCTGAGCGTGGATGCGATCTAAGCGCTCCTGGCTCACGTCGCTCACCCGCACCTGCTCTGGCGTGACGGTGCTTGAGGCCAAGATGCCGCGCACCAGCGCGCTCGCCATGTTGCCCGCGCCAATGAACCCGATTCGATGCTCGTTCACGCGCGTTCTTTAGAACAAACCGCGAAGCTTCTCCATGAAGCTCTTGTGTTG
This sequence comes from uncultured Polyangiaceae bacterium, assembly GCA_964415255.1. Taxonomy (GTDB): domain Bacteria; phylum Myxococcota_A; class Polyangia; order Polyangiales; family Polyangiaceae; genus JAHBVY01. Next base: position 16,796 of record CAYQAC010000064.1, on the reverse strand, counting down.
CGGCATGGCTGACTCCCCCAGCTCCTCTGACAGCTCAAGCAGCAGCTCTCGAGCGCGCGGGCTGAGCCGCGAGGGGATCTCCACGTACACCTCCACCAGCTGATCTCCGCGGCCCAGCGCGCGTCGCGGCACCCCTTGGCCGCGGAGCCGTAGCACCGTGCCGGAGGGGGTCTCCGGCGGCACCCGGACGCGCGCCTTGCCCGCTAAGGTGGGCACCTCCACCTCCCCGCCGAGCGTCGCCTGAACGAAGCTGATCGGCACTCGGCAGCGGATGTCGCCGCCCTCACGCTCAAATAAGGGGTGCTTCGCTACTTGGATCGCGATCTCAAGATCGCCATAGTCTGCGCCGGGCCGTGGCCGGTGACCCTCGCCGCGCTGCACCTGGCTCGAGCCGTCCTCCACCCCAGGCGGGAAGATCACGCTGAGCGTCCGCGTCTGCTGGGTGAGGCCACGGCCCTGGCAGCTCGCGCAGGGCTGCTCCGGCACTTTCCCGCTGCCGTGGCAGCTCGGGCAAGGCTTGTCGAGGGGTAGCGGGAGCACGCCCTGCGCCATGCGGACTTTCCCGCGGCCGCCGCAGTTCTTGCAATCTACTTTGGAGGTGCCGGCCTCCGCGCCGTTGCCGTGGCAGGTCTTGCAGAGGTCGAGCCGCGCGTAGCAAAGCTCCCGGGTGGCTCCGAGCGCGGCCTCCTCAAAGCTCAATGAAGCGCGCTGCATCAGGCGCTGCTTGCCGCTTTGCTTCAGCCCGAACGCCCCGAGGATTTCCCCGAGCATGCCGTCAATTTGGCTTAGATCGATGTACTCTGAGAAGCCCCCGTCACCTGCGCCGCGCTCGAAGGCGGCCGCCCCGAAGCGATCGTAGGTCTTGCGGTGCTTTGGATCCGCGAGGATTTGATAGGCGCGGTTCAGCTCAGCGAAGCGCGCTTGCGCGGTCGGGTCGTTCGGGTTGCGGTCAGGGTGGTGCTTGATCGCCGCCCGGCGGAAGGCCGCCTTGATCTGCTCTGGGGTGGCGTTGCGGCGCACGCCGAGCAAATCGTAGGGGTCCCGCACGCCCCATCCATACCGCGGTGGGCGGCGGGGCGCGAGCCTCGGGCGGCGGCGCTCAGCGCGGTGCCAAACCCCCAAAAAACCAAGGGGCAACACCGGCCCAGGCCGGCGGAGAGCTCGCCCTGAAGGTGAGGGGCCCGTGGCCTTCGGCCAGAGCGACGGGGAGCGCGAGCGGTGGGCGCGGCGGGTGAGGGGCGCTCGCTAGTCAGCCAAGGTGCCCCCGGGGCGGGCGATCAGGCGCTGGTTGTCACGGGCGTTGCTTAGTCCCACTTCGAGAACTAGCCTCGGCGGTGAATGTCGCGGCCTGACGAGGAGGGGGACACCGACGAGCGGCGCTTGGAGCGGCGTGCCCCCATTGAGCTGAAGGTGGAGTACAAGCGGCTTAACACCTTTTTTGCTGACTACACGCGGAACATCTCGCGCGGCGGCACCTTCATCGCGACCGACCGGCCGCTGCAGGTGGGCACCGAGTTCGTGTTCGCGTTGGGGGTGCCGAAGCTGGCTGAGCCGCTCCGGCTGACGGGGCGCGTGATCTGGGTAGTGCCCGTGGAGGAGGGGACACCGGGTAACCCAGCGGGGATGGGGATCGAGTTTCAGTACAGCGGGGAGGAGGAGCGGCGCGCGAAGGAGTCGGTCGTCGAGCAGCTGCTGAAAGATCAGCTGGGAGAGCACCTCGCCGCGAAGCTGCTCGGGCGTCGCCCCAAGGCGTGACGCCCCGCGGGCTACCTGACGTAGTCAATTGAGCTGACTGTAAGGTGCGCGACTCAGCGCGCCCGCATTAGTCAATTGAGCTGACTGTAAGGTGCGCTGCTCAGCGCGCTCAGCGGAGGAAGTACGGTAGGTCCGCCGTGGTGCCGAACCACCAGTTGAACTTCCTAGGAGGCGAGAGGCGCCACTCCGCGAGCCCGCTAGCGGGGCCCGCAGGGCGGTGCCAGTAGTCGAGCACCGCGGCGCAGCCGGCGAGCAGCTGGGAGAGGCCACCCTCCAGCGTCGCGGTGTCGTTACCCAGCGCGCGGCTCGCCCAGAGCCCCTTCGCGACCAAGCCAGCGACGTCGCAGGTGTGTTCCCAATCCGCCCAGGCGCCGCCGTCCGTGAACTGGTACACGCTGGAGGCCAGGTAGTGAGGCACCGGGTGCGCTACCCCCTCACCGCTGCCGTCGTAGAGGCCATGACGCACGACGAAGCGACCGAGCGCGGCCAGCACCTCAAGCGAGGCCTCGTCGCGCGCGTGGATGTAGTAGCGCCACACTGCGTCCGTCAGCAGCGCGCTCATCCACGGCGAGCACACCGGCTCGTGGGTGGAGACGCCCTCATGGTCCGAGTTCTGGTGCAGGATGCAGTCGTCGTTCGCCCAGCCCTCCACCGGTGACTGGATGCGCGTGAGCGAGGCCTCCACGATCTCGCGGGCGCGAGTCGCGTGGCTCGCGGCGCCGGTGGCCTCCCAGGCGGAGAGCGCGCCGAGCAGCGCGTAGGCTTGGTGGCGCTCGGTCCAGAAGTTCATTTCCGCTCGGTAAAGCGGGTTCCAGCTGGTCTGCGCCGTGGCCACCGCCTCGATCTTGGGGAGCAGCCGGGTGTCCCCGGTGAGCATCAGGGCGACGAACATCGACTGGCCGTAGGCGTACTTGAGGTCGCCCGCGCGCAGATCGAAGGTGCCGTCGTTGCCCAGGTGCGCGGCGTAGAACTGCGTCGCGCGGTGGGCGCGCCGCAGCCACTTCACGTCGCCGGTGCGCGCGTAGACGGACCACAGCGTCATCGCGCGATCGAACAGCCACGGCTCATACTCGGTGACGTTGATGCGCGCGGTGACCTGCGGGTCGAGGTCGTTCACCGCGGTGTGGGCCGAGCCGACGAAGGAGGCGTCGTAGCCGCTTAGGCTTGTGACCTGACCCACCGGCGCCGTGAAGCTCCGGAGCCCAGCGTCCGAGAGCCAGGCGGCGGGGAACACCGCGTACACGGGGGGCTCTTGGATGGCCGCGGCGCTGGGGTACTCCGTCGGGTCCTCACCGCCTGAGATGGGTAACCAGGCGTCGAAGGCGGTCGCGCTGGTGTCGAGCGTCTGGGTGCTACGCACGCCCCACTCCAGGGTGAGCTGAGTGGTCTCGCTCACGTCCACCTCCACCTGCACCAGCGCCGCGCGCAGCGCGCCTGGTTGGCTGCTGTCCGTGAGGGACCGCCAGCGCGCGAGCTCCGTGATCTTTGAGGGGAGCTCGCTGCCGCCCCTCAGGACCCGCACCAGCCCCACCTCGGCGACGGCGCCGCGCGGAAACGGCGCGCCGAAGGAGATCAACCTGGAGCCTTGGCTGAGGTCCGCGCTGGGGACCAGCGTCACCTCCACGCTGCCGGCGGGCTGGGTGAGCGGCGCCGGATCGGGGCAGCGTGAGCAGCCCGGCGGTGACCAAGGCCCGCCCCCGCTGCCACCCCCGCCGGTCGCGCCCGCGCCGGCGCTGCCGCTGTGCCCCGCGCTGCCTGCGGCACCGGCGCTGCCTGCGCTGCCTGCTGCCCCACCGTGACCTGCGGCGCCGGCGCTGCCGCCGTGGCCCGCGCTGCCTGCGTTGCCTCCAGCTGCGCCCCCGCCGCCATCGCCGTCATCTGAGCACGCACATAAAGACAGGCAAGCTGCCAAGCCGATGACCCGTGAGCTGAGCTTCATCTCCACACCTCCCATGCGGAGTCTTTCATGGCGCCGGGGGTGCGGGAAGGCGCCGCGTGCTCATGTTCGGCGCGCCACGCGGCGACTGCAGCGCCGCGCGCCGCCGTGTGGCGCTACCAACCCCCCAAAAGAACCCCACCCCAAGGCTTCAGTCCACGGGCTCGCGATGGCCTCGGCCGACCTCGCTTGGCGCGTCACGGTGGCGCGCGCTCGGCTCGGCGTCGTCGTGCTATGAGGGGAGCGATGGTTCGGCGATTGGGATGGCTATTTCTGCTCGGCTTAGTGGGTTGCGGAGGCCACTCAGCGCTCGCGCCTGCTCCGGCCGCGAGCGCTCCCCCCGCGGCCTCCACGCTGCCCCTGGCTCCCACGGAGGCAGGCGAGCCAGCGGCGGCCGGGCCGCTCATCTTGCGCGGCACCCCACCCGTCCCGGAGGCGCTGCGCGAGCGCATGAGCCGCTACAACGAGGCGCGCAGCGCGACCTCGTTCGGGCTCTCCCCCGACACGAAGTCGATGCTCGTCGGCACCCGCTTCGGTCAAACCACTCAGCTGCACTGGGTGCGTCAGCCGCTCGGTGCGCGGACTCAGCTCACGTTTCGAGACGAGCCGATAGGCGCCGCCAGCGTGAACCCCGTGGACGAGGCGCACCTCGTCTACCTGGCAGACCGCGGCGGCAACGAGAACTACCAGATCTACTCCTTCAATCGCCAGAGCGGTGAAACAGTCAGGCTCACTGACGGAACCAGCCGGCACCTGGGCGTGGTGTGGCACCCGAGCGGCACGCGCGTCGCTTACGCGAGCAACGCGCGCAACGGCAAGGACATGGACATCTACGTCGGCAGCAGCCGAGCGCCACTTGAGGCCAAGCGCGTGCTTGAGCGCGAGGGGCACTTCGTGCCGCTTGAGTTCAGCCATGATGGCGGCCTGCTGCTCATTGGGCACTACGTGTCCATCAATGACTCGCGGCTCTACCTGTTCGACCTCAAAGAGGAGCGCCTGCTCCGCGTGTCCCCGGAGGAACCCGCGGCCAACTTGCCAGCCACCCTGTCCATCGCCGGCAACCAAGTGTACCGAGCGACGGATCGCGACGGCGAGTTCAAGCAGCTCGAGCTGTATGACCTGCGCGATCAGAAGACAACGAAGCTGACGGCTGATCTGCCGTGGAATGTGGAGGAGCTGGCGCTGTCGCCTGATGGCCACAGCCTGGCCTTCGTCGTCAACGTGGATGGCTACGGCGAGCTCCGGGTGCTCGACACCCGCACGCGAAAGCACCGCGCGCTGCCCGGTGTGCCGAAGGGGATCGTGACGGGCGTCCGCTTCAGCTCGCGGGAGTCGGTGCTCGGCTTCACGCTGAGCCGCGCCACCGGGCCCGGCGACGCTTACCGTTACGACTTAAAGAGCGGGCGTTTGGATCGCTTCACGGAGAGCGAGGTGGGGGGGATCCCAGCGGGGCACTTCATTGAGCCGAGCCTCGTCCGCTACGCGAGCTTCGATGGTCGTGAGATCCCAGCGTTTTACTACCGGCCGCGCGGCGCGGGGCCGTTCCCCGTGGTGGTGTCCATCCACGGCGGCCCGGAGGCGCAGGCGCGCCCCAGCTTCAGCCCGCTGTTTCAGTACCTGGCGGCTGAGCTGGGCGTCGCGGTGCTGGTGCCCAACGTGCGCGGCTCGGACGGCTACGGTAAGACGTACTTACTATTAGACAATGGCCGTAAGCGTGAGGACTCCGTGAAGGACATCGGCGCGCTGCTCGACTGGGTGAAGCAGCAGCCGGAGCTAGATGAGGCGCGGCTCGGGGTCTATGGTGGCTCTTACGGGGGCTACATGGTGCTGGCGTCGCTGGTGCACTTCGGTGAGCGGATCCGCGCCGGGGTGGACGTCGTCGGCATCAGCAATTTTGTGACCTTCTTGGAGAACACCCAGGCTTACCGCCAAGATCTGCGGCGCGCGGAGTATGGGGATGAGCGTGACCCGGCGATGCGGCGCTTCTTGCTCGGTATTTCCCCGGCGAAGCACGCATCTAAGATCAAGAGCGCGCTGTTCGTGGCGCACGGCGCGAACGACCCGCGGGTGCCGCTCAGTGAGACTGACCAAATCGTGGAGGCGGTGCGCGCGGCGGGGCAAGACGTGTGGTACCTGACGGCGATGAATGAGGGGCACGGCTTCAGCAAGAAGGAGAACCGCGACATGTTCATGTGGCTGACCGCGTTGTTCTTCGAGCGGCACCTGATGGGCGGCGCAGGCGCCGGCGCAGGCGCAGAGGGCAAAGCGGCGGGCGCAGGGGGCAATGTGGCAGGTGCAGAGGGCAAGGCAGCGGGTGCAGAGGGCAAAGCGGTGGGTGCAGGGGGCAAGGCAGCGGGTGCGCGCCCGTGAGCGCTCAGGGGACGGTGCGCGCGCGGACGCGGGCGCTCGACCAGCTGCTGGAGGCGGAGCCGCTGGCTGAGGCTCAGGTGGAGCGCTTGGCCTCAGAGCTCGGCGCACCCGGGCGGCTCATGGTGGCGGTGGCTTACGCCAAGCGCGGTCGCCTCCGCTCGGCGCGCGCCGCGGCCTCGCAGGCGCTCAGCTTGGCTGAAGAGAACCCCGTGGTGCTCGCCGCGGTGGGGATGGTGAGCTTCGTCACGCGCGACTACCAGGTGAGCCTTGAGCGGCTCGAGCGCGCGGCGAGCAAGCACTCGGGGCCTGCGCTCCGCTGGCTCACGCTGGCGCGCGATTTCGCGGCGCGGCTCGGTTGGGATCTTGAGGAGCTCGCTGCGCTGGAGGCGCTCTGTCGGGTGGAGTCAGCGGCGCCCAAGGCGCACCTGAACACCGCTCGGCTGCACGCGCGGCGCTTGAATTGGCCGGAGGCGCTGAGCCACGTGGACGCCGCCCTCGCGGCGCTGCCAGAGGCTGCGACGCTCCACATGGAGCGCGCGCGGCTCTTGGTGGAGCTCGGCCGTCGCGATGAAGCGCTGACGAGCGTCGCGCGAGCGTGCGCCTTGGGTGGGGAGAGCTACGCCTTCCAGATGGAAGCCGGCCTGGTGGCGCGTCGCGCGGGCGGGTTCTCAGCGGCGGAGGCTTACTTTGAGCGCGCTGAGGCCCTCGCGCTGGAGCAGCAGGGCAGCTTGGAGCTCGGCTCGCAGCTCGCGCCGCGCTTCGCGCGCGCCGAGATGGCCGCTTGGCGGGGGGATCTTGAGCGCGCCGCGTCGGAGGCTGAGGCCTGCCTCGCGGCGGATCCGTCCTTCGCGCCTGCGCTGCGGCTGCTCGGCGCGGTGGCATATTGCCGCGAGGAAATTGAGCAGGCGGAGCAGCGCTTGCTCCAGGCCCTGGCGCTAGAGCCCAAGGAGTCGGAGGCGCGCGCGTGGCTCGCTGAGATCTACATCAGGCGCCAGGACTACGAGGCGGCGGACAAGCAGCTCCACTCGGCGGTGGCTGACGCGACGGGCTACTCCTTCCCGGCGGCGCTCTTGCGCCTCTGGTTCTCGTTCCAGGAGCAGGGAGGCACGGTCTCGCTCAGCGCGCTGCAAGAGGTGCTCGCACCGCTCTCGGCGATGGACCCTAGCTATGAGGCGGTGCTGCGCGCAGGTGACGCCGCGGCGTGCCTCGCGATCACGCGAGCGGCGCTCGCGCGGCTCGGGTGCAATCGCTCCACCGTCCCTACTGAGGTGCTCGGCGGGGAGCTCAAGGCGCTGCCGTCGGTGGCGGGGCTCCGCTACCGCTCACGCGTCGCGCTGCAGCGGCTGCGGGTGGTGGGGGCAGAGCACGTCGCGCGGGCGCTGCGTGAGCTCGCGGCGGAGGAGCCTGAGCTGGCGCTGGCCCTGTGCCACTTGGGGGAGCTTGAGATGTGGATGGGGGACTATGAGGCGGCGCGGCGCACCCTCCAGGCGACGCTCGCTATCCAGCGGCGCACGCGCTGGGCGTGGATCGGGCTGACGCTGATCGCGTCCCTGCTCGGTGACCCGAGGGAGGGCCTCCGGCTCTCGGCGGAGGGGATCGAGGCGATGGGCAACACCATCGGGCCGGCGGTGTACGCGCACCGCGGCGACGCGCATCGTATGGCAGGCGACCTGACTGAAGCCGTCCGCGATCTGGAGCAGTCCCTCAAGATGCACCCACGCCGCGTCGCCGCGCGGATAAGCTATGGCCTGGTGCAGCTGGCGCTCGGCGACGAGCCGCGCGCGCGTGAGGCGTTCGAGCAGGTGCAGCGCTTCGCGCCTGGCTTGCTCTCGGACGCCGCGCGGGAGCTCGGCGTCGTGGTGTGGGGCGACCCGGAGGATGAGCTGGCGCTTGGGGTGGTGGCGAGCGTGCTCGAGCACTCGCTGGTGCTGCTTCGCGGTAACCGCTCGGCGTCTTCCATCACCTACGTCACGAGCGACGGTAAGCTCCGCGGCTGCGACTTTGGGCAGGAGTCCTCAGGGCTCCACAGCGGCGACGCGGCGGCGCTGTACGAGGCGCGGCGGTTGGCCTTAGCGCTGCTCGATCGTCAGGGGGTCGCCTAGTTTAGGATTTAGGGTTTGGGGGTTTGGCACCGCGCTGCGTGAGAGCGCCGCGCGGCGACTGCGGTGCCGCGAAAGGGCCACGCGCGGCTACGACCCGGCTCTTCGGCGCCGTGCGGTACCCTAAAGCGCTCTTCAAGGACGCATGGATCCTACAGTGAGGACGAGGACCGTGACTGAGCAACACCCAAGGTCTTGCGGACGGGGGATGGCACTTTCCCATCGCTCCCCGGAGGGAGTCGAACCCCCCCAAAAACAAAATGACAGGCACACTGACGTAAGAAGTCAGCATGGCTGATATTGTAGGTGGGCGGGTTTGAAACCCGCCCCTACGGTCATGTAGTTTTGCCCCTGGTGACGCGTGGGGAGTTGGTCAGCTTGGCTGAGCGGACAGGTGGGCGGGCTCCACCACCTCGGCCTCCGCCTCGTGCTGGCGCGCGATCAGCACGTAGAGCGAGGGGATGACGAACAGGGTGAACACGGTGCCGATGGCCATGCCAGAGACCAACACCAGGCCGATGCTGTTTCGCGCCGAGGCGCCGGGGCCGTCCACCAAGGTGAGCGGGAAGTGGCCCACCACGGTGGCGACGGTGGTCATCAAGATCGGCCGGAAGCGCGTGATGGAGGCCTCGCGCACGGCCTCGAGCTTACTCTTGCCCTGACGCTGGAGCTCATTGGCGAACTCGACGATGAGGATGCCGTTCTTGGCGACGAGGCCAATCAAGGTGACGAGCCCGACCTGGGAGTAGATGTTGAGCGTGGTGGTCCAGCCGTCTGTCCAATAGGGGATGGGCGCGGGCATCTTCAGGAAGGTGAAGATCAGCGCGCCGAACATCGCGAGCGGGACGGAGCCAGCGAGGATGATGAGCGGGTCCCGGAAGCTGTTGAACTGCGCCGCGAGCACCAGGAAGATGAGCACGATGGCGAGCAAGAAGGCGGGGAGGAAGGTGTTCGCCTCCTTACGCAGCTGCCGCGACTCCCCGGTGTAGTCCACGCTGTAACCCTTGGGGAGGATCTCAGCGGCCTGCGCCTCCAAGAAGCCGAGCGCCTCGTCCAGCGGGCGGACCGGCACGCCGCTCAGCTTCACGGCGTTCAGCTGCTGGAAGCGCTTGAGGGAGCGCGGCTCCACTGAGTTCTCCACGTGGGCGAAGGTGCTGAGCGCGACCAGCTCGCCACCCTTACCAGTGACGTACAGATCCTCCAGCTGCTCGGGGTTCAGGCGCTCGCCGCGCTTGATCTGGGGGATGACCTTGTAGCTTCGCCCGTCGATGCTGAAGCGGTTGACGAAGTTGCCGCCGAGTGAGCTCGCGACGTCAGCGCCCACCTGCTGAAGGTTGAGCCCCAGCTCAGCCACGCGATCGCGGTCGAAGATGAGCCGCGATTGGGGCTGATCTATCTTCACGTCGATCATCGGAGGGAAGGCGAACATGCCGCTCGCCGTGGCGCGCTTCTGGATTTCAGTGACGAACTCGAGCACCTGGCGCGTGTCCGCGGTGGACGCGACCACCAGCTCCACCGGAAACTGTCCGCCGCCCGGCAGCGGTGAGGGCAGCACCGAGAGCACCTTGATGCCGGGGATGGTCGCCATCTTGGCGCGCACCTCCGGGAGGATTTGGAACACCTTACGCTCACGCTCATTCCAAGGCAGGAGCCCCATGCCGCTGAAGCCGCCTTCGGGGCGCGTGATTTGGAAGGAGTAGGCTGTCTCTGGGACCTCGAAGAACAGCTCGTTCATGCGCACCGCGTAGGGCACGATGGACTCGATGGTGTTGCTCGCCGGGGCGTCGATGATGTTGAACACCACGCCCTGATCTTCAGTGGGCGCGAGCTCCTTCGGGCTCATCGTGAAGAACACGATCGAGACCACGCTCGTCACCGCCCACACCGCGTACACCGCGGGGCGCGCGTTGAGCGTCCCCCAGAGGAGCCGCTCGTAGCCGCGGCGGAAGCGAGCGAAGCCGCGGTTGATGTGCTTCGCGAGGCCGCGCTCGGCGTCCCCTTCACGCAGCAGCCGCGCCGACATGACAGGGGATAAGGTGAGCGCCACCACGCCGGAGATGGTGACCGCGCCCGCCAGGGTGAAGGCAAACTCTCGGAACAGGGCGCCCGTTAGTCCGCCTTGCAGACCAATCGGCGCGTACACCGCGGCCAGGGTCACTGTCATCGAGATGATGGGCCCGACCAGCTCGCGGGCGCCCGCCTGGGCGGCCTGAAGCGGCGTCATCCCGAGGCCCAGGTTCCGCTCCACGTTCTCCACCACCACGATGGCGTCGTCCACCACGAGCCCCACCGAGAGCACGATGGCGAGCAGCGTGAGCAGGTTCACCGTGAACCCGAAGACCTGCATCAAGAACACGGCGCCGATCAGCGACACCGGGATGGCCACGATGGGCACCAGCACCGAGCGCAGCGAGCCGAGGAACAGGAAGATCACCAGCACGACGAGGAACAGCGTCTCCACCAGGGTGCGCACGACGTCGTCGATGGCGCTCTGGATGTACTTCGTGCCGTCGAAGCCGACGCGCCCGTCGATCTGATCGGGGAGATCTTTCTCGATCTCCGCCATCTCGGCGCGGACGCCCTTCATGACGTCCAGCGCGTTGGCGTTCGGGAGCACGAAGATCCCCATGAACACCGCCGTCTTCCCTGAGAAGCGGACCTCCGTGTCGTAGTCCTCAGCGCCCAGCGCGACGTCGGCGATGTCCTCCAGCCGCACCAGGGCGCCGCCCTGCTCACGCACCACCAGGCGCTTGAACTCCTCCACCGTGGACAAGTCGGTGTTGGCCGACAGGTTCACTTGGATGAGCGCGCCCTTGGTCTTCCCCACCGGCGCGAGGTAGTTGCCGGCGCCGAGCGCCTGACGCACCTGCGCCGGGCTGATGTTCAGCGCGGCCATCCGATCGGGCTTGAGCCAGATGCGCATGGCGAAGGTGCGCGCGCCGAGCACCTCAGCGCGCTGCACGCCCTCCACCGCGGTGAGCCGCGGCTGCACCTCGCGCACCAGGTAGTCGGTGATCTCGTTTTGATCGAGGAAATCTGACGAGAAGTTCAGGTAAGCTGACGCGAAGCTGCTGTCTGAGGACTCGATGTTGATGATGGGGACCTGAGCCTCAGGGGGGAGGTCTCCCCGGGCTTGGTCCACCTTGGAGCTTATCTCCGAGAGGGCTTTGTTGGCGTCGTAGTTCAGCTCGAGGCGCGCGGTGATGGTGGACACCCCCTGGCTGCTCGTGGACTCGACGTAGTCGATACCGTCCGCCGCGGAGATGGCGCGCTCGAGCGGCGTCGTGATGTAGCCGCGGACCAGATCGGCGTTGGCGCCGACGTAGACGGTGGTCACCGTCACCGCGGCGTTCTGTGAGCGCGGGTACTGGCGCACCGTGAGGCTGCGCACGGCTTGCAGCCCCGCGATGATGATCACAAGGTTGATGACGATCGCCAGGACGGGTCGCCGAATGAACAGGTCGGTGAACTTCACGTCACTTGTCCTGTGGCTTGGGGTCCACCTTCGCGTCGGGCGCGAGCTTGTTGTCCACCACGACGCGCGCGCCGTTCTTCAGCTTGAAGCCGCCGCTCGTGACGATGATCTGACCGGATTGGACACCTGAACTGACCACTGCGAGATCCCCACGCCGGGTGCCCTGACGGATGAAGGTGTGCTTCACGACGGGGCCCTCGGGGGACTCCTCCACCACGAACACCGAGTCGCCGTAGGGCGCGTATTGGACGGCGGTGACGGGGATCACCACCACGTTTTGCTTGGTGGGGAGCACCACCTCCACGTTCACGAACATCCCGGGGGCGAGCTCCTCCTTCGGGTTGTCGAACACGGCGCGCAGCCGGAGGTTACGGCTGGCCGACTCCACCGCGGCGTCCACGGCGTCGATCTTCCCCTCCCACTTCTTGCCGGGGAAGGCGTCCGAGGTGATGCGCACGACGATGCCCTCGGCGGACACCACCGGGAGGTGTCGCTGCGGGAGCCGGAAGTCCACGTAGACGCGGCTCGTGTCGAGCAAGGTGACGATCGGCGTGCCTGGTGTGACATACTGACCATTGCTCACCTGGCGGATCCCGAGCCGCCCGGTGAACGGCGCCTTGATCGTCTTCTTCCCCAGCATCACCCCGATGTTGCTGACCTCGGCCTTGCGCTGCTTCGCCATCGCCTCCGCGGTGTCGAGCTCCGCCTTGGCCGCTACGCCCGCCGCTTCGAGCTTGCGCGCGCGCTCGAGGTTCACCCTCGCGAGCGCGCGCTGCGCCTCCGCGGAGGCGAGCTGAGAGGCCTCCACCCCCGTGTCGAGGCGGAGCAGCGTCGCCCCCGTCTGCACCGTTTGACCCGAGTCGAAGCGCAGGTCGCGCACCACCCCAGGGAGCTCGGTGGTGACGGTGATGCCTTGAATCGGCACCACGCTGCCGATCGCGGTGAGCGT
>CAYQAC010000064.1:0-4202 GCA_964415255.1 uncultured Polyangiaceae bacterium | reverse complement strand
CCTGCGGCCCAGCAGCAGGTCGAAGGGCTGGGCGAACAGCTCCCCCATGGCCGCGGTGAGCGTGTCGTCCCACACCTGCTCAAGCGCCGGCGCGGTGGTCACCGTCTCTGGCTGCGGGACGGCGCTCTTCGAGGTCTTGATCAGGGCGGCGATTTGCGCGCCCTTGGCGCCGCCGATGATCGCGATCACGATGAGGAGCGCGAGGACTGTGAGTACGACTTTCTTGACCATGGTGGTTCGTCTCGCGCGGCGGGGGCCGGGCCTGGCGAGGAGAGGTGATGCGGGGCGATGATCTCCCCGCGCAGCTCACCTGATGGCCCGGGCTACCTGGAACCAGCGCCGACCTGACGCAAGGGGAGATCTCACAGCGGCTGAGAATAGGCGGGTCGGCCACGAGGCCCGCTCGGGTGAGGCGCTCCGTGAGGAAGGGGATGACGAGGGGTCGGGGTGACGAGGGGTCGGGGTGACGGGGCCTCAGGGCCGCGTGAAGGAGGCCTCAGGGGACGCCGGCGCCTGCCGGGAGCGGCGGCGGGGCTTGGCCGCCCTCCTTGAGGAGTAGATCCCGGGCGATGGTGACCTCGACCAGCTCCACCGCCTCGCTCTTGGCCACCTGCTCCAGCGCGCGGGTGTCCGGCTCAGCCGCGGACAGCGCCGCGTAGAAGCTCGCCTCAGTTTTTTCCACGCGGCTTTTGGCTGCGCGCAGCAGGGCCGCGTCATCAAGCTGCTGGGTCCCCCAGGCGCGCAGCCTGCTCATCCAGCGGTCGCTCGCCTCAGCGCGGGCGAAGGCGGCCTCAATGCTGCCGTCGCTGCTCGCCTTGACGCGCCGCTCGAGCAGCTGGGTCCACAGCGCGACGTAGATCAGATCGGCGTCGCCGATGTCCGAGTCGAGCGCCAGCTTCAGCGCCTCGCGCCCGGCGCGCAGATCGCCCAGGGTGAGGGCGCGCCGCGCGGCGTCGAGCACGGTCGCCGTGATCTGACGGGTGTCGCTGCCCGCCGCGTCGAAGGCGCGCCGCGTCGCGCGTCGCGCGGCGTCGACGTCGCCATAGTGCTCCAGCACGCGCGCCAAGAGCCGCTCCGCTTCGCTCAGCTCGGCGTTGCTGCGCGCGAGCCGGCGGGTATCGAGCGCCGCGCGGAGCGCCCGCTCCAAGCTCTGGTGAGCCTCTGGCGTGCGGCCTGCTTCCGTCAGCACCTCGTAGCGTGAGGTGAGGGCGCGCGTGGTCGCGGCATGATCCGAGGCTTGCTTCGCGAGCTGTTCAATGGCTGAGAGCTGGGTCAGCGCTTGATCGTGGCGCCCCGCCTGGCGCTCAATGGAGGCGAGCACGCTGAGCACCTCCACGCTGGGGCTCGCCGCCGCCGCCGCCTCGATGTAGCGACGCGCTTGGGACAGCTCGCCAGCGCGAGTCTCGATCGCCCCCATGATGTACTTCACCTGAGCCGGGGAGGGCTGCACCTTGCCCTTCAGCGCGGGGGATTCGGCGAGCTTCAGCAGGGCCTCCGCGGAGTGGAAGGTGCGGCGGGCGGCGGCCAAATCGTGGATCGTGTCAAGATCGATGATGGCCCTGAGCAGCATGCCCAGGGCGGTGCTCACGTGCTTTGCCTCCGGCTCCTGCTGGAGCGCGCCGGCGAGCACCAGCGGGGCCGCTTCGCTCAGGCCGTAGCGGAGCAGCAGGGTGCTCAGCGTGCCCGCGCCGCGTAGGCTGGTGGGCTCCGCGCGGTAGAGCTGGACGGCGCAGCCGAAGGCGGCGCCGCGGGCGAGCTCCGGGCTCATGGACGTCTCCGGTCGGTCGGGCGACTCGGCGCGGGCGAACACCTCCAAGAGCGCCGCCCAGGCGTCAGGGTTCTTGTCTTTGCCCGCGGCCTCGAGCGCCTCGAGCAGGGGTGGCGGCGCGACCTTGCTGGCGTCGCTGTTCGCGATCGCGCGCAGCGCTCCCTCAGCGTCGCCGTGGCGGAGGTAGATAGCGGCCATCGCGAAGCCGCCCGTGCGCACCGCCTGAAACACGCTGATCGCTTCGTCACGATCGGCGTTGTCTTCCATCGGCATGTCCTCGATGTCCTTCTGAATCGAGGCGCTGATCCAACGGGCGGTCTGCTGCTCCGCGGCGCTGAGCGCCTGCTCGGAGGGCTCAAGCAAGGAGCGGCTGGCCGCGCTGATGTGATCGCTCTTCAGCGAGTGCATGCTGCCTGAGCGCGCTATCGCCTTGGTCCAGCTGGAGAGCGCCTTCAAGTGCTCATCCACCTGAGCCCGGGCCTCGCCCGCTGGCAGCGCCTCACGGAGCAAGCCGTAGAGCGCCTGGGCGCGCCCCTCGTCCCCCACGCGCGCGGCGGAGTCCGCGCTGTAGCGCAGCGCCGCCTCACCCCCACGGAACATCTCCCCGTGCAGCTCACCGACCCGCACGAGGTACAGCGCGCCCGTCAGCGCCGCCACACCTTCATCGGCGTGCCCCGCCTCAAAGCGCTGCCTCGCGTGGCTGAGCTGCTTCTTCACCACCCCGACCAGCAGGTCGTAGCGCTCCTGACTGTGCTCCCCCCGCAGGAGCAGGCGGTGGACCGCGGGCCCAAAGTCAGCATCCTTGACCACTGTCGGGTTGACCGGACCCTGATTGGCCGGGTGCGCGGCCTTGCTTTGGCTCGCCCCACAGCCGATGGTCTGGAGCCCGCCCAAAGCGAGGGCGGCGACGAGGACGAGCTGGCGCATCGCGGCAGTCTACACCGCGCGGCCAGGCACGCTAGAGCGCCCCGCTGATCGCTCTAGAACGCCGCCTCGGCCGCCAGCCTGACGCCGGAGATCCCTGCGTCGCCCAGCTGACCACCGAGCGGCACCACGTAGCCGAGCTGGAGCGTCACTGGATCGAGGCGCCCGCGCAGCCGCGGCTCAAGCACGAACTGAGCTGGGGAGGGCTGAGTCACGTCGCGGTCTGGCTCGTACTTCACGGCGGTGATCGCGTCATACACGAACCACAGGTGGAGCCCCGCGGCGAGCTGCTCGATGAACCAGAGGTCGAACGCCACCTCCGTGACGCTGCGGAGCGCCATGGAGGAGATCTCCGCGGTGCCCGGGCCGAGCGCCCCTGCCTCACTGATTTCACCGCTCAGCTTCGGCATGATGAGCAGCGTCTGTCGCCCGGTGAGCTCATACAGCGAGCTGCGCCGCTCCACGCCTGCGCCGAGGCTGACGGGCAGGCGCCCGACCGCGTAGTACTCGCCCTCACGCAGGCCACGCGTCGCGTCCGTCACCAGCTGCAGCTGCGTCTGAGCGACGCGGGCGGTATCGTTGCTGCTCGGGTCGGGCTCGCCCTGCGCGACCGGGATCCCCACGCCGAACCTGAGCGGGATGAGCCAGCTCCCAGCGGCGAGGCGGTAGCTGAGGCGCAGCATCGGGTTGCCGAGGGCGTTGGATGACTCATCCAGCGCGCCGGAGGTGTCCTCGTAGCTGGCGGTGGACCACGGCAGGTCGAGGCCCAGGGTGATCTCCTGGGAGACGGCGTAGCTCACGCCTGCCCGCAGGCTGATGGCGGTGGCGCTCGGTGCGCGGGCCTCCGTGGGCCCTGGTACGGGTGCCTCACCAAAACCGAACAGGAGGTCGAGCTCAAGGCGCAGCGGCTTAGTCAGCGCGGGGTACAGAGCGGGCCCCGTGTCGCCCTCCACCACCTCCTCGCGCTGGCTGCGCGGGACGAAGCGCGCGTCCTTGTCGAAGCCCTCGGTGGCGACTGGAGGCGGCCAGGCTTCGCTGCGCACGCTGTTCGAAGCGCCCGATTTTTCCCAGGCCACGTTTTTGCTGTCGGTGCTGGGCGAGGGCACCTTCGTCAACCTGCTGAACTTCCTGCACGAGCACGCCCCCGATCCGGTGACGCGCCAGATCGCCCGCCTGGCTGCGCGGGACGAAGCGCGCGTCCTTGTCGAAGCCCTCGGTGGCGACTGGGTCGTTACCCTCACTGTCCATCGACGCGCCGGGCTGCGCGGGTGGGGCCTCTTCGCCAGGCTCCGCGAGCTCGGGGTCATCTTGTGCCAGCGCGGCGCCGCAGAAGAAGGTGCAGGCGCTGACTATCAGGGTGGACGCCAGGCGGCGCCTGATGATAGGAAGTGAAGCTGACTTGAGTGAAGGGGCGAGGCGGTCGTCTAGGGCGGATGGCATCGGTGAGCTCCTGGTGGCGACCGCGAGCGCGGTCGGTAGCGACAAGCTGATGGGCCTCTGAGCGCGATGA
>CAYQAC010000063.1:0-27674 GCA_964415255.1 uncultured Polyangiaceae bacterium | reverse complement strand
CACACCGGGGCACCCCTTCAGCTACACCGTGAACGCCGCCGCGAAGACCGTGGTGGACAACGTGACGGGCCTCGAGTGGCAACGGGAGCCGGCCGCTGAAGCGCAAACGTGGGAGGACGCGGTGCGCACCTGCGAGTCGCTCAGCTGGGGCGGCCGCCACGACTGGCGCTTACCCACGCGGATGGAGCTGCTGACCTTGGTGGACTACACCCACGCCAGCCCAGCGATTGATGCGGCCACCTTCCCAGGCACCCTGAGCCTCCCCTTCTGGACCGCGTCGGTCCGCAGCAGTGGTCAGAGCGCTGGGGCTTGGTATGTCGACTTCACTGCTGGCATCACCCAAGTTCAGGCGCTGGAGACGGCCAGTCAGTGCGCTGCGTGGCCGCGGCGACCCCTCAGCGGCCGATCCCAGCGAGCGGCCACTTCTTCGAAGTCACTGAGGGCACCGTGCTCGACGCTGCCACTGGTCTTGAGTGGCAGCGGGGCACCTCACCAACTTGGCTAACCCAGGCAGCTTCCGTCAGTTACTGTGACGGGCTCACGCTGGACGGGAAGACAGGGTGGCGCCTGCCCACCGTGACCGAGCTGAGCAGCCTGGTGCCCGGGCGCAAGACGGCGTCGCCATACATCAACCTGACGCTGTTCCCGGACACACGGAGCGACGAATACTGGAGCGCCTCCCCGGTCTCCACTTCGTCCGGCGTTTGGTACGTGGACTTCAGTAGCGGCGCGCCCCACTTCGGCGCCCCGCCCAGCACCTACTGGGCTCGCTGTGTCCGCTGAAGGCTATCTAGTCAGTTAGGCTGCACAGCTACCGGGCCCTCGCCCCGCATGGGGCCGGTTTTCCGGGTCCGTCTAGTGGCAAACTGATCGCCGCTCTAGCGGCGTGGGCGCGAACGGAGGCTCACAGCACCGTAGAGCTCTACGTCAGCTCAGCTGACGAGCAGCTCCAACAAGGGCGGCACGCTGACGAGCAGCTCTTGCGCCAAGTGCGGCTCGCCGATCAGCACCAGGGCGCCGCCGGGGCCTGCGTGCACCGCGCTCGGCGCAGGCTCGCGGCTGATGATCTGCGCGGGGAGCACGAACTCACCTGGGAGCAGCTCACCGCCGCCCTCCACCAAGAGCCGCCCAGCGCCGACGATCATCAGCCCAGGCACCGCCGCGCCAGCCTCCACCAGGGCCTCCTCAGCGAGCAAGAGCCGCACCTGCATGCGCTCGGTCACTTGCTCGCGCAACGCAGGATCCAGGCGCTCTCCGAGCAGCCCCATCGCCACGCCCGCGAGCGCCTGCAGCCTATCCGCCACCTGCTTCAGCTCGTCAGCCACCCAAGGGCAGTCTGCCGTGGCGTGCTCAAGGGCGCCGCCCCGCCACACCGCCACCGTGGCGCCCTCATCTCCTGCCACCACGCGCAGCGCCACGCCGTCGGCCAGCGACCCACCGGTGAACACCACCTCCCCCACGCCCGCGCTGGCCGCGATGAGGTCATCAATGGCAGGCATCACATGGACCAGCCCAGCGGTGACCAGCGCGACCTCGAACTGACCGACCTCCTCCTCAGCCTGAAGCTCAACCAGCGACGCCTCCGCTGCCAACTCGAGCTGCGCCTCCTCGGGGAGATCTTCCAGGCCGCGCACCTCCATCAAGTCGATGCCACCTACGACCGGCGCGCTCAGCACCTCCTGAGCAGGCGCCTCTTGCTGCGTGGCCTCCTGAGCCACTTCAGAGGGCGCGGCCTCCTGAGCCACTTCAGAGGACAGCGGCTTCACGCCAGACTGCGCTTGAACCGGCGCGCTCACGGGGGGCACCTCACTCGGCTCTTCCAAGGAGATCTCGAGCGGGGACAGCGCTGGCGGAGCCGCCTCCATGAGCGCGACGTCGAGCGGCTCGAGCGGGCGCAAGCCGTCAGGATCGGTGTCGAAGCGCGCGCCAGGCTCAGGCTCCGCCAAGAGCTCATCGATCGACGCGTCGCGCCCCGCCCACTTGAGGGCAGACTCCGCCGCGGCCGTCCCGCTGGCGAGCAGCTCACCGCCCAGCTCGACTGAGGTGTCTCGCAGATCGGTTCCGTCAGGTCCGCTGACTTCAACGGGAGATGCTACCGGCGCCTCAGGGGGCGCCGCCTTCACCGGCTGGCTGGCAAGCAGCACCACGGGGAGGCTGTCCGATACAGGCGCCTCCTCTTCCTCCACTAAGGTCGGCGTCGCCTCCGGCGCGTCGCTCACGTCCAAGCTGGAGAGCGGCGCCAGCTCCTCCTCCGCGAGCGGCGCGAGCGCCTCCGCCTCCATCAAGCGCAGCTCGCTCTCCGACGCCAGCACCAGCGGCGGGGGAGCGCTGCTGCCCGTATCTGGCTCGTGCTCGGGGAACAAGCTCCCTGACGTCTCGCCCTCCGCCGTCAGGCGCTCCGGAGCCTGGCTCGGCGCCTTCGCGGCGCCTTGCCCAACCCCCAAACCCTCGTGAGGCGCCGTGAGGCCCTCCTCCTCAGCGAGGCTCTCCGCGACCAAGCTCTCAACCGCGCTCTCCGCGATGAGGCTATCGACAGGGAGGCTCTCAACCGCGCTCTCCGCGATGAGGCTATCGACAGGCAGGCTGTCAACCGCGCTCTCCGCGATGAGGCGCTCAGGCCCTCCCTGAGGCGCGGGCGGGGGCGCTGGGAAGGCACTCTCCACCGTCGCGGGCACGGGCTCCAGGAAGGGGTTCACCGGGGCCACACGCGCGGGTGACGGGTCCGCGCTCTCCGGCGCGATGTTCTCGTTCACGCTGGACCGACGCGGCGGCGGCGGGGGCGCCTTGGGGCGGCGCGGCGGCGCCGACGGCCCATTCAAGTCAGCCGACCTGACCGCAGCGCCATCTGGCTGTGACTGCAGCGTCACCGCGAGCTCGGCTGGCGGTCGGCGGGGCGCGACGACTGGCTCCTCCACCGTCACCTCAATGTCGTCTGACTCACCCTCCGACTCACCCGACAGCCGCGACCAGCGCGGCGCTGAGGTGACCACGTCGGGATCCGACTCACGGTTCGCCTCCTCAGCCAGCCGGGCGCTGATCTGCTGCACCGCCTCCTCGATCTGCGCGGCGCGCTCCGCCGCGCCGATGTCCTTCGCGGAGGCGCAGGCCCGCTGCAGCCACACCACCGCGTCCGCGTACGCGCCACGACCCCACTGCACCTGCGCCGTCTGCAGCGCCCAGGCGACGTCGTCGTCGTCGTCAGAGCGAGCCGTAGGCACCTCAAATGGCAGCGCGGCTCCTGTCATCACCCCTGGCCCATTCGCGCGCATCATAGTGCTTCCGCGGCGCCCCGGGACAGCTATTGCGCCGAGATCAAAATCTCGCGGTCCTTGGCGCCGTTCTGGGGGCCCACGATGCCCTGCTTTTCCATCATCTCCACGATCTTCGCGGCTCGATTGTAGCCGATCGTCATCTTGCGCTGGAGCCAGGAGGTGGAGCAGCGCTGGGTCTCCGCCACGATGCGGACCGCCTCGTCGTAGCGCGAGTCAAGCGGCTCCCCTGGGCCGTCCTCGCTCTCCTCCTCGGCAGACTTCAGGATCTCATCCTGATAGGCGGGCTCACCTTGGGCGCGGCAGTGGCTCGCGATGGCGTCCACCTCCTCCTCGCTGATGAACGGACACTGGACCCGACGCGTGTCATTCTGGCCGTTCATCTTCACCAGCATGTCGCCCCGGCCGAGCAGCACCTCGGCGCCCATCTCATCTAAGATCGTCCGGCTGTCTACCTTCTGCGCCACGCGGAACGCGATGCGCGTCGGGAAGTTCGCCTTGATCATCCCAGTGATGACGTCCACGCTCGGGCGCTGCGTCGCCAGCACCACGTGCATGCCCGCCGCGCGCGCCTTCTGCGCCAGCCGCGCCACCGCGGCCTCCACGTCCTTACCCTGCTGCATCATCAGGTCGGCGAACTCATCGATCACGATCACGATGAAGGGCAGCCGATCGGGCAGCGGCGCGCCGTCGCCGCCCTCCTTCGCCGCCGCGACCTCCACCTCATCACCCTCGGCCGTGAGGGCGGTCACCTTCTCCGCCTTGGGCGGCGCGATCTCCCCGCTCACCACTCGGTCCACGTAGCGGTTGTAAGTGGAGATGTTCTTGGTGCCCGCGCTCGCGAACAGCTGGTAGCGGCGCTCCATCTCGTCCACCGCCCACTTGAGCGCGGTGGCCGCCTGCTTCATGTCCGTCACCACCGGGAGCAGCAGGTGAGGGATGCGATCGAACGGCGCCAGCTCGACCACCTTCGGATCGATCATCAGCATCCGCAGCTCCGCCGGCGAGCGATGGTAAAGCAAGCTGCTCAGCATCACGTTGAGCCCCACGCTCTTACCGGCGCCGGTCGCGCCCGCCACGATCACATGCGGCATGCTCGCCAGGTCGGCATAGTAAGGAGTCCCGACGATGTCGCGCCCCAGCACCACGGGCAGCGGCGCCTTCTCCGCCAGCTTAGCGAAGCGCTTGTCCTCGATCAGCTCCCGCAGGTTGACCGGGACGCGCTCGTCGTTTGGAAGCTCGAAGCCGATGCGGCTCTTGCCCGGGATGGGCGCGATGATGCGCACCTTGCGCGAGAGCCCCAGCGCCAGGTCGTCGCTCAGCCCCGCCACCTTGCTCACCTTGGTGCCCGCTTGCGGCGCCAGCTCGTAAGTGGTCACCGTCGGCCCCGGGTGGATCTCCTCCACCTTACCGGTCACGCCGTAGTCCGCCAGCGTGCGCTCCAGGCACTCCGCCAGCTTGATCACGCGGTCTTTGTCGACGTCCTTCACCTCGTCCGTCGGGGGCGCGAGCAGCTCGGTGCTGGGCAGCTCATAGGCCCCAGCGCGCCGCTTGGCGATCCGACGCTCCCGCACCACCTGCTGAGCGGGCTTGGTGTCGACGATGGTGGGCTCGGCCGAGGCCTTGGCAGGCGCCGCTGGGCTGGCCTCGACCAAAGCAAGCTCACCTGACGCATCCTCAGATGAAGTGCGCTTAACTGACGAGCTCTTGGAGCCCTTAGGCGAGCTCAAGCTGCGCTTGGCGCCGCTGGCCGTTTCGGGGCTGGGGGTTGGTGTCAGCCGTGGCGCCGCTTCAGCGTCGCTCAAGTCGCCCACAGGAGCCGCCCGGCTCGGCTCCTCCGCGCGCCCTGCTCCACGCGCCGCCCGGCCGCTCAGCGCCACATCGTCTAGGTCACTGACAAAATCCCCGGCGTCCGCTTGCAGCAGCACCGCCTCAGCCAGCGTCGGGGTGGGGCTCGGCGCGCTGCTCACGAGCACACCCTCCCGCGCGGCGCCCTCCGGCGCAGCGCGCTCGGACGCAGGCGCCGCCAACAAGGGCTCGTCCAACAGCGCGAGCTCGGCGCGCGAGCGCATGTTGCTCCTGAGCTGCTCGCTCAAGGCGACGGGCGGCGCGCCGGTGTCCTCGAGGGGTGACCAGTCGGCCTCATCTCCCACCAAGTGCGCGATGATCGCCTCATCGCTAGGCTTCGTCGCGACGCGCGGCGCGCTCGCTGCCTGCGCCGCCCGGCGCTCGCGGTACACCAGCTGCGCCTCGCGCCAAGAGGCCACCACCCGCGCGCCCAGCAGCTTCGACTTTTCCCCAAGGAAACGCATCAAGGCGAGCGCCTTGTAGCAGAGCTGGATGAACGAGAAGCTGCTGCGCCCGATCAGGATGAGGCCCACGATGGTGAACCCCACCAAGAGCGAGCCCATCGTGGAGAACATGGCGCGCATCAGCTCGCCGAACAAAAGCCCCACGTTGCCCCCCGAGGGGGAGCGCCCGAAGGCGAGCAGCTCCGGCGCCATGACCTGCACCAACGCCGACAGCACGATGGCCACCACCAGATCGCCCGCGAGGCGGAGTGCCGTCGCCTGGTTCGCGCGCTTAGTGAAGAGCGGCGCGCTGAGCAGGGCGAGCTCCACAGGCACGAGCCAGGCCACGAGCCCAAAGGCGCGCACCAACACGCCGGCGACGGCGGAGCCCACCGGCCCCACCCAGTCAGCCCCGGTCAGCGACGGATCGCTCGGGTCCACCCGCAGGCTCGCCAACGCCAGGCACAGGAACACAGCGAGCGCGAACAGCATCAGCGCGCCCGCCTCGCGCCCCTTACGGAGCCCAATGTTGGGAGCCGGCTCGGAGCCCGGCTCGGCGGAGCTCGGGCCTGCTACTGCACGCTTCGGGGAGAACAAGCGACCACTCATGCGACCTGCACTTACATTAGATCACATTCGCCCACATTGAAAGTCCCTGCACGCACGGCCCTTGGAATCCAACGAGCGCGCCTGAGGCGGGGGGTCCACGGTGAGTCCTGGGCGATCGACGGCCAGCCTCTGATCAGAGCACAGGTGGGGGTGAACGGACGAACAACCGGCGCTTGGCGCTGCCCCCGCCAGACGCAGTGTTGTTTTCGAGGCAAAGCTAGCCACCCCTCACCTGGGGACGCGGTAGCCCTGGTCCGTGTTGTGGCAAACCGATCGCTGCTCTAGGCTTGCCTCCCCGCCAGAGCGGGACGTCCGGGCGCCCCCCAAGCCGCTCGGTCTCGCTCTGCCGGCGTACCCCGCTCGGGGCTTGGGCGAGCCGAATCGCCCCTAAGAAAACAGGACACCTTCTCGTGGGGATTCAATGAACTGGCGCCAACACATGCGGCACGCGGCCGTGAAGACCACCCTCGCAGCCGTGTTCTGCTCCACCCTCGCCCTCCAGGCTGGCTGCAGCACCACCACGGACGACATCCATCGCTGGGGGTACACCAAGCAGGGCCCGACCAAGCTCGTCGCGGTGCTCACCCACGACAAGTACTCGACCGAGCTTCGCGCCGAGGCGGCGATGACGCTGATCGGGATGAAGCCGCGCGGCGGGCGACCGGTGGGCATCACGTGCAGCGAAGCCGACTGCCAGGGGCTGCTGGAGGCGCTGGCTAGCCTCAACCCAGAGCAGCGCGCGCCCATCATGCAGCAGATCATCCCGCGATTGGTCACGGAGATGGCCAAGCCTCCGTCGCAGCCTGCGCCTGATCAACCGGCGATTGACACCACCTACCCCTTCAAAGACGGCGCCTACGCCCTGCTCACCTACGCGGATCAAGATTTGATCGGTGACGAGAAGCTGAAACAAGACGTGCGCGCCGCGCTCACCGCCTGGGTGATGGCGGATTTCGCGAACCGCTTTGACAACACGAGCCAGCTCTCGAGCATGCAGCATGTGCTGCGCATCCTCGGCGCGCCTGGTGTGCGCGGCTTGCCCTCACTGCTCGTGCCGGACGGCAGGCGGATCAAGGAGACGTCCGAGCTGATCGCTGAGTTCGGTGACGCGGAGACGAAGCTAGCCGCCAGCCGCGCGCTGGTGAAGATCGCCGAGGACATTGAGGGCGAGAGCTGGCGCACCCGCAAGCAGCTGTACGTGGAGGGCGTCAATAAGAACCAGGGGATCACCGGGCTGACCGAGGCTCAGGTCAAGGGGCAGGTCGTGACGTTCCAAGAAGAGGAGCTGATCCGCACCATCCAGTCGATGAAGCAGGTCGGCCAGAAGCCGATCGTCGACTACCTGCTGGCCTACGCCGCGCGTGAAGACCCAACAGGTACACTGACCAACCGGCGCGCGCACGCGCTCGCCGCGCTCCAAGGTAACCTCGACAAGAACGACCCCGCGCAGATCGAGGTGGTGCTGAAGCTAGCAGAGGCTCCCTCCACGCCTGACACCATCCGCACCGTCGCCATCCAGCGCATCTCGGAGATGCCCCGCAAGCTGGTCGTCGACCGCTTGTACACGATGTTCAAGCATGACAGCTGGAAGGTGCGGTGGCTCGCCGCGGACCTCGTGCTGCGCATGAGCGACCAGAGCCAGCTGGATGAGTTCATGACCCAGCTGAGCCGAGCCGACCGTGGCATGTCGCTCTCCGAGCCGGTGGTTTACGGCCTCAGGATCGGCGAGCTGAAGGGCAAGGAGAAGCCCGAAGCCTTGGCGGACAAGTACAGCGGCCCAGGCTACGCAGCCTCGGTGCGGCTCTCGGCGCTCAGCTACTACTCGAAGTACGGCACCAAGGAGCAGCTCGCCCGCGTGGCGCCGTATGAGAGCGACGGCGCGCGCGTACCGAAGTGCACCGCGGACGACTGCGAGTGGGTGTGCGAGATCAAGGTCGGAGACAGCAGCGAGGCCAAGGAAATCGCGACGGTGGGAGACTTCGTGCGCCACTGCGTGAAGCCCGCGATGGAAGGTCGCACCGAGGCCGACAAGGCCAAGGAGGAGGCCGAGAAGAAGGCCCAAGCGGACAAAGGCGCGGCGCCAGCCGGTTCAGGCGGCTCACCAGATGCCTCACCCGACGACGCAAAATAGTCGGCCATTTTGCGGCCGAATTGGCTAAACTCCCGCGGGCTCTGCGCGCGGCGGTCGTGGCCACGCAGCTACCCCTCAGGTGTCCAGGATGACAGACCAGAACAAGAAGACGCCGCGCTCGTTTCAGTGTCGTGATGCGCTGTGGGCTCGCTTCGAGCAGATGGCTCAGGAGCTTGAGTGCTCAGTGGACTACCTGCTCAACGACGCGATGAAGCAGTACGTGCGGCAGCGCGGCTACGCCGCGAGCCAAGCGGGCGGGCCCGTGAGCCCTGCCCCTGCGCCGCGGAGCTCCAAGGCGCCGCCGCCGCCCGCGGCAGCGGGCCGGCCCAGCGCGCCCCCACCCGCGCCGCCCTCACGCCGTGCGCCCCCACCCCCACCGCCAGGGGGGACCCCACCTCCTCTTGCTGCGGCGCCTCCTCCCCTAGCACCGCCCGCGGCGCCGCCCCCATTGGCCCCACCGCCGATGCCGGCGCCGCCAGGTGGTAGCCGGGTGCCACCGCCACCGCCGCCGGTCAGCGCGCGGGTCGCGCCCCCACCCCCGCCGCCCATGGCGCGCTCAGTCGCTCCAGCTCCGCTAGCGGCTCCGGCTCCGCTTGCGCCTCCAGCTCCGCTTGCGCCCCCAGCGGCGCGGCCGGCGGCGCCCCCCGGCCCGCCCAGCTACGCCGCGACCCCAGCCGCGCCCTCACTGTTCGTGGAGTACGAGGGGACACGCTACCCTGTGACGAAGGAACGCTTCATCATCGGGCGCGGCAAGCAGTCAAGCGACCTGACCATCAAGGATCCGAACGTGTCGCGTCAGCACGCGATGGTGGAGTTCCTGAATGGCCAGTTCTACATGGTGGACATGGGCTCCACCAACGGCATCGAGCACCAAGGCCAGCGCGTGCAGCGCAAGGTGATCAACGAGGGTGACTACTTCAAGGTGTGCGATCACGAGATGCGCTTCACCTTCCGCGGCTAAGCCGTCTACCGCTAACACCACAACGCGGCGTGGCCACTGAGGCCACGCCGCGTCGGTTTTTGTGCGCGCGTTTGGCTACTTGGGGGCGCGGAATTCGCCGGAGGCGAGCGCGAGGATCTCTTGCTCGATCCAGCGCGCCACCTCAGGGTGCGGGATCAGCCCCTGCTCATTGGCGACGTAGTCGAGCCCCTTCAGCACCTTCGTGTACGGGCCGAAGCCCTGCACCCGGAAGGGGATCACGATGGCGGTGCCGCCCTCCGCGCTCGCGCGCTGCACGAAGTCGCGGATCCGCTCCTCGGCGGCGACACGCTTGTCTGGCCAATCTTCACGTAGCGTCTCGGCCTGCACGCGACGAAACGGCGCGCGAGCCCGCACCGCGGCGGCGCGCTGCTCGAGCGACGCGAGCCAGCGCGCGTTCTCCGCGTCGTCCCCGGGGCCATGCGCCAAGATGAGGATGTCCTCCTTCTCGGGCGCCTTGCTGAGGGCCAAGGCGCGATCGGCGAGGATGGCGCCGGTCTGATCCGAGTCGATCAGGCCATGCGTGGACATCGCGAACGAGGACTTGGTTTCTACGCGGAAAAACTCCATGGAGTGGCCGCCGTGACCACCGCCGTGCGCGCCGTGACCACCGCCGTGCGCGCCATGACCACCACCGTGCGCGCCGTGACCACCACCGTGCGCGCCGTGACCACCACCGTGCGCGCCGTGACCACCGCCATGCCCCGCGGGGGGGCCATCCTTGGCAGGGCCATCCTTGGGATCGTCGTCGTCATCCGCCGGAGGGCTCCCGTGCCCACCCGCGATGTAAGCCGCCATCACGGGGTGCATGACCTGGCCCGCGTGCTCTGGGTCAGGAGCGCCGGGGCGAAGCCCGAAGATCTGCTCGGTCGCGTCGAGGAAGCTCTCCACGCTGACGAACAGCCGCACCACGACGATGCCGCTCACGTTCCGCGCCTCGAGCCGCTGGATCGCCTCCTGGAGGCTCTTGGCGTCCGCCATGCCGAAGGCGACCTCCAGCGCGTACTTCTCTTGCAGCGGCTTGACCGCCTCAAGCACCGCCGCGTCCCACTCTGCCTTGCCACCGTGAGCCATCAGGATCACGCCGAACTCGTTCGGTGTGCTGTCTGCTGCTGCGGGCGCACTGGGATCGCTAGGTGCTGGGGTCGCTGCTGGGCCACAAGCGGCGACCAGCAGCGCGAAGAAGGAGAAGAAGGTGAGGAAGTCCCTGAGCCGATTCATCCACTCGCCCTACTGAAATCGATTATCAAGTTCAAAGGACGAAATGTCGCAGGGGCCATCAGGGCCTCGGGGCGGCACCTCGCGTTCACCGTAGAGCCTTGTGTTTGCAGGACGATGAGCCGGATGGCCTCATGCAGATCCGCGGCAGTGCCTCATGGCTCGCGGCGTGGTTGGGGTCGCGGTGGGGCTCGCGGCGCGTGGTTGGGCTCGCATCGGCGCGCGGTGACGCTCGCCGCGTACGACGCAAACTGAGGGCCTGCGGCGGCCCTGGTGGCGGGTTGGGCTCACATCGGCGCGTCCGCGCGGAGCATGACGCAAACTGGGGGTGCTCAGGTGGGGCGCGCTACGCTGCGGAGGTGCGCTCACCGTTCGCTTCGTTCAGCGCCTGGACCACGCCGCTCGCGTCGCTCGTTGCGCTGACGCTGTTGAGCGGCGTGGCGATGGCGGCGCCGCTGTGGCAGCAGGGCGCGCCGCTGCCTGATCAGGTGCGGAGCGTGCAGATCTTACGCGAGGGTGAGCCCATGTGGACAGCGCCCGATCGGCGCGCCCCGCGGCGCGGCACCGCCCGGCTCGGCGCGCACCTGCCGCTCTACAGCACCCGGAGCGGCCCGGGCTGCGCCGGCAAGTGGCTGAACGTGGGGCCCATGGCCTGGCTGTGTGAGCTGGACGTCGCGCTCTCCGCCGCGCCGCCGCTCACCGAAGAGCCCCCGCGTGTCACCTCCACCGGGCTCCCCTTTGACTACTTCTTCGCCGGCGCCGATGGAGCCTTCGGCTACGCCAGGCTCTCACAAGCCGATCTTGGCGCACCGAGCGCGCAGTACGAGCCGGGGATGTCCGTCGCCCTGGTGCGCACCCAGCCGAACGCCCTGGGCGAGCTGTTCGGGCTCACCACCAAGGGCTTCTGGTTCCCCATGCGCGAGCTCAACCCCGCGCGGCCCTTGGGCTTCGGCGCGGAGGAGCTAAAGGGTGAGCTAGACGTACTTTGGGTGCACCAGCGCACGGCGTCGCTCCACGACAAGCCGGAGGGGCGCCGCACGGGGACGCTCAGCCAGTTCGAGAGCGCGCGCTACACCGAGGTGGTGCTGCGCTCGAAGCGGCGCTGGTTCAAGACGGCGCACGGCTGGATCTCCGAGCGCGAGGTGCGCGCGCCGACGCCCAGCGAGCCGCCTGAAGAGGCGCGGCCTGATGAGCGCTGGATCGACGTGGAGCGGGAGCAACAAGTCATCACCGCTTACCAAGGTCGGACGCCAGTGTTCAGCGCGCTCGCCTCCACCGGGCGCGGCCGCGGCAAGAGCGAGATGGCGACGCCCGTCGGGGTGCACCGGGTGTGGGTGAAGCTGCGCACCGGCGACATGGACAACCTCGAGAACGAGTACGCGGGGCGCTACTACGCCATCGAGGAGGTGCCGTGGGTGCTCTACTTCAAGCGCGGCTACGGCCTGCACGGCACCTTCTGGCACCGCCGCTTCGGGAACAAGCAGAGCCACGGCTGCGTCAACCTCACGCCGCGCGCCGCTGAGCGGCTCTACCACTGGTCAAGCCCCAAGCTCCCCCCCGGATGGACAGCTGCCTTGCCTACACCCTACGAGCCAGGCACCCTGGTGCGGGTGCGCTGACACCCTGCGCCTGAGCAAAACGGCGCGCCCGGCGCCTAGACAGCACAGTGAGGCCACGACGGCGCGCTCCGGGCGCGGTCCCCGCGGCGCGACCCAACCCCCAAAAAACGAGCCCCCCGCTCGTACCACCGCCCCCGGGGTCCCCGCGCGAGTCCAGCCTGAACATCGCCTGCCGCTCACGCTCCAGGGCCTGCCCGCAGAGCTCCCTGCGCGCCCTGACGCCGCGCGACTTTCCATCAGTGAACCGCCCGCCTACACTAGACCCATGGATTTGGACATCGGGCGAGACACCCTCATCGCGCTGGCCGCGGTGGTGTGGGCAGATGGTGAAATGGCCCCTGAGGAGGCCAATGGATTGCGGAGCGCCGCGACTCAGCTGGGGTTGCCACAGGCAGACCTCGGCGCCGTCGAAGCCGCCATCACCCAGCGCGTGACGCTAGACCACGTCGAGACGATCCGCATGAACCGCTTGACGCGGCTGTTCACCTTCGCCGCCGCGGGGTGGCTGGTGCAGCTGAAGGGCCACGTCGACGCCAAGGAGACCGAGGCGTTGAAGCTCTTGGGGGATCGCCTGGGCCTGAGCGACGTCGCGCGTGAACGCGCGAGCCGCGCCGCCTCCGTCATTGGGAGTCGTGACACGGGCTTCGATCTCGTGGCGCTGCGCTCGCGGCTCTCAACTAGCCTGAGCCAGGTGGGGCTCGAGTAGCCGGTGGTCTCGCTCCTCAGCGCCGCGCGTGATCTCGCGCGGGTGCATGACATCGCGCGGGTACTCGTGCGGCACGGCTTCGGCGAGGTGGTGTACCGCACCGGCATCGGGCGCCGAGCGAAGCCGCAGGCCAAGGAGGCGAAGGCTAAAGTCAAAGAGCCTGACGGTGAGCTCGAGCTCGAGCTGGAGCTGACGGAGGAAGACCGGCGCTCGCAGGCGGAGGCGAAGTCCATGTCCTCCGCCGTGCGCGCGCGCCGTGTGCTGGAGGACTTGGGACCCTCGTTCGTGAAGCTGGGGCAGATCATCTCCACCCGCACCGACGTGCTGCCCCAGGAGCTGGTGCGTGAGCTGAAGAAGCTTCAAGACGCGGTGCCGCCCGTCCCCTTCAGCGACATCCAGAGCCAGATTGAGCGCTCGCTGGGCGCGCCCATCGAGGAAATCTTCGAGACCTTCAACCCGGAGCCGCTCGCCGCCGCGAGCATCGCTCAGGTGCACGTCGCCACCCTGCGCACCGAGGAGGGCGTGGTGAAGGTCGCGGTGAAGGTGCAGCGCCCCGGCATCGGCGACACCGTGAAGAGCGACGTGGACATCCTCCACGCGCTGGCGGCGCTGGTGGAGCGCACCATCCCGGAGAGCAAGATCTACTCGCCGATTGGCCTGGTGCAGCAGTTCGATCGCGCCATCACCGCCGAGCTAGATTTCGGTACGGAGGCGGACAACGCCGCGCGCTTCGCGGAGCACTTCGAGGGATATAGTCAGGTAAAATTCCCTAAGGTGTACCGCCAGGCGTCGAGCAAGCAGGTGCTCACCCTAGAATTTCTAGACGGTAAAAAGATCTACGACGCGATCGCCGAGGGCTACGACGGCAAGAAGCTGGCGCGCGTGGCGGTGGACATCATCGTCAAGCAGATCTTCGAGGATGGCTTCTTCCACGCGGATCCGCACCCCGGCAACGTGCTGGTGATGGGCACGCCGGAGCGCCCCATCTTCGCCATGCTCGACCTCGGCATGGTGGGGCGCCTCTCGCCGCGCATGCGCGACCTCACGGTGGACCTGATGGTGGCCGCCGTGCGCAAGGACTACGAGGGCATCGCCGACGCGCTCTACGCCGTCGGCACCAAGACCAAGAAGGTCGACATGAACGCCTACCGGGCGGAGGTGTCGCTGCTGGCGGAGAAGTACCTAGACAAGCAGCTGAAGGACATCCAAATCTCGGAGCTCATCCGCGACCTGGTGCAGGGCGCCACCAAGTACGGATTAGAGATCCCACCTGACTTCATGCTGGTGGGTAAGGCGCTGATGACCATCGAGGGCGTGGGCAAGGAGATTGACCCAGAGCTCGACGTGTTCACCGAGGTGCGCCCGCTGTTCCTCGATATTTTACGGAAACGCTACTCACCGGAGCGCATCGCAGGGGAGCTGCTCCGGCGCGTGGAGCGCCTGAGCGGCGCCACCTACAACGTGCCGCAGCAGCTCTCAGAGCTGCTGGACGACGTGGCGCTGGGTCGCTTGGTGGTGCGCACGGAGGCGCTCGGCGCCGCCCAGGTGACGGACCGCTTGGGGCGCCGCATCTCCTCTAGCGTGGTCGCCGCGGCGCTGATGCTCGGCGGCAGCTGGCTGGTGGCGGCGAGCCACAGCGTGCTCGGCGGGCTCCTGATGGTGCTGGCGGTGCTGCTCTACCTCTTGCACCTCTCGCTCGACACCTTGCGCGGCTTGCGGAAGAAGTAGCGCGTGAGCGGCGCTTCAGTCAGTGCTCCTGACTAGGGTCAGCGCGGCCCGAGCGCGTGAGCGGCGCTTCAGTCAGCGCTGCTGACTAGGGTCAGCGCTCCTGACTAGCGTCAGCACGACCCGAGCGCACCAACGCTAGGCGGCGCCGTACGCGCGCCTGAGTCAGTGATACTGATAAATGGCGATGTCAGAGAGCGCGCGGAAACGCGACGAGGCCACCGACCCGAGCGCGTGAACGCCGAGCGGTGACCTCTGGTGTGGCGCTTGGCGCGCCGATGTCGCGGTGCTGCGGACGTGACGCCCGCGGCGCTCAGTTGACGGGGAAGGTGATCTTGCCCTGGAGCAAGAACGCGATCAGGAAGCCGAAGAGCACCAGCGACTCGATCAGCGCGAGGCCGAGGATCATGGGCGTCTGGATCTTGGGGGCGGCGCCGGGGTTACGGCTGATGCCCTCGAGCGCGGCCGCGGCGGCGCGCGCCTGACCCAGGGTGCCACCCAGCGCAGCCAGGCCGATGGCGAGGCCGGCGGCCAGGGCGAGCAGGCCCTTGGTATCCCACTCGTTGGAGGCGGCGCTCGCCTGAGCGAAGGCGCTGGTGCTGGTGAAGGTGGCGACGGTGGCAATGGCCAGGGCCAGCTTGTTCTTGGTGGACATCGTTCAGGTCTCCTTATGCGTCTCGAACGCGCGCCTGCGTGTAGTGCGTTTTGTGCGCGCTGGCCAACCGTTTTTCTAAGAGGGGGGTGGCCGTTTGAATCTCAGTTGATTGCCGCGCAGAGCGCGGGGTGGTCGATTGCCGCGCTGAGCGCGGGGTGGTTGATTGCCGCGCTGAGCGCGGGGTGAAGGGTGGTTAGCTCGTGAGCCCTCGCTGCCTGAGCGGCGGGCTCGCGTGAGGTTCAGCGCTCAGTGGTGCGCGTGCATGTCCTCGGTCGCGAGGCCAATGTAGATGGTGGTGAGCAGGGTGAAGACCAGCGTCTGCACCACCACCACGATGCAGCCGAGCAGCATGATGGGGATGGGCACCAAGATGGCGACCAAGCCCGCGAAGGTGGTCAGCACCAGGTGATCGACAGCCATGTTGACCATCAAGCGCACCGCTAGGGTGACGGGCCGCACACAGAGCGAGATGATCTCGATCAAGAACAGCAGCGGCGCCAGGGCCAGCGAGGGCCCGGCCAGGTGCTTGATGTAGGCGCCGCCGTTCACCATCACGCCGTAGACGTTGAAGGCCACGAACACGACCAGCGCCGTGCCCAGGGTAATACTGAGGCTGCTGGTGGGCACCGGCATGCCGGGGATCAGCGCCAGCACGTTGGAGAAGAACACGAAGCAAGCGCTGGTGGCGATGATGGGGAAGTAGCGCTTGGCGCGGTCGGCATCCATCACGCTCTTGGCGAGGTCATAGAAGTAGCCGAGGAAGGCCTCCATGAAGGTGCGCACGGTGAGCGTCTCGTCCGGCACCACCGCCTCTTCGATCTTGGTGAGGCGCGCCCTGACGTGCATGCCGATGAGCAACAGCAGCACCGCCACGAGGATGCTCCCGGTGATCGGCTCGAAGTCGTGCCAGCCAGGCTTACGCTGACCCACCACCGTCTCCCCCAGCAGGGTCGCGTTGTGGGTGAGGTTGCCTTTGAACTGCTCAAGCAGCAGCGTCAGCCAAGAGTTATGGCCCATCTCGCCTCAGCTTCCTTCCTTGGCGCGCGCAGGGGGTGACCTGAACTGCCCTAGTACAATCCCGAGCGGGAGCGCTCCATAGCCCACCGCGAGCGATGGGACACTGACTACCCCCAAGTGCAAGAGCAGGTACACCCCGCCAAACAGCGCCGTGAACTTGATGAGCGCGAGCAGCGCCACAGGGCGCGACGGCGCCTCCGGATCGAGCAGGCCGCGCACCACCCGAGCCAGCACCCACAGGTTGCCCGCGCCGAGCAGCGCGCCGATGCCCACGCTCACCCCCACGCGCCAACCAAACCACGCGAAGCCGCCAGCGCTCGCCGCCACGCCGAGCAGCGCCAGCGCCCACATCACGTGGGTGAGGCCGCCTTGGCTATCGGGGTGGGCTTGGGTGGTCATGGTAGCGTTTGCGCGCTTCGCGCTCCTTGCGCTCAATCTCTTCTGCTTCTCGCGTCGCCTGCCGCGCGGTCCGAATCAAGCCGCGGACACCCGCTGCCAACCCGATGCAAAGCCAGAAGCCGGTGAACCAGGGCTCCGTCCCGAGCCAACCATCCAGGGCCTGGCCAACCCAGAGCCCGAAGAGGATGCTGAAGACGAACTCCAGGCCAACCGTTCCGTAGTTACCGAGGGCTTTCCAATCTTGCTGCACAACGCCTGACAGGCGGCGGTCGCTTAGCACGCCCCTCCAGCCAGGGTCAACGCACGTTTCGACGCGCCCAGCTGGCGCACACCTCCACGAGCTGAGTAGCTCCCAAGGGTTCAGTGCTCTGATGCTGAGCCGCCTAGCTCCACTTGGTTTTTTGGGGGGGTTGGTCCCGCTGCTCGCCAGCGAGCGGCGCTGCAGTCGTGAGGCGTCACCTGGCCTCTGCGCCGTGGACAACCCAAGCACCGTGGCGCGCCATGCCCCCGCAGGACGGCGCCTCGAGCGACGAGCACGCTGGCGCGACATGCTCCCCAAGCTCTGGGTGGTATCCTCCGGGCATGAACCCGCAAGGCGTTGGTGTGGTGCGCTCGATCGCCGCCGTGGGGCTCTGGGTGGTGCCGAGCGTCGCGCTCGCGGAGAAGCCTCCGCCGCCTCCAGCAGCTCCTGTGGCGGCGCCCACCTGGCACATCGCGCAAGCGACGCCGCCCCCAGCACCTGACGCCGAGCCGGCGCTGCCCCCGCACTACTACGTGGACACGGACGAGCCCGACGCCGCGCCCTCGTCAGCAACGCCACCTAACGCGGCGCCGACGCACGCACCCTCAGGCGCGCCCGCTCAGCCACCACCGCCGATGCGCGTGTATGAGCCGCCGCCACCTCACGTCTACGAGCCGCCACCGCCGCCCAGGCCACGTCACCAAGCCCCTGAGTACTCGCTGTGGGTCGGCGGCCGCGTCGGCAGCTTCCACCCATTCGGGCACGCGTGGGGCGAGTGCACCGTGGTGGAGCGGAGCGGCGTGTGCCTCAAGACGCGCGGCGTCCCTTGGAGCGACTACGCGAGCACCGGGATGATGGGTGAGCTCGACATCGGCGCGCGGCTCGGGCGACGCCACGTCCTGTTCTTCGGCTGGGAGCGCGCGAGCCTCGGCTCAGGTGGGCTGGAGGTTGAAGGCAGCGGCGTCTCGCAGCGCGGGGAGTCGGACTTCTTCGGGCTTGGGCTGCGCTTCTCGTCGAACCCAAACAGCGTCGGCCTGCTGATCGAGGTCATGGTGGGCGCGCGGCGCTTCCGCGTCTCGTGGGATGACGGCAGCGAGCTCTTGCTCGAGAACGCGCCGTTCGAGTCGCGCATCGGCATCGGCGCGGACATCCGCCTCTCGCCGCTGTTCAGCCTCACGCCGCTGATCACCTTAGGAGGTGGTCAGTTCGGCGACGTGACCTTCTACGACGCCGCGTCAAACACCCACACCGAGCCGCTGGATCTCCCCACGAGCCATGCTTGGGTGACGCTGCAGCTCGGCGCCCACTTCGATCTGTTCGGCTCCCGCTAGGGAGCAAAGCAACCTTCAGGCCGTGGGCTCGTCCGGCGCGGGCGGCAGGGAGATCACAAAACGCGCACCCGTGGGCTCGCGCTGCTCCACCCGAATCGTCCCACCGTGGGCTTCGATGATCTGGCGCGTGATGGGGAGGCCCAACCCAGTGCCCTGGCGCTTGGTGGAGAAGAACGGCTCGAACAGCCGCGCCCGCACCTCCTCGCTGATGCCCTCACCATCATCCTCGATCACCAGCTCGACCCTTGCTTGTGCCAGCTCCTCATCAGCGCCCTGAGCCGCGGGCTCGGCGTGCCGCAGCTTGACCCACAGCTGGCCTCCCTCAGGCAGCGCGTCGGCCGCGTTGCGCACCAGGTTGAACAGCACCTGCCGGATCTGCCCCTCGTCCAGCATCACCATCGGGAGCCCAGGCTCGCTCTCGCTCTGGAGCGAGACGCCGCCTCGTTCGAGATCCTTACGGATGAAGCCAAGCGCCTCCGCGACCACATCGTCCAGGCTCTCCCGAGCCAGCTCGGCCTGACGCTGACGCGCGACTGAGAGGTACTGCTCGCTCAGCGCCGTGAGCCGCTCCACCTCGCCGCGGATCGCACGTAAGAGCGACTGACTTTCTTCGCCTGCGCCCACAAGCTCCTCCTCCAAGAGCTCAATGTTCAAGCCGATGGAAGACAGCGGGTTGCGGATCTCATGGGTGACGAGCGCCGCCATCTTCCCGATCGTCGCGAGCCGCTCGCTGCTCACCAGCTGCTCATTGGCGCGCGCGATCGCCGCCACCATGCTCTCGAAGGTCTGCGCCAGCTCGCCTATCTCATCGCCTGAGGCGGCGACACGGCGCGGCGTCAGGTCGCCCTCCGCGACCGCCTTAGCCCGCGCCGTCACCTCGCCGAGCGGGCGCAGCACACGGCGCGCGTAGAGCGCCGCGCCCAAGCCAACGAGGAGCGAGAAGGCGCCGAGCCCAAAGGCCAACGCCAAGGCCACCCGTTCCCGCGCCCGCGCGGTGTCGAGCAGCGAGTCCACGTTGCGCTCAGAGCGGGTCTGGAGCTCGCTCAGCCGGCGCTTGCCCTGGCTGCCGCGCGTCACCAAGGAGTCGCGCAGGGCCTCAGCGCGGGCGGCGTCGCCGCGGCCGAGGCTCTCAAACAGCTGCGCGAGCTCCTCTTTGTCGGGCACGAGCGAGCGCTCGATCTCAGTGGCCTCTTGAGACAGCCGTTCACCGACGCTCCGTACGGCGTCATCCTCTGAGGAGGTGAAGGCCAGGGACAGCGCCTGCCGCACGCCGCCGAAGGCCTTCGGCCGACCCACCTTCAGCGTGGTCTCAAACCACACGCGCTTGTCCACCGGGTTGCTGGCGCTGGTGATGTGGTTCAGCTGAACGTTCCAGCTGTCTTGCCCGTGCACCGCGTCGCGCAGGGCGAGGGTGAGCGGCAAGTAGCCGGTGCGGATCAGCTCCGCGTCGCGCGCCGCGCGCCGCTGCGCCACCACGCCCCAACCCGTGACCAAGGTGAGCGCCGCCGTGACCAGCGCGTAGGAGAGGAGCACCCGCGCGGCCACCGTTCGCCGCGCGCGCGGCGAACGCCTGACCGTCGGCCGCGACGCGAGTGACTTAGGGCCCTGCTGCTCCACCCTCAAAAGCTCTCGCTCGCGGCTTGAACGGCTGCCTCGGGGCGCATTGTTCGTCACCCTGACCTATCCGGGGAGCCCCTGAGCCACCAGCTCCATCAAGTCGACCACCGAGGCGCCCGACTCACGCAGCCGCCTCGCGCTGGTGGCGCAGGCGGTGACCACGGTGCCCCCGCCGAGGCGCTCGTGATCGCCGAGCCTGGCCTCGGCGATCGCGCGCGAGGCCTCGGGCATGGTGATCGGCAGCAGGCCGCCGCCGCCAGAGCAGACCGCGGCCGCTCGCGAGCGGCTGAACTCAAGCGGGGGGCGCCCGGTGAGGCGCGTCAGGATGGCGCGGGGCTCGTCGTACACGCCGAGCCCGCGGCCCAGGCGACAGGGGTCGTGCCAGCGCCAGCTGCCCGCCATGAGCGTGGGCACCGGCGCGAGCTCGGCCAAGCGCTCTGCGACCAGCTCCACCACCGTGAGCGCGCCAGCCGCGCGCAGCGCGCTCGTCATGGCGCCTGGGTCGAGCACGATCACCCGTGCGCCGGCCACCTCCACCATCAGCTCGGCCTCCGCGGCCTCAGCCTCCGCCTGCCTGCCCACCCCGCGCTCGATCTCCCCGCCTGAGCTCTGAAGCAAGCGCACTCCGCCCACCAGGGAGCGCACCACGTGAAGCGCCGCGCGCGCCGCGCCAAGCTCACGCGTCAAGTACGCGGTGCCGATCAGCAGCGCGAC
The DNA here is from genome assembly GCA_964415255.1 of uncultured Polyangiaceae bacterium. Taxonomy (GTDB): domain Bacteria; phylum Myxococcota_A; class Polyangia; order Polyangiales; family Polyangiaceae; genus JAHBVY01. The sequence goes on along the minus strand of CAYQAC010000063.1, from coordinate 7,153 downwards.
GCTCGCCCCTGCGGCTGCCTCCGCTGCTGTTCGCGCGCGCTCGCCCTCCTGCGCCAACGCGCGGAGGCCCTCCGCGCGCCGCGCCGCGACCTCCGCGAGATCGATCCGCTCGGCGGCCTCGTGACCCAAGCCCGCCGCGCGCATCGCGGCGCGCGCCTCGAGCAAGGTGAGCGCGACCGGGTTCTTGTGATCGCAGCGCTCCTGACAGGCGAGGCAGCCGGTGCACGCGAAGGCGCTCGCCGCCACGCTCTTCGAGAGCGGCAGGCTCCCGCGCGCCGCAAACCAAGCGAGGCTCATCTTGCCCCACGGCGTCAGCGTCTCGCTCGCCTCCACGTCGGCCACCGGACACACCGCGCGGCACAGCTTGGGGCAGTAGGCGCAGGTGGTCAGCTCCGCTTCGCGGCGCGGGAGCAGCGGGAGCTTCACGCTAGTCATCTTGCCTCTGACCGAGCTTAGCCCGAGCGCCGCGCGGCGCCCGCGGCTCCTGGGGCCGCTCAGGCCCGAGCAGGGGCAGGCGCAAGGTGAAGCAGGCGCCGTGCGGCGATGACTCCACCTCCACCACGCCGTCGTGCTCAGAGGCGATCTTCTTCACGATCGCGAGCCCGAGGCCGGTGCCGCCCGCCTTACCCACCGTCGCGAACGAGCGGAACAGACGGCCTTCCATCTCCGGCGGGATACCGGGCCCGGTGTCCGCGACGCGGATCACTAAATCGCAGGTCTCACCGTCCTTACAAGGCGCAGACGGCGCCTTGGGGCGCGCTGGCTTCGGCGCCTTGCGGGGGCGAGGGCGCGCCTTCATGGGCTCGCTCTTCGCCGAGATCGTGAGCTTGCCGCCCCGGCTACCCATCGCCTCCACCGCGTTGCGCGTCAGGTTGTGGATGGCGCGCAGCACGCGCCCCTCATCGAAGCGCGCGACCAGTTTGTCGTCGACGTCAAGCTGGAGCTCCACAGGCCGGCGCTCCAGCTCGAGCCGTAGCTGCGCCGCCAGCTCCGCGAAGAACTTGTGAAGGTACACCTTCCGCACGAACACCCGGCGCTCACCGCGCGCGAACTCCAGCACCTCGCGCTGCATACTGGTCAGCATATCGAACTGTTTGAGCGCGGCGTCAGCGTACTCGGCACGCTTCTCATGATCGTCAGCCGCCTCCATCAGCTGGACATAGCCGCTGATCACCGTCATCGGCGTCTTGAAGTCGTGGATGATGCCTGAAAGCAGGCGGCCGATGGTGGTGAGGCGGTTACTCTGCTCACGCGCCTCGCTCACCTTGAACAGCCGCACCGCCGTCGCGACGTTGGCGCTCACCAGCTTGAGCAGCGAGACGTCATCGTCCCCGAAGCCACGCCCAAGCTGCTTGCTGAACAGCCCCATGGCGCCGAGCGCGCGGCCGTCCCCCTCGAGCTCAATCGCGATCGCGCTGTCTACCTCGAACGGGAAGGCCCCCTCCACCCGCTGACTGAAGGCTGGGTGGCGTGACGCGCGCGTCGCCTTCAGCACCGCCCCGAGCCCCATGGCCGCCGCCAAGAAGCCCTCACCTGACTTCACCCCGAGCCGCACGATGTCGCTGCTCGCGTCGGTGTCGAGCACGTACTCCACGAGATCACCGCTCTCTTCATCAGCCACCAGGAGCGCGGCCCCGCGCGCCTCGCTCGCGCGCGCGATCTCGAGCAGGGAGGCTCGCGCGAGATCTTCAATCGTGGCCGCGCGCGCCGTCGCGTGCTCCAGATCGAACAGCAGCGAGAGATCACGCACGCCACGCTCGAGCTGATCCTTCGCCTCCATCAGCTGATGGTTCTTCTGGATGAGCGACAAGAAGAGGCGACTGTTGTCGATCGCCACCGCCGCTTGAGTGCTGAGGGCACTCAAGATGGCCTCGTCCTCGCCGTCAAATTCGCGTGGCTCCGAAGCCTTGAGCCTAAGCTCCGGCTGCTTGTTCAACACCTGGATCACGCCGATGGTGCGGCTCAGGTGGTTCTTGAGCGGCACCGCGAGGATGCTGGTCGTTCGGAACCCTGTCAGGATATCCCAATCGCGCTCGAAGCGCGGATCTTGATAGGCGTCGCTCACTCGGAGCGCTCGCCCCGTCTCCGCCACGACGCCGGCTATCCCCTGCCCCACCTTGACGCGGATGCTCCGCACCTCAGAGCCGACCATGATGCGGCTCACCAGCTCACCCCGCGCGTCGTCCAGCAGGTACAGGGTGGCGCGATCTGCCTCGAGCAGCTCCGTGACCTTGGCGAGGATGAGCTCGAGCAGCTCATCGAGCTCAACAGTGGTGCCGAGCGCGCGACCCACCTCACGCAGCGCGCGCGAGACCCGCTGCTCCCGCGCGAGCGCGGCCTTCAGCTCCGCGATTTGCGGATCGGGGACCGAGCTTCGAGGGCGGGAGACCATCGCGATCGCGATCACACCACGGAAGGCGGCCGCGGGTCCACGGACGCTCGCTTGGTAGGCACGGTTTTTGTTGCGTGTGGGCGTGCCCTCAGCGGCGTAGGGAAGAGGAGCTCCCGAGGCCTGTAGCGCCGGCGGTTACCGGCACGCCGCTACCAACCCCCCAAAAATCCGGCGAGTTGGCCCCGAGGCCGTCACAGCGCTTGGCGGATGACGCCCCCAAGTGCCGTGTTGCCAGCTGCCGGTGCGTCAGCTACCAACCGGGGAGGTATGGCCCTGAAGCAACTCCACTTGGTGGTCCGCGGGCGCGTTCAAGGCGTGTACTTTCGAGCGTCTACCCAGCGCGAGGCGCGGCGCTTGGGGCTCGGGGGCTGGGTCAAGAACCGTGTCGACGGGAGCATCGAGATCCTCGCTGAGGGCGAGGAGATCGCGATCCGAGAGCTGTTTGGTTGGGCACAGAAGGGCCCCACCGCCGCGCGGGTCGAGCGCGTTGACACCCGCTGGCGCAGCTTCACCGGTGACTTCTCCGACTTTCGCATCGTGACTTGAAGGTGTCCCTGCGAGCGCGCTCAGCCTGGATCGCGGGGCTCACGGTCGCGGCGCTCGCGCTGCTCTTGCCCGTGGCCCAAGCCCAGGGAGAGGACGCCGACGCCGCGGTCGACGCCGCCAGCGCCGAGCTGGCTCGACCGCCGCTCATCCCGCTGCCGATGGTGCCGAGCCAGGAGCTGCCCAAGGCCACCGCCGAGCACGTGGAGCAGGTGTCAGCGCTGCTCACCCGCATCAGCTCCGATGACCCCAGCGGGCGTCAGGCGGCTCAAGAGGCCATCCTGGAGGCCGATCCGCGCTGGGTCTCCGCCATCAGCGAGCAGCTCGACGCACTCGCTGACTCGACCAAGGGCGAGGAGCTGCGAAAGAAGCTCCAAGATCTACGCGAAAAGGCGCGCAGCGCCGAGCGCGAGCGCATGAAGGCCGCCAATCAACGCGGCGAAGTCAAGACGCCTGACTACCTCGAGATCCTGCTGAGCTTCGCCGAGCCGAAGGACGAGCGTTGGGTCGCGGTGACGCAGGTGGTGGCGCTGAGCCGCCTGCTCGGGGCTATCAGCACGACCGAGGCCGTCCGCACCTTGATCCGCATCTACGTGCGCTTCGGTGAATTTTTGCGTGTGGATACGCAGCTCCAGCTAGAGAAGCTGGGGGACCGCGCGCTGCCTGCGCTGATCGAGACCCGGCGCCACCAAGCGCCGAAGATCGCGCGCTGGGCCGAGCGTCAGCTCGACGCCTTGGGCAAGGCGATCCCCAGCGAGGCCGTCCAGGTGCCTGACCCTGACGTCTTGGCGGACGTGCTGCGCGCCTACGGCTACACCCGAGATCCAGACGCGGCGCGCGTCGTGATCTCGTTCGCCAACAGTGAGCGGCCTCAGGTGCGAGAGGCCGCGCGTCAGTCAGTTGCGCTGATGAAAGAGGTGGCCAACTGGCCGCTGCGCGACACCTACGCGAACATCGTGGGGAAGAAGCCGCCGGGGGATTGGTCTTGGGACCGCACCGCGCGCGAGCTGTTCGGGGAGTTCGATCGGCTGCGGCTCGCCCAGGTGTACAAGCTCTTCAATCAAGGTCAGAAGGCCGCTGGCGCGCAGAAGACGGACGAGGCGAAGGCGCTGTTCGATCAGGTGCTGGCGCGCAGCCCCTTGTTCGAGCAGCGCGCCGAGATGGTGCCCACCTACGTGGCGTTCGCCGAGGCCAAGCTGGATGACGATCCACAGGGCGCGCGCACCGCGCTCTCTCGCGCGCGGCGCCTGAGCGAAGACGCGGAGGTGACGCGGCGCGCGGAGGCGCTGCTGTGGCTGCTCGATGGGCGCGAGCTCGTCGCGCGCGGCGTGGCAGATCAAGTGCCGTTCCGGCGCGCGCTGGAGCTCGACCCGAGCAATGAGCGCGCGAAGAAGCACCTCGAGGAAATCCAGCGCGGCGAGCGCGCGGAGGAGCAGGAGACCGGGCGCTACTACGGCGCGGTGGCGATCGGGGTGGTGGCGCTGCTCTCCGTCTTGGTCATTGGCCTCCGGCGGGGCAAGCCAGAGCCCTCAGCGACCCTACAGGGTGCTGAAGAGGCTCGCGAAGTCGCACAGCCTGAAGTCGCGCTGCCGCACGCACAGCCTGAAGTCGCACAGCCTGAGGTCGCGCTGCCGCACGCACAGGATCCTGAACCGCTCACCACCGCGCCCAGCGCCCCGACCCCGCAGCTCGTGCTCCGCGCCGACCCGCTGGCTCCAAGCCCTGAGCCAACGCCCGTGCTGGTGGCCGCCGCGCCAGCGGCTACTCCCCTCGCCGCGGAGGTCGCCACGGTCGCCCCCCAGACGGTTGAGGGCGCGCCACAGCCCACCGCCACTGTCCCAACGGGAGGCATCGCCGAGCCAGGCGCCACCCAGTCAGCTGCTCAGCCGGCCGCTGCTCAGCCGCCGAGCGCACCGTCAGGGCTTGAGTTGCCGCCGCTCCCTGAAGATTGAGGCTTCGGCAAGAGTGAGCGAGGTGTGCAGCGCACACACGCGCGGCTCCAGCCGGCGAGCGTCGGTCGCCCAGCGCGCTAATTCGCTCGCCTTCAGTGGATCTACCTTGACGGCGGGGTGTTCATCAGGTGCCTTTAGGCTGTGCCTCCCTACACCTCCCCCACTCGCCTCCTCGCTCTCCCCCTGCTCGCGCTCGCGCTGAGCCTCAGCGGTTGCTCGGCGACCTCCGACGGCCCCAACCGCGTCCAAGGCGCGGGCGCCTCCGGCGGCACCCACGGCGGCAACGCAGGCGCGAGTGGCTTTGGAGGAGGCGCCGGGACCGGCGGCGGCCTGTTCCTTGACTCGGGCACGACCGGTGACGCCGCGGTGACAGACGGCGGCGGCGTGACCAACGACGCGAGGCCGGACGTCACCACGGGCGAGTGCACCAATGAAGGCTACCGCCCTGGGCCCTTCCCACGCGTGTGCGCCGCGCCGACCGACAATGAGTGCGCTGGCAACTCCGACGTGAACCCATCATTTCCGAACGGAAATTATGGCAACGGCTTCGACGACGACTGCGACGGGCAAGTCGACGAGGGCTGCGACTGCTCGCCTGGGATCGGCTCGGGCGAGACGCGCGACTGCTGGCTCGTCCCGGGCTCGCAGGTCGACGCCTCAGGGACGCCGCTCGGGTGGTGCGCCTCCAACAGCCGCGGCTCCCAGAGCTGCGTGGTGACCGGCTCCGGTGAGTTCCCCACGCGGCGCTGGGACACCCAGTGCCGTGGCGCGCAGCCCCCGTTCGCTGACGACGTGTGCGCGGCGGGCGACTTCAACTGCGACGGCCTGGAGCTCAACAGCCAGGCGCAGGACTGCAGCTGCGACAACGTGGTCATCGAGTGCCCCTCCGACGCGGTCGTCACGGCGCCTTACCCGAACCCCACGAACCTGCTCGAGCTGAACGGCTACACCTGGATCAGCGGGGCCGATCCGCTGAGCTCAACCAACTGGCGCTGGACGGTGACCGGCGGTGACTGCGACAACATCCTGCCGTTCCCGAGCTTTGCTGTTTACAACGGCTCCAACGCGAACTCAGCGACCCGGGTCGGCGCCGCGCAGGGCGGCCTCGGGCCCGCTGGCAACCAACGCGGGTACGTGTGGCCCTCGGGCTCCGGCATCACCGCTGGCCGCGTGTACCCCGCGTTCGCGCTCTCCGGCGACTACTTGGTCAAGGGCGAGTTCCAAATCAACGGCCAGCAGCACGAGTGCACCATCCGCGTCCAGGTGCGCGCGCCGGGGATCCGCGCGGAGGCGTGCTGGAGCCCGATGCCGAACGATCTGGATCTGCACTTTGCCCGGCTGCAGAACCCGACGGCCTGCGACAAGGAGGGGCACGGCTGGTTCCACTCGTGCCGCAGCGACAACCGCGCCGACGATTGCTTCTACGCCTCAAGCTCGGGCTGCACCGGCTTCGGGGTCAACCCATCACCGTGGGGCTACGCCCGCTCACCCAACTCGGCGTGCCAGGGTTGGGGCTCACGGCGCGGCGCCAACCCCTGCGACAACCCGCGCCTCGACCGCGATAACGTCACCTGCTTCCCGTCGCTCAACGATCCGAACCTCCCCAACTTCTGCGGCGCTGAGAACATCAACCTCGACAACCCGAAGGACGGTGAGCGCTTCGCCATCGGCCTGCACGCGTACGACGTGTCCGGCACGGTGCGCCCCCACGTGAACATCTACTGCAACGGCGAGCGGCGCCTGTCGGCTGGCTATGACCCCAACTCGGGCCAGCTCTTCCCCGCGATGACCCAAGACGGCGCCACCACGGGTGGCGATCTCTGGGAGGTGGCCATCGTGCAAGCCCACGTGGACAGTTCAGGCCAAATGACGGATTGCACCATCGACACGGTGGACTCCCAGGCGCCCAAGGCCGCCAAAGATGGCTCCACCGCCATCTGCGTGGACACCAACCCCAAGAACGGTCCCGTCGCCGAAATCACGGACTGGCTGTTCCAGGCGGACGGCAACTACCCCGCGACGGCGAATGACATGTGCTGGCACTGAGGCGCCGCTACCCCCTGACGCTCCGCGGCAGCGCTGCCTCACTAGCAGCGCTGCCTTGCCGGCGGTTCACTGACAGCGCCTCTAGCGCACTGGCAGCGCACCTGACCGACAGATAAGCTGACCGTTCCTCCTCGCTCTCGAACGAGGGTTTGGGGGGTTCACTCCCTCCTGATGCGCCACGACGCATGAACAACGCGCTCAGAGACGTTCATGGCGCATC
>CAYQAC010000062.1:23902-27947 GCA_964415255.1 uncultured Polyangiaceae bacterium | reverse complement strand
GCGCGCATCGGTATCGGGCGTTGAAGCTGCCTTGGAGGCGGGCGGGTTGCAAACCCGCCCCTACCAGCGATGTCGCGTGCCGGCGCGAGGACCGACGTGGTGCGCAGGGTGACTGACGAAGTGCGGGGCCGTCACACCCGGCGCTGGGCCTGCACCCGGCGCGGCGCTTGGCCTGACTGCTCAATCAGCCGCTTGGCCTCACGCTGGAGCAGCGGGTGCGCCTTCTTCTCCACGAAGCTCGCGAGCAGGCGGATGTCCTGATCGAGCAGGCGCCGGAGCTCGCGCCGCATCGGCTTCACCTTCTGCGTGTGGGCGTAGGCGTAGGCGCGCGCGCGGGAGAGCTGCGGCCCGATCTGGCTCAGCTCCTCGTCCGTGGGATCGAACAGATCCAGCGTGTCGAGCGCCTTCTGTGCCTGCCCCGTGCGCGCCCACGCCTCAGCCACTACGGCGCCGATCATGGCGCGGCTCTTGGCCTCTTGGTGCCGGCTCAGGTTGATGCCGTCGGCGAGCTCCCGAGCGCGCTGCGGCTGCCCCAGCATCAGGTGGATCATCGCCCGCTGGGCGCGCGCCTCGTCGGCCACGGCGGCCATCACCGAGCTCAGGTTGATCTGCTCGAGGGTGGCGAGCGCCGCCTTCGGATCTTCCTGCATCTGCAGCTGCGCCTTGGCAAAAAGCGCGGTCGGGTCCTTCTTCTTGTACTGCGTCTCCAGCTGGTTGAGCGCGGCGGCGCGACCCTCGGCGTCCTCCGCCTGCGCCAAGATCCCAGCGACGCTCTTAGCCTTCTTCGCCTGACGCAGCGCCCACACCACGACGCCCGCCACCCCCAAGGTGACCACGCTTGGGATCACCAGGGCGACCGTGATGGTGGTGGTGCTGCGGGCGAAGCCCGCCACCAGGATCCCGATCACCCACACGGCCACCACCGGGATGCTGAGGCGACCCAGCATCTTCTTGATCGCGGCGGCGCCGAGCGGATCGGGCGCCTCCCCACGCTGCGCCGCCATCGGGCGGCTCAGCTGCTTCTTCAGCTCCTTGCCGGTACTCGGCTTCCCCGCCCGCTTGAGCTTGCGCGCCTCGTTCGCCACGACGCGCGGCATAGCCCCATGCTGCGTACGACGCCAGCGGACTCGTCAGCCTGCGGCGCTTCGCAGGTCCTACCGCTCGCGTTGCCACACGAGCGCGGTGCCGTCCAACCCCCAAACCCTGAACACCCAACGCCCTCGGCTGACTTTTTTGGACGCCGCAGCCGGCGTTGCTCAGAAGCCTCAGCCGGCGTCGCTAGGCAGCCACAGCCCACACGCGTCGCTTAGAAGGAGCAGCCGGCGTCGCTCAACGCACTGAGGGCACCACGGAGCACCTCCCCTCAACTCGTGGAAGGCGCCACCCGTTAGCGCGCGTCAGCTCTTCTCAGAGGCGGGCGCCGATGGAGGCAGCGAGGGTGTTCCGGATGGGAACAGGCTGTCTGGCGCGGCGTCCGGCAAGGACTCAAAGCGGAAATGCTGAAACAGCGACTGGGCGAGCGACAGCGCGGGCACGGCGAACAGCGCGCCCCACAGCCCGAAGAAGTGCTCCCCGATGATCAGCGCGAGCACCACCAGCACCGGGTGGATCTTGGCGGCGACGCCGATGATCTTCGGGTTCAGAAGGTTCGCCTCGATCTGGTGGATGCCGATGATCCACACGAGGACCCAGAGCGCCGTCCAGAAGTCCTGCGTGAGCCCGACCAGCACCGCCGGGATGGTGCTGAGGATGGACCCGAAGATGGGGATGAGGCTCATGACCCCCGCGATCAAGGCGAGGATGGGCCAGTATTTTAGATCGAAGATCCAGAAGCCAATCGCCGAGAGCACGCCGTTCACGAGGCAGATCATCAGCTGCCCCCGCACCACCCCAGCGAGCCCGCGATCCATCCGCACCAGCAGCCGATCGAACGAGCGCCGCGCCCGGGGCGGCGGCAAGGAGCGGAAGAAGCCGATGATGTCCTCCCGCGTCATGATCAGGTACGCGGCGATCATCAGGGTCATGAACAAGAGGAAAATACCTCGGGACACCTGGCTGATGATGACCTGACCCACGCGCACCAGCTCGAGCGCGTTGCGCTTGATGTACTCGACGGTCTGGTCAACGCCCTGACTTAACAGCTGCTGCACGCTGAAGCGCGCGCCTGACTCAGGGGGTGGTTGAACACGCCAGCGCTTGGGGCCCTCTTGGACGATGTCCACGCCGCCATGCAGCGTGATGTCAAACCCTCCGCCCTCCTTAGGAGTGACCTCGAAGGCAGGCTTCGGCTCTTGTGGGAGCTCGGCGAGCTCGGGCGCCGGCTCGGACAGGGCCTTGGGTTTGGCGCCTGACTCGAGGCGATCCAAAATGTCTTGTACGCGCCGCTCAGCGACTGGGCCCCACTTCTCGGCGAGGTCCTTCGCCATCACCGGGGTCTCCCGCGTGAGCTGCACCGCCTCGTCCACCACGCGCGGGAAGACGAGCGCGCCGAAGCCATACAGCGAGGCGAACACCAGCAGGTAGACCAGGATGATGGCGAGCGCCCGCGGGATGCGCGCGCGCTCCGCGTAGGCCACGAGCGGCGTCAGCACATAAGCAAGGATGATCGCGACGATGAACGGGAGCAGCACCTCCCGCGTCGCGAGCAGCAGCGCCACCGCCAGCACACCGCTCACGGTGAGGAACACGACGCGCGAGCGGTTCCAGCCGGGCTTGGGATCTCGCGGCGGTAGATCGACGCTAGGGAGTTCTGACATGTGATACTCGGGGCCGCGACGCTCCAGGGACTCAAGAGCCCCTGGGGAATGCAGCTGGCCATTCGGTGCTACACGGTCCACCTCGCCCCGTCGAGAGGCGTCGCGTCGTGGCGGGGCTAGCGACTGTCAGGGCTTGCGCCCTCTGGGCATCTGTGGTGCACCCGGGCCGTGACGATGACTCAAGGCCACACCCCAAGCTCTCCCCGCCTCCCCTCTGCCCGCGCGCGGCTCGCCCAGACGCCGGGCACGCTCTTCGCGCTGGGCTCGCTCTTCGCGCTGGGCTCGCTCTCCGCCTGCTCCACCGAGCAGCCGAGCGCGCCCCAAAGCGCCCAAGCCACCGCCACCGCGACCGCCACCGCCACCGCTGAGGAGAAGGTGTTTGATCCGAACAACCCCCCTCCAGGTTGGACCACTTGCCACCGCAATCACTGTCACCACCAAGATGGCCGCGTCGCGTCCTACCAGCAGGTGATGACTGAGATGGGCGCGACCAAGATGGTCGACGCGGCGCCGATGAAGGCCGCGCCCGAGGCACCCAGCGACGTCGCGGCGCCGCCCGCCGACGCGGAGAAGACGGCCTCCGGCCTCGCCTCGAAGGTGCTGAAGGCAGGCACTGGGAGCGTGAAGCCGGGCCCCACCAGCCGCGTGACGGTGCACTACTCGGGCTGGACCACGGACGGTAAATCCTTCGACTCGTCGATCCCACGCGGGCGCCCCGCGACCTTCCCGCTCGATCGGGTGATCGCCGGCTGGACCGAGGGCCTGCAGCTGATGGTGGTGGGCGAAGAGCGGCGCTTCTGGATCCCGGTGGACCTTGCCTACAAGAACCAGCCTGGCAAGCCGGCTGGCACGCTGGTCTTCGACGTGGAGCTCATCGAAGTCCAGAACTGAGGTAGCGCCGGAGCCCGCGGCGCGTGAAGGCGACCAGCACCAGGGTGGGCAGGAAGAGCCCTAAGGTGCCGAGCCCCACGCGCGCCGCGACCTCACGCGCTGGCAGCTCCTCACGGACAAAGCTCGGCAGCGCCGCGAGATCAGCTGACGTCAGCCGCTGCCCTGCGCTCGCGCGATCGAAGAAGAAGCGCTGGTGCTCCGCGTGATAGCGCTCTACCTGCCGCGAGAAGTGCTGGTGGCGCTGAACGCCCGCCCCTGCCAAATCAGTCAGGGCTTCATACGTGATGATGGCGGGCGTCAAGAAGCGCAGGCGATCGACCAGCGCCTGCTGGTGGCCTAGCTGCCGCTCGAACGCCTCCACCACCCAGCGGTTGTGGACGATCTCGTGGTAGCAGTAG
>CAYQAC010000062.1:12006-23892 GCA_964415255.1 uncultured Polyangiaceae bacterium | reverse complement strand
GACCTTACGCGGCGCATCGTCGGCGCGCGGCGCCGCCCCGTGATCCCCCTCAAGCTCGCTCACCTGCGCCTCCGCTGCGCGCGTCGCGGCCCGCGCCTGCGACACCAGCTCCACCCGGGAGGGGCTCGGGTACACCGCGTCCACCACCACGCTCGCGAGGCCAGGCAGCACCACGACCAGCCCAAGCCAGCTGGTCATCAGCACCAGGCCATTGCCGGCTGAGGTTTGCCCGTAGGCGTTCACGCACAAGCAGAGCGCCACCCAGAAGGCGGTGTAGCCGGTGATGAGCAGCAGGTAGAGCGCCGCCGCGCTGAGGCTCGCGCCCTGACCGAGCATGAGGGGCAAGGCGAAGCAAGGCCCGAGCAGCACCAGCGCGAGCAACGAAGCCCGAGCCAGCGCCTTGGCCGTCACCAAGCGCGTGAGCGAGAGCGGCTGAGACAATAAGAGCGCCAGGGTGCCCGACTCGCGCTCACGCGCGAGCACATCGAAGAGCAGCGCGATCACCAGCAGCGGCAGCAGGTACACGATCACGAAGGCGAGATCGAAGGAGCCCGCCACCCGCTGCGCCAGCTCACCCGCCCCCTCGCCCGCGTCGCTCGCCAGCCGCGCTTCGTTCGTCACCACGATCGACTGAGGCAGCAGATCGCGCTGGCCCACCGCGACCGCCGCGAGCGCCCCCGGCGGGAGCGTCGCGACCCGGCGCCCGAGGCTGCTCCCCACCCGCAGCGGATCGCGTGGATCGTCCAAATTCCTGACGGGTTGGCCCGCCTCCGCAGCCTGCGCCAGGGAGACCAGGCCCGCGAGGCGGCCCGCCTCTTCCGTCAGTTCCGCTGCCTGTTCGGCGCGCACCCGCTCAGCGTCGCGGGCGCCGAGCTGGGCGGCGTAAGCGGCGAGCGCCATGAAGCCGGCGAGCGCCAGCCAAGCGAATCGCTCACGCCACAGCGAGAGCAGCTCCACGCGCACGATCGCCCCGAACATCACACCACCTGAATCCGCGCCACGGCGCGCGTCGCGAGCCACCCTGCGAGGGCGAGCCACAAGGCCACGAGCACGGCGCTGATGAGCTGCCCCTTCAGCGCCGCCCGAGCGCTCAGCGGCTGATAGGCGAAGCGCGGCGCCGTCTCCCACACCTCGCGCCCCGCTTTGTAGTCAAACCCCGCCTCACCCCCGCGCTCCGCGAACTCATGGTTGAGGCGCTCCACCAGCGCGCGGCGGTGCTGCTCCGCGCGCGCGCTGAAGTGGCGGTGATGGGCGGCGTCGGTCCCAGCGAGCGCCATCGCGACCGAGCGCACGGAGAGGATGGGTGACAGCGCGCCGAGCGCCTGCCCCGCCTGCTCCTGGCGCAGCGTGCGTGCCTCAAAGGCGCCGAAGTGGTGGTCTATCACCTCATTTTCGAACCGCGCCTCCGCCATCAACTCAATCCCGCTGAGCAGCGAGGCGTCCATCAGCGTCTCAGCCCCCGCGAAGCCGTACTGTTCGAGCAGCTGCTCTGACAAACTGCCCACGCGGTCGTCCTTCGGCTCGCCACCCGGTAGGCCCTGCTCCAGGCTGTGCCCCACCTCAGCCGCGAGCGTCGCCGCGCTCGGCGTCTTCACGAGCCAGGTGGTGGCGCTAGCGCTCAGCCGCGGGGCGACCAAGGCGCTCACCACCCAGAGCCCCAAGAGCAGCACCAGCGCGCTGCGCGAGGAGCGCACGCGCGCTGAGGCCCACAGCGTGAGCAGCATCCAGGTGAGCGCGTGCGCGGTGTACAGGAGCACGAGCAGCAGCAGGCGAACGAGGCTCCCTGTCTCACCTGGCGGCGCCAAGGTGAAGCCGGCCCAGGCCACCAGCAGCCCAGCGGGGAGCAGCAGCGTGAAGATCGCCACGGCCTGCGCCAGGAGCTTCCCCAAGAGCAGCGTGCGCGGCATCACCCCCATGCTCGCCAGCTGGCGCAGGGTGCCGCGCTCACGCTCCCCGGTGAAGGCGCTGAAGCCGACCCCGATGATCACGAGCGGCAAGAGCAGCTCCACCACCGCCGCCACGCTGAGGCGGCCTAACCGCGACAGCGCCGTGCCGTCCTGAGCCCGCGCCCCCTCGACCGCGCCGCGCCGGTGGGCCTCCAGCTTGACCACCGAGCCGACGAACGCGTCCACCCCTGGGTTGATGAAGCGCAGCGCGCTCGCTGGCTTGAACACGTAGGTGCCGTAGTGCGCGGCGACGTGAGGGTTTTTATCCTCTTGGGTGAGGAAATCCTGCTCCGCCTGGTGTGTCGCGGCGGCCACCTCAGCGCGCAGCGCGCGCGACTCCGCGAAGGAAAAGGCCAGCGCCACGAACAGCAGCGCGAGCACCGCGACCCCGAGCACCCACGAGCGCCCGTCGCGTCGGATCTCGAGCAGCTCCTTGGTGACCAGCGCCCTGAGCACCGAGCGCCGCTCAGTCATGCATGTGCTCGAGGTAGACGCGCTCGAGGTCGGCGTGGCTGAGCTCGTCAGTCTTATGTACCGCCACCAAGCGCCCCTGCTTCATGATGCCGACGCGGTCGCCGTCCTGCTTCGAGCGGAAGATGTCGTGGGTCGCCATCAAGATCGCCATGCCGTCGTCGCGCAGCTCCCGCAGCAGCGCCGAGAACTCGTTGGCGGCCTTGGGGTCGAGGCCGCTGGTCGGCTCGTCCAACAGCAGCACCTTCGCGCGCTTGGCGAGCGCCATCGCGATCCCCACCTTCTGGCGCATCCCCTTGGAGTAGGTGCCCACTCGACGCCGCGCGGCGTCTTCAGCCAGCCCCGCTCGGACGAGCAGCGCCATCAGCGTGGGCTCCGAGCGGTCTGAAGCGCCCCCCAGGGTCGCGAAGAACGCCAGGTTCTCCAGGCCCGTGAGGTGCGGGTAGAGCATCACGTTCTCCGGGATGTAGGCGACGCGCTCCTTGGTCTTCAGGGGGTTGGAGCGCACCTCCAGGCCATCGATGGTGGCCTCACCTGCCGTGGGCTCAATGAACCCGAGGAACAGCTGGATCGTCGTCGTCTTGCCTGCGCCGTTCGCCCCCAGCAAACAAAACAGCTCCCCTGATGATATCCGAAGGTCGAGCCCATGCAGGGCCGTGACCTCCCCGTACTGCTTCCTGAGTCCGCTCGCTACCAGCATGCTCCGTCCGGCCCATAGCCGCCTTGGTGAGGCGACTCAACCCACCCGAGCGCGCGAGCTGCGCCGTCCAAAAATGACCGAGGCCACCCGAAGGTGGCCTCAGCGCGCTGCTCAAGGTGAGCGGCTCACTGGCAGGCAGCGAGGCAGCTGCCGTACTCGTTCGCCTCTTCGCCGAAGTTGCAGACGTACACGTTGTACGCTGCCTGGACCTCAGCCGCCGGACGACCCGCCGCGCAGGCGTTGCACGCTGCGTCGCTGGCGCAGTCCAACCAGCAGTCGTAGACCGCGGCGCACCCCGCGTTGCAGGCGTCGCTCTCAGCCTCGCAGCAGCCACCCGGGTCCCACGAGTCATTCAGGCACTCCAGACACCTATCCGCGCCGGTGTACTCCACGCCGCCGTCGAAGCAGGTGTTGGTGATGTTCCAGCTCGCCGAGGCGATCGTCAGGCACTGCCCGCCGGGCACTGGGGTGGTGTTGAGGCTCGAGTCGTAGGTGACCTCCACCAGGGTGACGTTGCTCACCGTGCCCGCGCTGATCTGCGGAGCAATGGTGTTGACCCGGCTGACCGTCATGTTGCCGGCCGACTGGTAGTAGAGCTTCCCAACGCCAGAGGTGGTGACGTCCTGGTAACCACGCACAGCCTCCTCGGAACTCGCGTAGTTGTCATTCGGAGGCGTCGCCAGGTTGAAGCTGCCGGTGCGCGGGTTCCACTGCTCGATCAGAACCAGATCCGGATCCCCACCGCCGATGGGAGTCACCTCAGCGACGATGGTGTTAGCCGAGAAGTAACCCTGGAGGTTGCTCAGGGTGACCGGGGTGCAGGTCGGGGCCGTGCCGCCGGTGCCGCCGGTGCCAGGCGTACCGCCCGTGCCGCCGGTACCAGGCGTGCCGCCCGTGCCACCAGTGCCAGGCGTACCGCCCGTGCCGCCGGTGGGTGCGCCGCCCGTGCCGCCCGTGGGCGTGCCGCCCGTGCCGCCCGTGGGTGCGCCGCCCGTGCCGCCCGTGGTGTCGCCGCCAACGCCGCCCGTGGTGTCGCCGCCAACGCCGCCCGTGGGCGCGCCGCCAGTGCCCGCCGTGCCGCCCGTGGGCGCGCCGCCAGTGCCCGCCGTGCCACCCGTGGGCGCGCCGCCGCTGCCACCCAAGCCAGCGGTGCCACCAAAGCCAGCCGTGCCGCCTGAAGCAGCCGTGCCGCCCGAAGCAGCCGTGCCGCCTGAAGCAGCCTCGCCACCCGTGCCTGCGGTGCCGCCGCTACCCGCCTTGCCGCCCGTGCCCTCGTTGTCCGACGCACACGCGCTGAGCGCCATCACCAACCCCACCAAACCCACGCTACGCATCTTCATTGTCTTCTATCCTCCTGAGACCACTTATTTCCACACAGAAACCGATGGGGAAGAGCCAACAGTGGCCTCGGTTCCAGCGTCGGGTGATGTAGGCCTTCATCCCACTAGGAGGCAATGAAAACTTTCACAAATACCACCAAGCCCTATCCCAGTGGAACCAATAAACTATCCCAGCTCGGCGCTTCAGTCACAGCGGCCCATGGGCCGAGCAGGGTGAACAGGCGGCGACGCGCGCACCATCACTCGTGTGAGCTCATGGCAGCTTGAGCTCGGCGGGCAGCGCCTGGTGCGTCGCGTCGCGTCGTCTTACCCAACCCCCAAAACCCCTGAACGGCGAGGCCACGGGAGCGAGGGCGGCTTTCTCCTTAGCGGCCCCTCATACGCCTCAGCCAGCGCTGCTGAAATGGGCCGCACTGCCTGCCATGGCGAGGCGCTCCACCGTCAGCGCTGCTGGAGCGACCTCACGCGCGCGCCACCTACACGCTAGCGGGAGGCGAAGCTGACGCGCGCTCCTCTTGGCGCAGCTGATGCTCAAGCCAAAAGGTGCCCAAGGGGATCAGGCTCAAGAAGCCCGCCCACACCGCCCGACCAAACGACCACCGCCCTGAGACCAGCAGGCCCGCGCACAAGAAGACGTAGAGGATGAACAGCACGCCGTGCAGGCCGCCGACGATCCTCACGCCGAGGGGCCAATCAGCCAAGTACTTGAGCGGCATCGCGACGCCCAACAAGAGTAGGTATGACACGCCCTCAGCGAGGGCCACCTGACGGAAGCGGGTGAGCATCAGCCCTTCACGTCCGGCAACAGCTTGGCCTGCACCAGCGCCGCCTTGAGCGGCGCGTGATACGCCTCTTGGAGCGGCGTGAGGGGCAAGCGAAGCTCACCGCGGGCCCAGCCGAGCAGGTCAATCGCCGCCTTCACCGGGATGGGGTTCGTCTCGAGGCCCATGGCCCGCATCAGCGGGAGCAGCTGGTAGTGGAGCTGACGCGCTCGGAGTAGGTTGCCCTCTCGCGCGGCCTGAACCAGCTCAATCAACGGCCGTGGCGCGAGGTTGCTCACCACCGCGATCACCCCGCGCCCCCCAACGGCCATGATGGGCAGCGTCAGGCTGTCGTCCCCGCTCAGCACGGTGAACTGATCGCCGCAGGCCTCCACCGTGCGGCTCACCTGATCGAGCGAGCCTGAAGCCTCCTTCACGCCCACCACGTGCGGCAGCTGGGCCAGGCGCGCGAGCGTCTCGGGGGCGATGTTCACCGCGGAGCGCCCAGGGATATTGTAGACGATCTGCGGCAGGTCCACGCTCTCCGCCACCTTCGCGTAGTGGGCGTAGAGGCCCTCCTGCGTCGGCTTGTTGTAGTACGGGGCGATCAAGAGCGCGCCCGTGGCGCCCTGCTCCTGCGCGAAGCGCGTGAGCCGCACGCTCTCGCTGGTGCTGTTCGAGCCGGTGCCAGCGATCACCTGGACGCGCCCCGCGACGCGCTCCACCGTGAACGCGATCAGGCGCTCGTGCTCCTCGTGGCTCAAGGTCGCGGACTCCCCAGTGCTTCCGCACGGAACCACACCGGTGATGCCCGCCTCCACCTGGCGCTCGATCAAGGAGCCCAGGGCCTGGTAGTCGATGTCACCGCCGCTAAACGGCGTGATCAGCGCTGTATACGTTCCTTCGAACACCTCGCACCTCCGGCGCGGAGCATGCCGAAAGCGGCGACCGCTCGCAACCTCACCGGGCGCGGTGGCGCGCGATGGATCTGGCACCGCTCGCAACCTCACCGGGCGCCGTGGCGCGCGATGGATCTGGCACTTTTCAGCCACCTGCTCACCGTGAGGCGAAGCAAAAACGCCGAGGCGCGATCCACCTCTGTGAACCGCGCCTCGCCGCGTCGATGTGAGCTGAAGCCCCTCACACCTCAGGGCCGAAGGTCACTTGCTAGCAGAGTCACTCTGCTAGCAAGTTCACTCCACTAGCAAGGTCACTCGCTAGCCGAGTCGCCCTCTTCCTCAGTGCCCTCGCTCGCGTCGGCTGAGGCCGCGCTGTCCGCACCCGTCATCGCCGCCAGCTTGTTGCCGAGCTTCGCCTTCAGCAGATCGCCGAGCGTCGTGCTGTTGCCGCTCGTCTCCCGCTTCAGCGCGTTGAACTGCTCCGCCTGCGGCGTGCCACCGACGTTGCGCAGCGTCATGGTGATGCGGCGGTCCATCGTGTCAACATTGGAGATCTCGGCGCGCGTCTTGTCGCCGGGGCGCAGCTGCACGTCCTGGGGGATGTCGCTCCCCAGCACGATGGCCTCCACACCCTCATCGATGCGCACGAAGACACCAAAGTCAGTCACGCTGAGCACCGTGACCTCCTCGAACACCGCGCCCGGCTTGTACTTGTCGAGCACCTCGCCCCACGGGTCATCCCAGAGCTGCTTCACGCCCAGGCTGACCTTCTTCTCGTCGTGGTTGATGGAGAGGATGATGGCCTCGACGTCGTCGCCCTTGTTGTAGAGCTCGCCGGGGTTGTTCACCTTCACCGTCCAGCTGAGGTCGGTCTTGTGGACCATGCCGTCCACGCCCTCTTCAATGCCCACGAACACACCGTAATCGGTGATCGAGCGGACCTTGCCGCCGACCTTGTCGCCCGGCGCGTACTTGTCCGTGAACAGGCTCCAGGGATCGGGCTCGAGCTGCTTCAGACCTAGGCTGATGCGCTTGCTCTTGGCGTCCACCTCGAGCACCTGGCACTCCACCTCTTGACCCATCTCCAGCATCTTGGACGGGTGCTTGACCTTCTTGGTCCAGCTCATCTCGCTGACGTGGATCAGGCCCTCCACGCCGGGCTCCAGCTCCACGAAGGCGCCATAGTCAGTGATGCTCATCACCTTGCCGGTGACGCGCTTCCCGAAGATGTACACCTCTTGAGCGTGGTTCCACGGATCTTCCTGGGTCTGCTTGAGGCCCAGGCTGACGCGCTCCGTCTCCGCGTTGTACTTCAGCACCTTGACGGTGACCTCGTCGCCCACCGCGAACACCTCGCTCGGGTGGTTCACGCGGCCCCACGACATGTCCGTGATGTGCAGCAGGCCATCGATGCCGCCGAGATCGACGAAGGCGCCGTACTCGGTGAGGTTCTTGATGGTGCCCACCAGGACCTGCCCCTCCTCCAAGGTCTGGAGCGTCTTCTCCTTCATCGCGTCGCGCTCCTTCTCGAGCAGCACCCGACGCGAGAGCACGATGTTACCGCGCTTCTTGTTGAACTTGATGACCTTGAACTCGTAGGTCTGGCCGATGAGCTTGTCTAGGTTGCGGATCGGCCGCAAATCCACCTGGGAGCCAGGGAGGAACGCCTTCACGCCGCCCTTGATGGTGACGGAGAGGCCGCCCTTCACGCGTTGGCTGATGGTGCCTTCGATGATCTCGTCGCGCTCACAGGCGCTTGAGATCTCGTCCCACACCTTCATCTTGTCGGCCTTCTCCTTGGAGAGGGAGATCAAGCCGTCGTCGCTCTCGCGACTCTCGATGAAGACGTCGATGGTGTCACCGACCTGGATGTGGAACTCGCCCTTCTCGTCGAGGAACTCGCTCTTGGAGATGAGCCCCTCGCTCTTGCCGCCGATGTCGACCACGACCGAGTCGCGACCGAGCTGGATAACCACACCAGAGACAATCTCGCCCTCGCCTCCCGTCTCTTTCTTCTGGATTTCGGGAGTGGCGGTGGCCTCGAACATCGCGGCGAACGAGTCGGCGCTCGAGGTGGTGGTGGGTGTTTGGGTTTCAGACATTGGGTTAAATGGGTCCTTCGGATGAATCTCCGGCTGGGGCTGGTGAGCGGCGCGACCTCGGCGACCAGGTGAGCCGAGGCTCACGCGAGTGAGGAGGCGGTGAGCTGCGAGCCCATGCAAAACCGCGCACTTCTCCCAGACGGGGGCCGGGTCCCTAGCGCACAGGCCCTGGGGCGTCAAACGATTCTCGGCGGTTTCCAGGGGGGACGCTTGGCTAGTCTTCGAGCGCCCTGCTCGCTTTTTTTTGGGGGGGTTGGGAGGCGCCCGCTGCCTGCTCCTCGTCCGGCCGCCACAACACCTGAAGCGCGCTCATGGGCACCGTCAGGCGCAGCACCAGGTGCGCGCCTAGCCGCGAGAGGCGCGAACCCAGGAACCAGGGGCGAAGCGGGGCGACGGTGAGCGCGTGGCTGAGCGCCTCCTGAGCGCGCGTCTCCGCCGCGCGCGCCGAGGGCTCGTCTAGGTACTCGAGGGCGAGCTCCACCTGAACCTCGCCGGCCTCGAGGGAGGCGTGGCCTGTGACCTCACGCGCGCCCTCAAGCAGCTCACTCAGCTCTGGCGCGCGCCGCTGAAAGGCCAAGGGGCGGCGCTCAAGTCGCCCCGCCAGCGCCAGCACACCCAGCGCTGGCGGCGTCACCCGCGAATCCCCCTCAAGCCGCTCGAGCTGCCGCGCCACGCTGTGGAGCTCAACCGCTGACACGAACACCAAGACGTCGTCCCCCGAGCGGTAGAGCCGCGCGACGTCCTGGCGCCGCAGCCGAGCGAGCCCGCGCCGCTCCTGGCGACGCCAGTCGGCGCCCAGATCCATCTCCGGCCCCCACTGCTCAGCCTCGCCACCCGGCGTGAAGTCGCGGAAGCTCCCCTGGGCGATCACGACGTAGTCCGTGTCCTCCAGCCCCTCACCGGGCCGCAGCGCGAGCCACAGGGTGTCGGTGTGGAGCAGCGCGCGGGCGAGGCTCGGCGCGCCGCGCGTCAGCTCCTCTGCGCCGAGCGCGGTGAGCCGGGCAGGCCCCAGCGCGCGCCGCACGCGCCGCAGATCGAGCCGCAGCACCCAGTCGAGGTCCCCTGGGATCGCGGCCTCCGGGCGCAGCGGTGGCGCGCTGGGCGGCGCGAGCCGCTGCGAGCCGCCACAGGCAGCTGACATGACGAGCGCCGCGCTCAGCGCGGCGACCCATCCAACGCGCCTCACCTAAGCGCCGCCTCGATCTGCCGCACGCGCTCGACGATGAGCGCCACCACCTGAGCCACCTCGAGGTGCGAGCTGTCCACTAAGAGCGCGTCCTCTGCCTGGCGCAGCGGCGCCACGCTGCGCTCCATGTCGCGCGCGTCGCGCGCGCGCACCTCCGCCTCCACCTCACTCGGAGACGGCACCTCGCCCCGCGCGCGCAGCTCATCAAGCCGCCGCGCCGCGCGCACCTGGGTGTCCGCCGTGAGGAAGAACTTCGCCTCCGCGTCGGGGAACACCACGGTGCCGATGTCCCGCCCCTCAAGCACCACGCCGCCCTCCACCGCCTGACTGCGCTGGAGCGACAACAGCGCGGTGCGCACGCCGGGCATCGCCGACACGAAGCTGGCCCCCTCACCCACCCGCTGCTCACGGATCTGCGCCGTGACGTCTTCACCCTCGAGCAGCACCCGTTGCTCACCCCCAGGGGCCACCTCGAAGCGGATCCCGCCGCGCGACGCCAGCTCCTCCGTCAACGCCGTGAGCCCCGCCTCATCTTGCAAGCTCACCCCACGCGTGAGCGCTGCGAGCGCCACCGAGCGGTACAGCGCGCCGGTGTCTAGCCGCAGGTAACCGAGCGCCTCGGCCACCCGCTGGCTCACGCTGGTCTTGCCCGCGCCGGCTGGGCCATCAATCGCGACGACTGGCCGCGCCCTCACGAGGCCACCTCCACCTGTGCGCCGAGCGCCCGCAGCGTGCCGACGAAGCGCGGGAAGCTGGTGGCGATGCAATCCGCGTCCAAGATCCGCGTCGGCCCGTCCCCGAGCAAGCCGAGCACGGCCGCGGTCATCGCGATCCGGTGATCCCCCTGGGAGCTGATGGAAGCAGCGGCTAGCTGACCCTCTGGCTTGCCCTCCACCACGAGCCCGTCGGGCGTCTCCTCGGCGCTCACCCCGAACGCGCGGAGCACCTTCACCATCTCCGCGATCCGATCGCTCTCCTTCACCCTCAGCTCCGCGAGATCCATGAACCGGCTCACGCCGCGCGCCCGCGCCGCTAGCGCGCAAGCGATGGGGATCTCATCGATCGCGCGCACCGCGAGCTCACCGCCCACGTTGCTCGCGCTGAGCTGGCGCGCTGAGACGCTCACCTGGCCTTGGCTCTCCCCCAGCCGCGTCCCGTGAGGCTCCACCCCGAGCGGCGCGCCCATCGCGCTCATCAGATCGAGGAGCCCGGTGCGGGTGCGGTTCAGCCCGGTGTCGCGCACCGTCACCGTACTACCGGGGACCAGGAGCCCCGCCACGAGCACGAAGGCGGCCGCGGAGAAGTCCCCCGGTACCTCAAACTCAAACGGCTCGATGCACTTCGGATCGGCGGGGGGGTGCAGGCTCACCAGGCCGCCCACTGTTTCCACGGGGAGACGCAGCGACTCCATCAGGCGCTCGGTGTGGTCGCGGCTGACGAGCGGCTCGCTCACCACCGTGGGCCCCGACGCGAACAGCCCGCTCAAGAGCAGCGCGCTCTTCAGCTGGGCGCTGGCGACCGGCAGCGCGTACTCGAGCGGCCCCAGGCGCTCACCAGGGCTCACCCCCAGCACGCGCAGCGGCGCCGTGAGCTCACCAGGCTTTTGCGCGCTGGGTTGCCCCTGAAAGCGGCCCCCCCGCGCCTCCAGCGGCGCCGTCACCCGGCGCATCGGGCGCCGGCTGAGGCTCTCGTCCCCCACGAGGACAGACTCAAACGGCTGCGCCGCGAGCAGCCCAGCGAACAGCCGCATGCTGGTCCCTGAGTTACCGCAGTCAATGACGCCTTCAGGGGCGCCGAGCCCGCTGAGCCCCACGCCGTGACACACGATGTTCCCACGCTCATCGTCCTCGATCCGTACGCCAAGCTGACGGAGCGCGCGCAGGGTGGCGACGTTGTCGCCGCCGTAGCTGAAGCCGGTGATGCGACAGGCGCCGCGCGACAGCGCGGCGAAGATCAGCGCGCGGTGGCCGATGCTCTTGTCGCTGGGGACCGGCACGCTGCCGGTGAGGGGACGCTCTGCCGGGGAGACGATCAGCGTCGTCACGGGCCCTCGTCCTTCACGGCTGGGGTGAGCGTGGCGTCGATCACCTTGGGCTGCGGAGGCACCCCGAGGAAGTTGCTCAGCTGATCGAACAACCCGCCGAGCGCCTCCGAGTCCACCGCCGCGACAAACTTCGACTCCTTGCCCTCCGCCTGCGCCTCTAGCTTCTTCACTGGGTTCGAGAGGCCAAACAGCGAGGTGAGCCAGCTCATGCTGGCCCAGACCTCGTGCAGCGCGAGTAAGGAGCCCGCGCCGTTCGTCGCCTGCTCCTCCTCGGCGTAGACGCTGGTGCCCGCCAGGTGCATCCCGGGCGGCTCGAAGTTGCCGAGCACGCGCACCGACTGCATCCCCTTCAAAAACGGGAACTGATCGGACACGGCGCTCACCACATCCTGCTCCACCAGGTTGGCTCCGCCGATCACCGGCGCCGACGAGCCGAG
>CAYQAC010000062.1:11594-11996 GCA_964415255.1 uncultured Polyangiaceae bacterium | reverse complement strand
GAGCAAATCCCCCATCCAGCTCGGCACCTCGCGCTTCACGCGACCGTCAGCGATGCGATCTAACACGCGGCGCATCCCCGTCTCGTTGCCGAACAGCGCCGTGCGCCGCGACAGCACCACGAAGCCGAGGTTGTTCGAGACGTACAGGGTGTGCCCTGAGTAAGTCTGCTTGACGAGCGGCGCGCCGGTGGGCGTCACCGTGACGCCATCCGCCGCGGCCTCGATCGCCGCGGGGTCGAAGCTGCCGACCGCCGCCGCGGCGACGTCGACGCCCGTCATCGAGTAAATGCCAATGTAGAGCCGCTCGAGATCGCGCTTGGGGTCAAAATTCGCGCTCGGTGGCACCGGGATGCGCTGACTGAGCAGCCGCTCCACGCGCTGCCCGAGGTCGGAGGCGTGCAG
>CAYQAC010000062.1:0-11584 GCA_964415255.1 uncultured Polyangiaceae bacterium | reverse complement strand
CGTGCAGCACCTTGGCGTCCACCACCACCATCCCCACCGCGCCGCTCGGCAACAGCGCCAGCGGATCAGCGTCCAAGTCCGTGCTGACGTCAGCCCCCGTCTTGGTGATCACCTCCGGCTCCTTCGAGCAGGCGACGGCGCCCCACCCGAGCGTCAAGCAGAGCGCCGAGGCGAAGGCCCCTGCGAGGCGCCGCGCGCCCCACTGCTGAGCGGACGCGCGCGCTCGGTGCGATGCGCTCACCGCGCCCCCAGCTGCAGCGCTTTGGAACACTGCGCGACGGCGGCGAGCAGCCGATCGTTCTCCCTGGGGGTCCCCACCGTGATCCGGACGAAGCGCGAAGCCATGGGTCGAATGATGACACCGAGCTGCAAGAGCGCATGAAACAGCTCGCGCCCTGGCTCAGGCCCCTCCCCCGGCACCACCGCGAACACGAAATTCGTCTGGCTGGGGACCACCTCAAGCCCCAAGCGGGGCAGCTCCGCGAGGAGCCGGGCGCGCTCACTGCGGTTCACCCGCACCGCCTCCGCCACGTGCTCCGTGTCGTCCAGCGCCGCCACCGCCGCTGCCTGGCCCAGGCTCCCCACGTTGAACGGCGCGCGCACGCGGTTCATGTAGCCAATCAGCGGCGCGGGCCCGATGGCGTAGCCGACACGCAGGCTCGCGAGGCCGTAAATCTTCGAGAAGGTGCGCGTGGTGATCAGCCGCTCGCGGAGCCCGCGCAGGCGGAGCGCGTCCACGTAGTCTGGCGCCTCCACGTACTGGATGTAGGCCTCGTCGAGCACCACGATCACCTCCTCTGGCACCGCCTTCAAGAGCTCGCTGAGCGCCGCCTCCCCCACGTGGGTTCCCGTGGGGTTATTCGGGTTGGCGATGAAGAGCAGCTTGGTGTTGGGGCGCACCGCCTGGGCCATGGCCGGCAAATCATGGGTCCAGTCCTTCACCGGAACCGCCGTGAACGGCACGCCGTGGGCCAGCGCTGCCAAGCGATAGACGACGAAGGCTGGCTCCGCGAACACCACGTGATCTGTCCGCGTGGTGAAGGTGCGGATCAACAGCTCCAGGATCTCGTTCGACCCATTTCCATGAAGGATTTCATGCGACGGCACGCCGTGAAACGCCGCCAGCCGCTCACGCAGCACGTAGGCCGCGGCGTCGGGGTAGCGGTGCCCGTCGGTGAGCGCCCGGCACACCGCCTCCATCGCGCGTGGGCTCGGGCCGAGCGGGTTCTCGTTGCTCGCGAGCTTGATGATGTCGGTCAGGCCAAGCTCCCGCGCCAGCTCCTCGATGGGCTTGCCCGCCTCGTAAGGTGCGAGCGACTCGATCTCCGGGGTGACCAGCTGTGACATCGCGCCGAAGCCTAGTGATTCAGCTGGCGTACGGGAAGGAGCCAAGTGCTCGCCTGACGAGCGGTCCCCAGCGACCGCCGTCAAGTCGGCGAGCTGGCGCCCCGCACGGAGGCGCCTACCCTCATCCGTCTGAAGGGAAAGAGCCGAGCACCCTGAGGAGCCGCGTCGTACGCTTGACGCTCTCGATCGCGGTGACAAGCGCGCGGTCGGTCACGTGCCCGCTCAGCTCAGCATAGAACACGTAGTCCCAGCTGGCGCCCTGCACGGGCCGCGACTGAAGCAGCCTCAGGTTCACGCCGCGCTCGACGAAGTGACGCAGCACGTCGAACAAGGCGCCCGCCGCGTCATCCACGCTGAACAGCACCGCGGTCGCGTCCTTGCCCGAGCGCGGCGCGGGGCGCTCGGCGGCGACGCCGAACCGGTAGCGGGTGTCGGGCTCGTCGCCGACGTTAGCCTGGACCACCTGGAGATCTCCGAGCTCTGAGCCCTGCGGTAAAATGGCGGCGCTGCCCGCGTCGCTGCGCGCGAAGTGCACCGCGAGCGCCGGTGAGCGCACCTCCAGCGCCGCCGCCTTAGCCAGCCTCTGACCGACGAACCCCGCGCACGCGGCGCGAGCGCTCGACGTGAGGTAGAGCTTCTCCACGTCGGCCAAATTGCCAGTTTGGCTGACTAGATGGTAGCGTGAGGTGACGCGATGCTCTGCGATCAGGCTGAGCTCACTCTTGGCCAGCGCGTCCAGCGCCACCTGAGACAGCCCCTCCTCGCTTGATTCAAACGGGAACACGGCGTACTGCGCGCGCCCGCGCGAGACCTCCTCCAAACACTGCGCGATGGTGGCGCACTCAATGAGCCCCGCGGCGCCGCCATAGCGAGCCCGTACGATCTGTGTGGTGAGGCCTCCTTCGGGGCCCAGGAAGGCGACCGTGACCGGCGCCCCGAGCGCGTTCAACTCGACCCTCAGCTGCTGAAGCACGGACCGCGCCGCGGTCCTGAGCGGCTGCTCTAGAGGCGCCACCAGCGCCTCAACCCACGCCTCTCGCAGCTCTGAGCCGCCCGCCGCCTGCTCAGCGAGCCTGAAGCGCTCGGTGAGGGCCTCCACCAGCCTCAGATCACAAGCGGCCGACCGTTCGGCCAAATCGTGTTCGGGCTGCTTTGGATCAGACATCTAGCTCCTGTCGGCGTCCCCTGAACATGGGCCCCTCAGGTTGGGGTGTCACCTACTAAGCGCCCATCGGCGCCCCCCACCTCAGCCCAGAGGGACGCTGGTTACGGCTTCGCTGCTGCCTTCGCCGCTGGTTTGCTCTCAGCGCTCGGCTTGTCCGCCGGTTTGCTCTCAGCGCTCGGCTTATCGCTGCTGGTCTTCGTCGATGAGCTACTTTGACTCGAGCTGTAGAGGTCGGCGTACCAACCCCCGCCCTTCAAAATGAAGCCGGCTCCACCCGAAATTTGTCGCTTGGCGTGGGCCTGACCGCAGCTCGGGCAGTCCTTGAGCGGTGCCGCGCTGATCGATTGATCCGCCTCCCACTGATGTCCGCACGCTTCACACAGGTACTCGTAGGTCATGTCAGGCTCCTGCCTCCGCCGGGCCAATGAAGGCGCGCTAATGTGTTCGGTCTGGTGGCGCTGTCAACCGCCTCGTGGCGGCTCGCGGCGCGCAGCAGCGGTCGCACCCAAACGACTGTGGTGACGCGCGGCGCCGCGCGACGCTACCAACCCCCAAAACCCCTTCGAGAATGAACGACGGGTGACGCAGTGCGACGACGACGTGTGCTCAGGCCCCGCACGACTCGCGCGCAGGCGCTCGAAATGGGACACTCTCCCAGCGGCGGCCCCGCCCATCGGAGTGTGGATCAGGCTGGTTGGCGCTCGACCCACGGACCGAATAGGGGCACCTCTGTTCAGACTGCTTGTGTGCTCAGTCTGAGCAGTGTACGACCGTGCAGTACCTGGCATGACCCTACATGACGCTAGATGTACCCCAATCGGGGGGAGGGGGTTGGCTCACGTCGTGAGTCGCGGCCTGCGCTCGCGCATCAGCCGCCAGACGCCAGGAGCCTTGGGCCTGGGAGTCGCTGGCTCCCCTGCCCTGCTCGAAGCGCCGCGTGGCGCCCCACCGTCGCGCTCCGCCCGTGTCGCCACTGGCTCAAGCAGCAGGTGGCGGCGCACGGAGCCGCGCACCACGCACCGCCCGCTGAGGGCGAGGATGACCTAGCATGCACATCAAGAAGCTCGAGATCGCAGGGTTTAAGTCGTTCGTCGACCGCACCGTCATCCCCTTTGATCATGACGTGATCGGCATCGTCGGGCCCAACGGCTGCGGCAAGTCGAACATCGTGGACGCGATCCGCTGGTGCATGGGCGAGCAGAGCGCCAAGCACCTGCGCGGCAAGGCCATGGAAGATGTCATCTTCAACGGCTCGGAGTCGCGCGGGCCGCACGGCTTCGCCGAGGTGACGATCGTCTTCGACAACACCAACACGGACTACGCCGCCAGCTTGCCGCCGGAGGTGCGAGACTACCCCGAGATCGCCATCACGCGGCGCCTGTTCCGCGACGGCACCAGCGAATACCTCGTCAACAAGACGCAGGTGCGCCTGCGCGACATCACCGACATCTTCCTTGGCACCGGCGTGGGCACCAAGGCCTACTCCATCATTGAGCAGGGCCGCGTCGGTCAAATCGTGAGCGCCCGCCCGGTGGATAGGCGGCTCTTCCTTGAGGAGGCGGCGGGCATCACCAAGTACAAGCACCGGCGTAAGCAGGCGGAGCGCAAGCTCGAGCTGACGCACCACAACCTCCAGCGACTCGCGGATATCGTCAGTGAGATTGACCGCACCCGCTCGTCGCTCCGACGCCAAGCCGCCAAGGCAGAGCGCTTCGTGCGTTACCGTGAGGAATTGGATGAGCTGGTGCTGCACGAGGCCTCGCACCGCCTGCTCGAGATGATCGTGATGGAGCGCGCGACGGGCGCCGCGCTCGACGTGGCGCGGGAGCAGGCGGGCGCCACGCGCGGGGCGCTGGAGGAGCACGACGGCTCCTTAGCGGCGGCGCGGCTGGAGGCTCAGCAGATTGAACAGCGGGCTGACCAAGCCTCGCGTCAGGCCTTCGAGGCGGACAACGAGCTCACGACCCTGAGCGGCGAAATCCAGCGCACGACGGATCGCTTGGGGCACCTCAGCGAGCGCGAGCAGGCGGCTCAGCGCGAGCTCGCGGAGGTCTGTGACCGCCTTGAGCGCGCTCGCGCCGAGGGCGCTGAGGTGTGGGCGCGGCTGGAGGGGCTGGAGGAGGCTCAGCGCTCGCGCAGCGAGAGCGCGGAGGCAGAAGATCTGGCGCTCGCGGAGCTGCACGCGGGCCTAACCCGCGCCAGCGAGGCGACGGCGACGCTTCAGCGCGCCTTGGCGGAGGCGCGCACGGAGGCGGCCCGCGCCACCACGCGGCTTGAGGCGCTGGCCGAGCAGGTCAGCGCAGGGCGCGCGCGGCTTGAGCGGCTCACGGCGGAGCGCGAGGCGCTCGCGGGTGAGCACGCTGAGCTGGCTGCGCGGGAGCAGGCGCTCACCCAGGGCGTCGCGGAGCTGGCAGAGGGGCGGCGCATCAGCGCTGAGCAGCGGGCGACGCTGGAGGCAGCCCTGCCGAGCCTACGGACCCAGGCACGCGAGAGTGAGCAGGAGCTTGAGCGGGCCCGCAATGAGCTCAGCCAGCGCAAGAACCGGCTGCGGGCGCTGGAGGAGCTGCACCGCCGCCTGGAGGGCGTGGGCCAAGGCGCCCGCGCCTTACTCGCCGGCGCTGATGGTCAGGTTCTCGGACTTGTCGCCGACCGCATCGAGGCGCCAGAGGAGCTGACCGATGCCTTCGCGTCGCTGCTCGGGGATCGGCTCCAGAGCGTGATCGTGGACCACCCTGAGCAAGGCTTGGCGCTGCTCGATGGCTTGAAGTCAAGCGGGCGCGGGCGCGCCACCTTGCTGCCGGCGCGGCCCCGCTTCGTGGCGGGCGGTCCGGGTCAGGTGAGCCACCCCAAGCTGCTCGGGCGCCTCCTAGACAGGCTAACTTACCTGGCTGAGGACGAGGCGCTCGCCCAGGCGCTGGTCGGCGACGCCTGGCTGACGGAGAGCGCCACCGATGCCTTGCTGGTCGCGCGTGAGCTCCCAGGGCTCATCGTGGTGGCGCTCGACGGTACCGTGGTGCGACCTGATGGCTCCATCAGCGGCGGCAGCCGCGATGACGTCGCCGCCGGGATGGTGGAGCAGAAGCACGAGATGCGCGTGCTCACGGAGGAGGTCGCGGAGCGGTCTCGCGCGGTGGAGGCGCAGCTCGCTGCTCACCATGAGCTCAAGGCGCGCCTCGCTGAGCTCAGCGCCTCGCTCGATCAAGCGCGGCAGTTCGCTCACGAGGGCGAGCTAGATCACATCAAGGCCGAGAAAGATCTGGCGCAGGCGCGCCGCGAGTTGGGACAAGCCGCCGCGCGCGACGGCGTGCTCGGGCGCGAGGTAGATGCGCTGACGAGCCAGCTCGAAGGCGCGGGTCTTGAAGAAGCGACCTGCCGTGAACGCCTCGCCCTGGCGGAGACGGAGCAGGCGCGCGCCACGGCTGAGCTTGAGCGCGCGGAGGCCGAGGTGAGCTCCTGGCGCGAGCGCGTGGCAGAGCAAACCTCACGCCTGACGGAGCGCAAGGTGCACCTGGCGCAGGTGAAGGAGCAGTACGACTCCGCGCGCGATGCCCTGGCGCGCATCCAAGCGAGCCTTCTCGAGCTGCTTGGGCGTCAGCTCAAGCTCAATGAAGAGCGCCTGGACGTCGCGCGCGAGATCGGCCGCGCCGCAGCGCGCCTGATGAACGCGTGTGAGGCCCAGCGCGGCGCTCAAGTGGTGGCTGAGGTCGCTCATCGTGAGCTGGATGAGGCTCGAGCGCTGCTTGAGCAGGTGCGCCACGGCCTGGGGCGGCGCGAAGACTCCCTGCGTGAGCTGCGTCAGGACTTGGACGTCCAAGAGGAGGCCGTGCAGCGTCACTCGATGGCGCTGCAGCGCATGGAAATTGAGCGCTCGCACCTGCTCCGAGGGGTGCGCGAACGCTTCCGTGGGCTTGAGCTGACGCGCGTGGTGGGCGACTACCATCGCCGCGAGGCACCCGACGAAGAGCACCGTCGCCGCATCGACGAGCTGAGCAAGCTGATCGATCGCATGGGGCCGGTGAACCTAGACGCCCAGGCGGAGTACCTCGACGCTGAGCAGCGCTTCGTGACGCTCAACGACCAGAAGGTGGACATCGAGCAGGCCGTCGCCGAGCTCCAGCGCGCGATTCGCCACATGGATAAGGAGAGCCGCCGCCGCTTCAAGGAGACCTTCGACCACGTCAACACGCTGTTCAAGGAGACCTTCGGGAAGCTCTTCAACGGCGGCCGCGGCGAGCTCAAGCTCACCGATCCTGAGAACCTGCTCGAGACGGGCGTGGAGATCTTGGCGCAGCCGCCAGGCAAGAAGCTCGGCAACATCGAGCTGATGAGCGGCGGCGAGAAGGCGCTCACCGCGACGGCGCTCATCTTCAGCATGTTCCGCCACCGCCCCTCACCCTTCTGCGTGCTCGATGAGGTGGACGCGCCGCTCGATGAGGCGAACGTCGCTCGCTATAACGAGATGGTGCGCGCGATGACGAGGAGCTCGCAGTTCATCCTGATCACCCACATCAAGAAGACGATGCAGTCGGTGGATCACCTCGTGGGCGTCACCATGGGTGAGCCCGGCGTGTCCCGCATCGTCACCGTGAAGATGGACAAGGACACCGCCTCGCGCACTGAGAATCAAGCCACGCTGGCGGAGAAGCAGGCAGCCAAGGAGGCGCGCCGGCTGCGCGCTGAGCAAGCCGCGGAGGCAGCGCGCCAAGAGCGGCGCGAGGCAGCGGCTGATGATGACGTCGCTGAAGCAGAGGTCGGCTGATCTCAGAGGTGCTGGCGGCAGAGCTGGGAGCCTTGAGGTCAGCCGCATTGACGAGATGCGGGTGTGGGCTGATCTCAGAGGTGCTGGCGGCAGAGCTGGGAGCCTTGAGGTCAGCCGTATTGACGAGATGCGGGTGTGAGCCGATCTCAGAGGTGCGGGCGGCAGAGCTCGCTGGATGTGTGGGAGCTGTGATGGCGCCGCACGCGTGGCGCGGTGAAGGTGGCGATGGCAGCACCGTCGCCGCTCGTTCGAGGGGTTTGGGGGGTTGGACGGCACCGAGCCGTCTAGCCTCGAACGGCTAGTCACGGCGTGGCCCTGGTGCGCCGGTGCGCCAGCTGGAGCCTTCAGTCAGTCGTACTGATGAGACACCGCAGCGCGAAGCGAAAGCGCTCGCGAGCGAGTGCGCCAGCTGAAGCATTTCAGTCAGCCGTACTGATGAGGCACGTAGCGCGAAGCGAGAGCGCTGGCGCAGGGCGCCTTGGCACCTGGAGGGCGTGTGATTTCCATTGAGACTGTGACAGCCCTGAGACAACTCCCCAGCTGGGCGTTCAGGCTGCCGTGCGTCGTTGCATGGAGCGGGGTGAGGCCGTACCCTGCGCGCCATGGCTTCCTACCTACGTCCACTCCGAACCTACTCCGCGTTGGTGCTCTGCGCGCCCCTCTTGACCATCGCCTGCGGCGGTGATGATGACGAAAAGAAGCCGGGCAGCGGCGGAAGCGCCGGCACGGCTGGCAGCGGGGGCAGCGCCGCGTCCGGCGGCACGGCGGCCTCCGGTGGTAACGGCGCGTTCGGCGGCAGCGCAGGCGTGGGCGCGTTCGGCGGCAGCGCGGGCGTGGGCGCGTTCGGCGGCAGCGCGGGCGTCGGTGGTTCTACAGGTGGCGTGGGTGGCTCCACGGCAGGCACCGGGGGCGTCGGTGGTTCCACGACGGCGGGTACTGGGGGCTCCACGGCAGGCACCGGTGGCTCCACGGCGGGTACTGGGGGCGTGGGCGGCGCGACCGGTGGCGCCGGTGGCGTGGGTGGCTCCACGGCGGGTACTGGGGGCGTCGGTGGCTCCACAGCGGGTACTGGAGGCGTTGGGGGCTCCACGGCGGGTGCTGGCGGCGTCGGTGGTTCCACGGCAGGCGCTGGTGGCGTGGGCGGCGCGACCGGTGGCGCTGGGGGCTCCACGGCGGGCACCGGGGGCGTGGGCGGCGCGACCGGTGGCGCTGGGGGCTCCACGGCGGGCGCTGGGGGTATTGGGGGTGCTGCGGGGGCTGGTGGCGTGGGCGGCGCTGGTGGCACGGGCGGCAGCGGGCCGATCACCCCCAACCTCTACTTCAGCGAGTACATTGAGGGTTCGGGCGAGAACAACAAGGCGCTTGAGATCTACAACGCGGGCCCGCCGCAGGACCTCAGCCAGTGCCAGGTGCGGCTGTATTCGAACGGCAGCACCACCGTAAGTCAGTCCGTTTCACTAAACGGGACGCTAGGGACGGGGGAGGTCTACACCCTGTGCCGCGCGGCGAACATCGGCGGAGGTGGCCTTTGCGATCAGGTGTCAGCCACGGTGGTCAACTTCAATGGCGATGACGCCGTTTCACTCGTCTGTGATGGTCAGGTGCACGACGTGTTCGGCACCATCGGCGAGGATCCAGGCACAGCTTGGACCGGCGGCGGCGTCAGCACCCTCGACAAGACCCTGCTCCGCAAGTGCAGCGTGACCCAGGGCAACCCCACCGGCTTCACCAACCCCTCCCTCGAGTGGGAGCAGCTGCCACGGGACACCTTCACCAACCTCGGGCGCAACACCTGCGTCGCGAACACCTTGAAGCCGGGCCAGCTGGTGCTCACCGGCATGCGCACCGAGAACCCTGACCACTTCGCGTTCGGCTTCCTGGTGGACGTGGGGCCCGGCACTGAGATTTTCTTCACGGATAACCGTTGGAACGCGGCCACCGGGTTCACAAACAGCGAGGGCACCGCGCAGGTGATCTTGGACCAGTTCATCCCCGCGGGCACCGTGGTGCGGGTAGACGGGCTGACCGCCAGCTCCCCTGCCGTGACCGTGCTCCGCAACACGACGAACTTCGGTACGAGCGGCGACCAAATCCTCGCTTACCAGGGGACGGCGGCGGCGCCTGGGTTCTTGTTCGCCCTCTCCTGCGCCACCGACGCTGGCTTCGTGGACGGCGCGAGCAGCAGCCACCAGACGGAGCTCCCGCCTGAGCTAGCGAACGCCTTCGTTGAGATCCCGAACCTGGGTCTCAACTGCAACTACAGCGGCGTGCGCAGCGGGCTGGCCTTCCCCGCCTACCTCGGCCGAGTCACCACGGCGAGCCAGTGGGACGCGGTGAGCGACCCAGGCGGCTCGGACCCCATCTTCGAGCTGAACATCACGCCGTTCACGGACTGACGCACCCAGGCATCAGGGGCAACTGAGGTTGCCCCCGCTGCTGTCATGGTCGCCCCCGGCTAGTCCCAGAAGTCAGCTCAGCTGACAGCAGCGCGCACGGCACTCACAGCAACACCCCACGGGCTCCCTCGGTGCGTGAGGCTCAGCGCGCCGCCTCTCAGTGAAAATCACGTGAGCGCACCCCGAGCTCGCCGGGTGACTCGAGCCGCACCAGCTCCGTGACCACCACATGCAGCACCGGCACGGGCGGCTCTACAAAGCCAAGTGGCGGCGCGCTCAAGGCGCCGCTCACGCGACCATCAGGCTCACCCTCCCGCCCCTGCGGCTCAAGCCCCAAGCTCTGACGCCCTGCTCGCCGAGCTGGCTCACCTGGAGGCGCTGACCGGCGAGGGCGCGGCGCCACCTGACGCTCGAGCCGCCCGTGCGCTAACACCAGCGTAGCGCCCCGCGCCACCAAGCGAAACTGCTCGAACACCCGAGCGTAGAGCACGAGCGCCACGCTCCCGAGCTCATCCTCCAGCGTCATGAACACCACGCCGCTGGCCGTCACCGGGCGCTGCCGTGAGAGCACCAACCCAGCAACGCTCACCTGCCGCCCCGAGGCCACATCCGCGAGCTGCGCTGAGCTCAGCACCCCGGCGCGCATCAGGCGCGGACGCAGCAGGCCCAGGGGGTGGTCAGTGAGGCTGAGTGATTTGCTGTGGTAGTCGAACAGGAGCTGCTCGGCGCGCTTCAAGGGGGGCAAGGGCACTGAGGGCTCCTCAATGTCGAGCGCCGCGAACAGCCGCCCATGGCTCGGCGCTTCGGCGCGCCACAGGGCCTGACGTCGCTCTGGCGTGAACGCCGTGAGCGCGCCCGCGCGCGCCAGCGCCGTGAGCTCGCCACGCGAGAGCTGAGCGCGCCGCTTCAGCTCCTCCAGTGAGCCGAGCGGCGCCTCCGCTCGAGCCTGCACGATCCGCTCGGCGCAGGCCACGCCGAGCCCACGGATCAGGCGTAGCCCCAGCCGCAGCGCTCGCCTGCGGCGCGCGCCACAGGGACTCGTGACCCAACCCCCCGCGCCCGGGATCCTACGTGCGATCTCAGCCGCCGCCATCACAGGGTGCTCCGCGCCGCCCAGCGCACCCTCCGATACGTCAGCTACCCTGCCTTCTACCTCCGCTGCCTCAGCCGCTGAGTCCACCCACTCGAGGCTGCTGTCCCACTCGCTCCGCAGCACGCACACGTCACGCACCTCTACCCCGTGCTCGGTGGCGTCCCGCACGATGCTAGCCACCGAGTAGAACCCAAGCGGCTGTGAGTTCAGCAGCGCGCAGGCAAAATGCGCGGGGAAATGCGCCTTCTGCCAGGCGGAGGCGTAGACGATGAGCGCGAAGGACGCGGCGTGCGACTCAGGGAAGCCATAGTCACCGAAGCCCTGGATTTGCTTGAACAGCGCCTCACCGAACCGCGCGTCTATCCCCTGCGCGCTGAACCCCTGGAGCAGCTTCTCACGGTGCCTCATGAGGTTACCTGACCGCTTCCAAGCCGCCATGTCGCGCCGCAGCTGGTCCGCCTCACCCGCGCTGTACCCCGCGCAGGTGATCGCTATTTGCATCACTTGCTCCTGGAACAGCGGCACCCCGAGGGTACGGCGCAAAATGGGCCACAGCGCGCGGTGCGGCACGCTCGGCGCCTCCTCGCCGCTGCGCCGGCGTAGGTAGGGGTGCACCATCCCCCCTTGGATGGGGCCGGGCCGCACCAGCGCCACCTCGATCACCAGATCATAAAAGCAGCTCGGCCGCAGCCGAGGCAGCATCGCCCGCTGCGCGCGGCTCTCCACCTGGAACACACCCACCGTATCCGCACGGGAAATCATCGCGTAGACCGCCGGATCTTCAGGGGGGATCTGGGTGATGGCCTGGAGCGGATCCCAAGCTC
>CAYQAC010000061.1:25008-28470 GCA_964415255.1 uncultured Polyangiaceae bacterium | reverse complement strand
CTACAACGTCAACGCTGAAGTGCTGCGCGCCACGGTGGGGCGCACCGTCGGCGACATGAAGTCCGGTAACCCGGGCAAGCCGACGTTCAGCACCCTGCTCCTCGAGTGGATCCAGGACAGCTGGGTGTACGCGTCCACCGAGCTGGGTGAGGGGCTGCTCCGCTCCGGCGCGCTCCTCGTGCGCTTGATTCAGGCCCCGAACCGTTACCTGCCGGTGGAGCTCCCGGCGCTCGAGCAGATCCCGCGCGACGAGCTCCGTAAAGACCTGCCGGTGATCGCCGCGATGAGCGGCGAGGCGGCGCAGCAGGCCGCCTCGGCCCAGGCGGGCGCGCCCGCCGCGGGTGGCCCAGCAGGTAGTCCGGGTGACGGACCGCTTCAGCGCTTCACCTCGGACCTCACCCAGCGCGTGCGCGATGGTGAGCTCGATCCCATCTTCGGGCGCGAGCGCGAGATCCGGCAGATGATCGAGATCTTGGTGCGGCGCCGCAAGAACAACCCGATCATCGTCGGTGAGGCGGGCGTGGGGAAGACGGCGCTGGTGGAGGGCCTGGCCCAGCGCGTGGTCGAAGGCAGTGTGCCTGACCAGCTCAAGAACGTGCGGGTGCTGTCGCTGGATCTCGGCGCGCTGCAGGCGGGCGCGGGGATGAAGGGCGAGTTCGAGAACCGCTTGAAGGGCGTGGTGGAGGCGGTGAAGAGCTCCGCCACCCCGATCATCTTGTTCATCGATGAGGCGCACACCATCATCGGCGCCGGCGGCGCGGCGGGCGGCAGCGACGCGGCCAACCTGCTGAAGCCAGCGCTGGCGCGCGGTGAGCTGCGCACCGTGGCGGCGACCACCTACGCTGAGTACAAGAAGTATTTCGAGAAGGACGCGGCGCTTGAGCGTCGCTTCCAGCCGGTGCACTGCGGTGAGCCCTCGGTGGAGGTCGCCACCGTGATGCTGCGAGGCGTGGCCCCCAAGTTCGAGGAGTCTCACGGCGTGGTGATCCGCGACGAGGCGGTGGTCGCGGCGGTGGCGCTCTCGAGCCGCTACATCAGCGGGCGCCAGCTGCCAGACAAGGCGGTGGATCTGCTGGACACCAGCGCCGCCTACGTGAACTTGGTGCGCAACGCCGATCCAGCGGTGCTTGAGGACACGCGCGCCGAGCTGGCGGCGGTGGAGCGTGAGCTCGCCGCGATGGATCGCGACGACAGCGCGGGCATCGTGCGAGGCGCGGAGGAGCGCGCGGCGGCGATCGCCCGTAAGGAGGAGCTGTCGCAGCAGGTGGAGGAGCTGGCCGCCAAGGTCGCGGCTCAGCGCGAGATCACCACGCGCATCGACGCGCTGCGCGCGCAGCTCGCGGAGGCCACGGCGCCGCCCGCGGCTGAAGGAGGCTCTGAGGCTGCTGAGGGCGCGGCGCCCGAGGGCGGCGAGAGCCAGCCCGCCGCGCCGGTGGACGTGGGCGAGGTCCGCGCGAGCCTGCGCGAGGAGCTCGACAAGCTCCGCGCGATCAAGCCAGAAGATCGCCTGGTGGCGGCGGACGTGGATGAGTCCGCGGTGGCCTCCATCGTCGCCGACTGGACCGGCATCCCGGTGGGGAAGATGGTCAAGGATGACGTCGAGGCCATCGTCAACCTGGAGGAGCGGATGCGCGCTCGCGTGCGCGGTCAGGACCTGGCGCTGGCTGCCATCGCTCGCGAGGTGCGCGCGGCGCGCTCGGGCCTCAAGCCACCAAACACGCCGCTCGGGGTGTTCTTGCTGGTGGGGCCGAGCGGCGTCGGTAAGACGGAGACGGCGCTCACCCTGGCGGATCTCTTGTTCGGTGGTGAGCGCTTCATCGTCACCATCAACATGAGCGAGTTCCAAGAGCGGCACACGGTGTCACGCTTGATCGGCTCTCCGCCAGGTTACGTGGGCTACGGGGAGGGCGGCGTGCTCACCGAGGCGGTGCGCCATCGCCCTTACTCGGTCGTGTTGCTCGACGAGGTGGAGAAGGCCGACAAAGAGGTGCTCAACCTGTTTTACCAGGTGTTTGACAAGGGCACGCTGAGCGACGGCGAGGGGCGTGAGGTGGACTTCAAGAACACCATCATCATCCTGACGAGCAACCTCGCGACGGACCTCATCACCTCCACCGCTGCGCCCGATGAAGAGCTCCCGGAGTACGACGAGCTGACGGCGCTCATCAAGCCCACGCTGAGCGCCCACTTTAAGCCGGCGCTGCTGGCGCGCATGACGGTGGTGCCCTACATCCCGATCCGCCCTGACGCGCTGAAGGGCATCGCGCGGATGAAGCTCGGCGGCATCGTGAAGCGCGCGGAGGCGGCTCATGGCCTGCGGCTCGAGGTGGGTGACGACGTGGTCGACGCGATCGTGGCGCGCTGCCAAGAGGTGGAGAGCGGCGCGCGCAACGTGGACCACATTCTGCGTGGCACGGTGATGCCGCTGGTCTCCAGCGAGATCCTCCGCAGCATCGCCGCCGGGGATGAGCTCGGCGTGATGCGCCTGGTGTTGAATGAGGCGGGCGAGATCGCCTGTGAGAAGGGCTAAGGTCGTATGGCGCGAGGCTTTCCGCTCTGGGTTGCAGCTGGGGTCGCCGGGCTCTTGAGTTCGGCGTGCTCGCCGACCGTGCTCCCCATCAAGGAGCCAGACAACTGCAAGTTCCAGGAGGTGACGCTGCACATCATCTCCTCCGGGGACACCAACCGCGCACCCAACGGAGAGCCGCGCCCCGTGCAGCTCCGCGTCTATCAGCTGGCGAACGACGTCAGCATCCACAACGCCTCGTTCGAGCAGGTGTGGCGTGAGGAGACGGAGACGCTGGGAGACGACCTGGTGAAGGGCGAGGAGCTGCCTATCTACCCCAGCACGCGCACCCAGCTGAAGTTCGAGCGTGACGACAAAGCTCAGCACGTGGCCACCGCGGGGCTGTTCCGCACCCCCAAGGGGCGCAGCTGGTACACCGTGTTCGACCTACCCCCGGCGCCGAGCGAGGGGGCCTGCGGGCTCAAAGCGGAGGACGGTGGCCCCCCTCCAAACCCCGAATTTTACGTGTGGATCGACGAGTCACGCGTGGAAGATGGCGTCGAGCACGCGGAGGACGTTCCTGAGGGCAGGGTTCAGGCGGTAGAGTCGCAGGCCAAGGCGCCCGCCAAGGCCGCACCGACTCCGGGAGATTGAGAACGTGAGCATCCGCAAGCCCGTCTGGACAGAGGGCCTGTTCATCACCCAGCACCACTTCCAGCAGCTGGACGCCTACCACGAGCGCCTGCTGGATCGGCGACTGTCAGCGAGCCTGCCTCATGTGTGGGGTGTCACTGAGATCCAGCTGGATGAGCGCGCGCTCGGCGCGGGTCAGCTCAAGCTCACCCAGCTGTCGGCCATCTTGCCAGATGGCACGCCGATCAGCTGCGGGGATCGCTCAGGGGACGCGCCGCTGCGCGACATCGGCGAGGTGTTCACGCCGCAGATGACCTCGCTCG
>CAYQAC010000061.1:0-24998 GCA_964415255.1 uncultured Polyangiaceae bacterium | reverse complement strand
CGCCTTACCCCAAGAGAACGAGACCGCGCCCAACGTCGACTTGGAGGACAAGCCAGGCGCGCTCACCCGCTTCACTCAGGAGTCGGGGCGCGTGTACGACGTGAACACCGGCTCCAACGAGCAGAGCTTTGGCTGGGCGCGCGCCAACGTCCGGATCCTGTTCGGTGAGGAGCGCCGCGAGTCGTTCGACTCGATCAAGGTGGCGGTGCTCATGCGGAGCAACACCGGCGCCATCATCGCCAAGCGCACCTACGTGCCGCCGGTGCTCCGGCTCGGCGCGGCGCCGTTCCTCACCACCGGGCTCCGGCACGTGCTGGAGAACATGACCGCCCGTCAGCGCAGCCTCGCGGCCTCACGGCGCCAGCGCTCAGAGGCGGCGATTGATTTTCAGGCGAGCGACGTCGCGAAGTTCTGGCTGCTGAACACGCTGAACAACTTCATCCCGGTGATCGCCCACTACGTGGATCAGGGCCGCTCACACCCCGAGCCGGTGTACATCACCCTGGCT
Organism: uncultured Polyangiaceae bacterium; assembly: GCA_964415255.1. Classification (GTDB taxonomy): domain Bacteria; phylum Myxococcota_A; class Polyangia; order Polyangiales; family Polyangiaceae; genus JAHBVY01. The sequence continues at coordinate 24,490 of CAYQAC010000061.1, read as the reverse complement.
CAGCTCATCGGGCAGCTCTGCACCTTCGCCGTCAAGGCGGACCCGACGGACATCCCCAAGTTCAACTACCTCGAGCTCGGGGACACCTTTGAGCGGCTGTTCGCGCGGGTCTTGGCGCTGCTCGACGCGGTGATCGCCGAGCGCTACGTCGAGGTGCCGATGCAGCGCCGTGAGGACGGGATGTACCTCGGTAAAATCGAGGACGGCTCGCTCATGCGTTACGAGTTCTTCTTGGCGGCTAAGGGCAGCCTCCCAGAAGGTCAGCTGCGCGATCGGCTCCCCAAGCTCTCTAAGATTGCCAGCTGGTCGCAGGTGGGTTCCATCCTGAACTCCGCCATCAACGGGGCGCGGCTCGAGCTCGAGTACCAACCCCCCGGGGCGCTGCCGATCCGCCCTGGCGTGGTCTTCTTCCGCGTCCACAAGACGCCCGAATACTGGACCGATATCCAAGGAACTGGGACGATCGCCATCTACCAGCCGCTCGAGCCGCGAGCGGTGGAGCTCTCGCTCTACGCGGTCGACCCAGAGAATCTCTGAGAAATCCATGGCCACGCTGTCACGTCCCCTGTCACCGCTGCCCCGAGGCTTGTCATGATCGAGCAGATGTACTGGGCGTGCGCGGACGCCCTGACCTTGGCGACCCAGCTCGGCTCAGCGCGCGATTTGCCACCCGCAGACGTGCTGAGCCAACGCATCTCGGGCGTCTTCGATCAGATGGCAGACAAGGCGCGCGGCGCGCGCATCTCCGACGAAGACGTGATGGAGGCGAAGTACGCGCTCTGCGCCTTCATCGACGAGCAGATCTTGCGCTCAGAGTGGCCCGGCCGGCAGCAGTGGATGAGCCGGCCGCTCCAGCTGATGTACTTCAATGAGAACACAGCGGGTGAGGGCTTCTTCATGCGGATGGATCGGCTGGAGGCGCAGCCTCAGCGCATCCACGTCCTGCAGATCTACTTTTTGTGTCTGACGCTTGGGTTTCAGGGTCAGTACGCGGTGCGCGGGGGTGAGGGCCTGGCGCCAGTCATTGAGCGCGTGGGCTCGCGGCTGTCTCGCGCCTTGCCGCGCAGCGACCAGCTGAGCCCTCACGGCGAGCTCGCAGGGGGCGCGCGCTCGGCGGTGCGGCGTGAGGCGCCCGTGATGGCGCTCAGCGTCGCTGTGATCGGGCTGGCGGTGGTTGCGTTCGTGGTCTTGCGCGTGATCGTCAGCACGAACGCAGATAGCGCAGCAAAGAGTATGCAGAACTTTGCCCAGACCAGCCCAAAGTAATGAAATGGCGTCGGAGACGCTATGTGGCTTTGGATCTTCGCTGTTCTGCTGCTCCTCCTGATTTGGGGGGGGGGGTCGGTGCTCCGGGCGCTGGGGATACCCGTCCCGCTGATGGGGCAGGTTGGGCTCTCGGCAGCCGTGGTGCTGCTGGTCGCGGGCGTGCTCCTCTACCGCCGCTGGCGGGCAGGCGCCGCAGCGCGCGCGCTTGAACGTGAGATCCTCAAGCAGACGGAGCAGCAAGCGGCGCTCACCGCGCCTGACCGGCGCGCTGAGATCATTGAGCTGAAGGCGCAGGTCCAGCGAGGGATCACCGCGCTCAAGCAGAGCCGCTTGGGCGATCGTGGGCAGAACGCCCTCTACACCTTGCCCTGGTTCATGATCGTCGGGCCACCTGGCTCAGGGAAGACGACGGCGCTGCGCCACTCCGGCCTGAACTTCCCGCTGCTCGACGCCACTGGCGGAGCGGTGAAGGGGGTTGGGGGGACGCGTAACTGCGACTGGTGGTTCACCAACGAAGCGATCTTGCTCGATACGGCTGGCCGCTACGCGACGCAAGGCGACGACCAGCCAGAGTGGTTCGCCTTCCTCGACTTGCTCCGCCGCTTCCGCTCCAAGCGGCCCGTCAACGGCATCTTGGTCGCGGTGAGCGCAGCTGACCTCCTAGAGCAGACCGAGGAGCAGACCACTCAGATGGCGCGCACCCTCCGGGCGCGCATCGATGAGCTCCAGAACCGCCTCGACATGGTGGTCCCGGTGTACGTCATGTTCACCAAGGTCGATCTCGTCGCTGGCTTCGTGGAGTTCTTCAACGACCTGAAGAAGAGCGATCGCGATCGGGTGTTCGGCGCCACCTTCCCGCTCGACCTGAGCGCGCGCCGCAAGGCTGAGGAGCTGTTCGAAGAGGAGTTTCACCTGCTCGTCTCCCAGGTGCACGCGCGCGCGATGAGCCGCGTGGGCAAGGAGAAGAAGGAGCTGCGCGATCGGGTGATCCAGTTCCCGATGGAGTTCAACGCGCTGCGCACGAGCCTGGCCGACTTCATCTCGGCGATGTTCGAGCAGACCACTCAAGACGATCAGCCCATCTTCCGTGGCTTCTACTTCTCGAGCGGCACCCAAGAGGGCAGCCCCGTGGACCGCGTCTTGGGCAGCCTGGCGCGCGCCTTTGGTCTGCCGCCGCGCTTGGGGCCAGAGACACCCTCTGAGCCGAAGAGCTACTTCGTCACCGATCTGTTTCGCCGCGTGGTGTTCCCTGATCAGAACATCGCGGCGCGCACCCGCCGTGAGATGCGCCGCCAGTGGCTGTACCGCGTGGCGCTCGGGGTCTCCGCGGTGTTCCTCGCGATGATGCTCATCATCCCCAGCTCTTGCACCTTCCAGCGTAACCGTGGGCTGGTGAAGGAGGTGGCGACGGTGGCGGAGGGCGCCTCCCAAGTAAAGTGGGAGGGCCCCGCGCCCGTCTCTGAGAAGGCAGCCAGCCTGACTTCAATCCGGGCGCAGCTGAAGCGGCTCGACACCTGGAAGGAGGAGGGTGCCCCCACCGGCATGGGGTTCGGCATGTACGCGGGTGACACGCTCTACGACCCACTCCGCGACGTCTACGTCGGGTCGATTGAGCGTGGTCTGAAGCAGCCGACGAAGAAGGGGCTTGAGGCAGACATCGAGCGGAGATCGAGCGGCGACGCGGACGACCCGCGTCAGGTCAGTGAGGATTACGACGAGCGCTATAACCGCCTGAAGCTCTACCTGATGCTCACGCAGCCAAAGTACCTCGACCCGGAGTGGGCGGAGAAGCCGCTCGCAGAGGCCTGGGCCAAGGCCCTGGGTGCGCCGAGCGAGGTGGACGCGCTGAAGCCACACGTCAGCTACTACCTCGATCTGATGAAGCGCGAGCAGGTGTCCCCCTGGGCTCAGGAGCCGACTAAGATCAGGACGGCGCGCAGCCTGCTCCGGCGCGGCTCGCGGGCAGACCAAATCGTTGATTGGCTTGAGCGGCAGGTAGTCGCCCCGAACATTGAGCACAAGCACGTCTTCAGCGGGGCGATCCAGCAGTTCGTCAGGGCAGGTGAGGGGCTGGTGGTGCGGGGCGTCTACACCGCGAAGGGGTGGGAAGAGGTGCGGGAGCTCCTCGGCGATCAGAAGGGGAAGGTCGCGTCCGAGGTTTGGGTGATTTACAGCGAGGAGGAGGCCAAGCGGCTGGCGAAGGAGGCAGATGAAGATCTGTTCAATGACGTCCGGCGCGTCTACTTCCAGCGCTACACCCAGGAGTGGAGGCGCTTCATCGGTGATGTCCAGGTGGACGAGCCGCAAGACGCCGTTCAATCCTTGGAGGAGCTGTCCGCGCTGAGCGAGCCCGAGTGGCCCTACAAGCGCTTGCTCTCCACGCTCGGCGACAACACGCGGCTCGATGTCAGCGAGGGCGAGCTCGCGGGTCTGGCGGAGTCCGTGCTTGAGTACACCAAGCGCCAGGTGCGGCTGAAGCTGCTGCGGCAGCAGACAGGAGCGCCCCCGAAGCCGGAGCGCCCTAAGAGCCCGGTGGAGCTGTACTTCGAGCCGATGGTGGACTTCGGCATGCCCAAGCCGGACAAAGATCCAGAGGAGGGCGCCTCTTCCACCGAGCTTGCCGAGTATCAAGCCATGCTGTCCAAGCTGATCGGTGTGCTGACGGATCTGCGTGACGCGGACGCCTCGCCCGACCCCACCGCCGTCGTCAGCGAGTTCGAGGCGACGTTCCGACGCGTGAGCGGCTTGCTCAGCAACCAAACGACGGGCACTCGCGCGCTGCTCTCCCCGCTGCTCATGCGCCCCATCTCGTTTGCTTGGGCCGGCGTCATGAAGGGCGCGGGCAGCGCCGCAGGCGGCCTGTGGGAGCCGAACGTGTGGACGGTGTGGCAGAACACGCTCGCCAACCGCTACCCGTTCGTGCGCACGCAACGCGACGCCTCGCTGGCTGACTTCACCGAGTTCTTCAGGCCAGGTAGCGGGCTCCTTTGGGCCTTCTACGCCGAGAACCTCCAAGGGTCTCTGCGCCGTAACGGCCGATCGTTCAGCCCAGTCCGGCGCTTCGGAGCCAGCGTCGGCTACACGCCGGACTTCCTGGGTAAGTGCCTCACGCGTGGCGTGGAGATAAGCTCGGCTGTCTTCCCAGCGGGGGAAGATCCGAAGGTGAGCTTTGAGGTGAACCTCCACTCGGTCAGCGAGGATGTCAGCGAGGTGTCGATCGAGATCGACGGCGTGGCGCACACCTACAAGAACCACCCCGCGCAGTGGCTCAAGGCTGAGTGGCCAGCGAAGGACGCCGAGGCGCGCGGCGCGCGCGTCCGCATCCGGGGCTACAGCGGCCTCGACGAGGAGATCAACCGCCCCGGCGACTTCGGCATCTACCGGCTGATCGACGCCGCGGCGAGCGTGGAGTCGGGCACCGCGGGTGGCCAGGCGCAGGGCGTGCCCACGGTGGTAGTCACCTGGTATGTGCGCTCGCGGGACGCGCACATCAAGCTCGACTTCAAGCCTTCAAGGCGAGACCGCGGCCTGTCACCAGCGCTGTTCCTAGGCTACGATTGTCCCCGGGTGATCGCTCGCTGAGGTGAGGGGGGCTGACCCGCGCTCCTGAGTGAGGTCACTTGGGAGCGAGGTCGCTTGAGAGCAATTTTGCGCAAGGGAAAGCTAGGAGCAGGAGCGTGAAGGCTGAGCGGGCGGTGAGGCGCGCGTGATCGTCGGTTACTTCGGGAAGCTGCCGAGCGCAGGAGACTTCCTGCGCGGCGGCGTCGCGGGGGAGCCAGCCAGCGGCTTTGAGCGCTGGGTGGAGCAGGGCATGGTGTATGGCGGTTCGCGGCGCACAAGCTGGGCCGCCGACTTCGACGCCGGCGCGCCTCACGGCTTCGTCTACCGGCCGCCCGCCTCCGCGCAGGCCATCTCGGTGATCGCGGGGGTGATCGCGCCGAGCCGTGATCGTGTGGGGCGCCGCTTCCCGATCGTCATCTTCTGTCAGATCCCAGGGCCTATTTTGGCGGGGGCGCCGCACGTGGCGCCGCTCTTGTTAGGCGACTTCCTTGAGCACGCCGGGGAAATCTTGCACGTGGCGCCCGGGCTGAGCCCGGAGGCGTTCCGCGCGGCGGTCGCGGGGGTGGCCGCGCCGCGCATCGACCAGCTGGCGGCTCATGCCACGGAGTACGCGGAGTGGGCTCAGGCGACGCCCACGGCCACGCCGCTCAGCGTGACCTACGGCGATCCCAGTTCAGCTGGGCCAGCCCACGCGATAGACACCCTGATTCAATGCGTGGCGCCCATGCTCGGGCAGGAGCCAATGGACACCCCGCTCAGCGCGCGGCTGCCGCTCGGTGCAGGAGGCATCGCGTCGGCGGCGTTCTGGATCGACGTGACGCGGCGCGTGGCTCGCTGGCGACAAACCACCCCCACCGCGTTCTGGTCGGCGGCCGCTTCAGGGGGACAGCTCTTGATTCAGCTGGGCGTCACCCCGGTCAGCTCCTTGGCCGAGCTGTGGTCGCCAGATCCTGACAGTGATCACGTGTGTGATTTGGTGGGCCAGCCACGCGCCTCCGCGGAGTCGATCCACGCGCGCTTGCCGCCGCACGTGGCCGAGCGGCTCCGCGAGCTCCAGGCGCCGACCACGCAGCTGCTCTACGCGCTGAGCGCCTGAACACCACGGGTGGCGCGGTGCCAAACCCCCAAACCCCCTCGCGCGTCCGCTGATCGCACAAAGATCATCGCGCGCTCAGCTCACCCGGCGCAGCCACACGGGGCCTTGGAGCGCCGCGCAGACAGGGTGCAGGCAGCGCGTCGATAGCTCCCTGCTCTCGGCGCCGCTCACCAACTCAAGCGTCACCCGTTTCTACTAGGTAGGCTGCGTTGGCTGAGCTAGCGTGACCGCGCCATGGCGGATCTGCGAGCGTCGCTCACCGAGAAAATCGCACCCCTCATCGCGGCCATCCCGGGCGCTGAGCCTCACGGGATGGACGCCTCTTACGAGCCCGATTTCGAGGCCGTGAAGGCGGAGATCGACAAGCTTGGGTCGCTTGATGGAGCGCAGCCAGCTTGGGGTCAGGTGGCGCGCGGCAGCGAGGAGCTGCTCAAAACCAAGACGAAAGATCTACGCCTCAGCGCGTGGCGCGTGGTGGCGCTGATGGTGGAGTCGGGGCCGGCTGGGCTCGCGGAGGGCATGCTCGGGATGCTTGAGGTGGGCCGCGCTCATTGGGACGCGATGTACCCGCCGCTGAAGCGCGCGCGCGCGCGCGGCAACCTCGCGTCGTGGATCTCAGACCAGTCTGAGCTGGTGCTCGCGAGCTACACCCCGAAGGCCTCGGATCGCGAGGCCCTGGCCCTGTGCGAGGCGCTGTACGGCGAGCTGGATGATTTCCTTACGGAAAAGTTAGGGGAGAACTACACCGGGATGGGGGGCCTGCGCGGCGTGCTCCGCAACCAGGTGAGGGAGCTCCCCGCGGAGCAGGCCGCCGCGCCAGCCCCGGCAGCTCAGCCCGCGCAGCCGACGCAGCCACAGGCCGCTCAAGCCCAACCGGCGCAGCCTCAACCGGCGCAGCCCCAGGCGGCGCCCATGGCAACGTCAGGTCAGCTGCCCACTCAAGTCAGCTCCCCTGAGGAGGTGACGCGCACGCTGCGCGACGTGGGGGTCACGCTGCGCGCCGTCGCGCGCTTCGTGCGCCAGGCGGACGCGACCAAGGTACACGGCTACCGCATCCACCGCGCCTCGCTGTGGATGGCGCTGCAGAACCCACCCCCGACGGAGGGCGGCAAGACGCGGCTGCCCCCGCCCACCCCGGACAAGCGCAAGCGGATCGAGGGGCTGCTGGCCAGCGAGAGCTGGATGCAGCTGCTCGAGACGATGGAAGATTACAGCGCCCAGCACCTGTTTTGGCTCGACTGCCAGCGCTACGCCGCGCTGGCGCTCGACAAGCTGGGCCCGCAGTACGCGAAGGCCCGGGAGGTGGTGGGGCGCGAGGTGGTGCACCTGCTCAGCGTGCTACCCACCCTGAAGGATCTGAAGTTCGCTGACGGCGAGGGCTTCGCTGACGCGGGCACCCAAGCGTGGCTCGAGGAGGAGGCCGCCAAGTGGGGCGGTGGGGGTGGTGGGAACGCGGCGGCCGCGGCCGCCAGTGAGGAAGACCAAGCCCTGGCGGAGCGCTTCGAACAGGCCAAATCCATGGTCTCGAGCGGGCAGGTGAGCGACGGGCTAGGCGTCGCCTTGATGCTCGCCAATCGCGGCGCGGACGCGCGAACCCGCTTCCGGGCGCGGCTCTCAGTGGCCCGCCTCGCGCTGCAAGGGAGCCAAAAATCGGTGGCCCGGCCGATATTGGAGGGTTTGGCGCTGGAGGTCGAGCGCCACGGCCTGGAGGCCTGGGAGCCGGAGCTGGCGGCGCGGGTCTACGCGAGCCTCCTGAGCTGCCTGAACAAAGACGCCAAAGAGGCTGAGGAAGTCGCGAAGTTCTCGGCGCTTTTTGATAAGCTCTGCCGGCTCGACCCAGCCGCGGCGATAGCGCTCGCGGGCTGAGTTGGGCGTCGGGCGGATCGTCCGATAGACAGGTCGTCTGTCGGGTCCTGCAAGGTCACCTTACCGAGGTCCAACACGGAGTAGTCGATGGGGAAAGAAGGTTCGGTAGCGCCTCAAGAGCGCGTGAACATCACTTACAAACCGGCGACTGGCGACGCTCAAGAGGAGGTCGAGCTCCCGCTCAAGATGCTCTTCATGGGTGACTACACCGGTCGTCCTGATTCGCGCCCTCTGGAGGAGCGCAAGCCAATCAACGTCGACAAAGACAACTTCGAGCAGGTGCTGGCGAGCCAGGATTTGGGGCTCACCATGGCCGTCCCCGATCGCCTCTCCGGTGATGAAGGCGCGAGCCTCAGCCTCAACCTGAAGTTCAAGAAGCTCGCAGATTTTGGCCCTGACGCCATCGTGGAGCAGGTGCCAGAGCTGAGGAAGCTGATGGATCTTCGTAACGCCCTCACGGCGCTCAAGGGGCCGCTCGGCAACGTCCCGGCGTTCCGCAAGCGCATCCAGGGGCTGCTTGATGATGGTGAGTCGCGCGAGAAGCTGCTGGCCGAGCTCGGCCTCGGTGGAGAGGAAGGCTGACCATGAGTGAAGAGCAATCCGCCCAGGGGGGCGCCGCGGCGACCGAGACGACCGAGGGGAGCCTCCTCGAGTCGATCCTCGCGGAGACGAAGATCAAGCCGTCGGATGATGGTTACGCGGTGGCGAAGGCCGGCGTGCAGGCGCTCATCAGCGAGCTCATCACGCCCAAGTACAAGGACGAGAAGGTCGACAAGGGGCTGGTGGACAGCCTCATCTCAGAGATAGACCGCAAGCTCTCCGATCAGGTCAACGAGATCCTCCACGACCCCGCGTTTCAGAAGCTGGAGAGCGCCTGGCGGAGCCTGAAGTTCACGATCGATCGCACCAACTTCCGCGAGAACATCAAGATCGAGGTCTTGAACTGCTCAAAGGACGCGCTCCTCGAGGATTTCGAGGACGCCCCGGAGCTGGTCAAGAGCGGCCTCTACCGCGTCGCCTACACGGAAGAGTACGGTCAGTTTGGCGGCAAGCCCTATGGCGCCATCTTCGCGAACTACGAGTTTGGTCCTGGGCCGCAGGACATCGCGCTGCTCCAGAACTGTGCTGCCATCGCGACCATGGCGCACGCGCCGTTCTTCGCGGCGGCCGCGCCGAAGTTCTTCGGTGAGGAGTCTTGGACGGAGCTTCCCAAGCTGAAGGACTTGAAGTCCATCTTCGAGGGGCCGCAGTACGCCAAGTGGCAGTCGTTCCGTGAGTCAGAGGACGCCCGCTCGGTGGGCCTGGTGATGCCGCGCTTCCTGCTGCGGTTGCCCTACGGCGAAACAACGGTGCCGGCCAAGACCTTCAACTTCAGCGAGGAGGTGGTTGGGCAGCACGACAAGTACCTGTGGGGTAACGCGGTGCACGCGATGGCCACGCGCATCGCGGACAGCTTCGCCAAGTTCCGCTGGTGCCCGAACATCATCGGCCCGGCGTCAGGCGGCACGGTGGAGGACATGCCGCTCCATCAGTACGAGGCGGGAGGCGAGATCCAGACCAAGTGCCCCACGGAGACGCTCATCTCGGAGCGTCGCGAGTTCGAGCTGAGCGAGGAGGGCTTCATCCCCCTCTGCTTCCGCAAGGATTCAGACAACGCCTGCTTCTTCTCCGCGAACTCCACCCAGAAGCCGAAGAACTTCGGCCAGTCGGCGGAGGGCAAGGAGGCGGAGCTCAACTACCGCTTGGGTACTCAGCTCCCCTACCTGTTTGTCACCTGCCGCATCGCTCACTACTTGAAGGTGATGCAGCGCGAGCAGATCGGCAGCTGGAAGGAGCGGGGCGACTTGGAGCGTGAGCTCAACAAGTGGATCGGTCAGTATGTCGCCGATCAGGACGGCGTCACGGCCATCGTGCGTGGCCGCCGCCCGCTGCGCAAAGCGCAGATCACGGTCGAGGATGTGCCCGGCAACGCGGGTTGGTACAAGGTTGGCATGCAGGTGCGCCCCCACTTCAAGTACATGGGTGCGTTCTTCACCCTGAGCTTGGTGGGCAAGCTCGACAAGACCTGAGCCATGCGTCAGCTCGCGGCTCAACCGGTACGGTGAGCTGACGAGCAGCGCTGATGCGGCCGCCTCTGTGAGGTGGCCGCGTCGTTTTTTGTCGTAGCTGAGCGCGCTCTACGGGTTTTGGGGGTTTGCCTGTTTTGCGCTGCACCACACCGCTCAAGGCAGCGCCCCGCAGCTCAGCCCCCAGCCCCCCAAGCCACCAGGTCACCCAGCTGGCGCTCAGTCTTCGAAATCGGGCACCAGGTGCGGCACCGCCTCACGCGTGTCTTGCGCCAGCACCACCCGCATCCGCATCGGCTTGGTGCGCCGCGTGACGAGCTGGGTGGTGGTGCCGAGCAGGGCCCCGCGGCGGTTGCCGAGTTGGAAGCGCGGCGACTGATCCTCCGCGAGGCTCACCTCAAGCTCTGGCTCCAGCACCCCGCGGGTGAACTGGTTCACGACTTGGCGCAGCACGGGGTAGTTCTCACCGCCTGGCATCAGCGCTTCAAAGTCTTCGTAATCTACCGGGCCGATCTTCACGCGGAAGCGCCCGGAGCGATCCGACACGCGCGCTCCGATCGTGAAATCTCCATTGAGCGTGCTGTTGGCGACCCCGAGCCGCACTCGCTGGTCCGGCGGGATGCGCACCAGGCGCTCCACGAAGGACTGCACCTCGATGCCCGCGCCGGGCAGCAGGCGCCTGAGCGCGATGGTCAGGGTGCGTGCCGAACGTGAGCGCTGCGCCAAGATGGGCGCCAGCGTGAGCAGCAGCCGCGGCGGCAGGCCGCCCGCGGGCGTGCTTGCGCCTGGGTCCACCCCGACGAAGGAGAGCGCGCGCCGCGTGAACGGGTCGCTCCCATCGGAGCGGAAGCCCACCGCGAGCCGATATTTTTTCCACGCGCGGAAATACAGGCTCAGCAGGCGGTGGTGGAAGATGTCGTAGAAATCAGTGAGGGCAAAATCGTCGTTCTGCTCGGAGGCGATGACCGCCTCCGTGAAGCGAAACGCGAGCGGCGAGGTGGCGCCCACCAGCCCTAAGAAGTTCGCGGTGACGACCATCGCCTTGCGCACTGAGCCCTCGCTCGGCGCCTGGATGAGCTCGATGTCGCCAGCGGAGAACTTCAGCGCCGGGTTGGCGCGGAAGCGGACCACCTCTTTGTCTGGTGGCCCGATGTCGCCCACGGGCTTCAAGTTGGGCGACAAGCGATGCAGGAGCTGCACCGCCTGAAAGAAGGAGTACTGGCTGCCGTGGCGCGCCAGATCCAAGCTCAGAGAATCGTCAGGTTGCCGCTGCGCGCCGGCCATTCAAACCTCAATTTGGACTGTACCCCGTGCACCGTGGTCGTCGTGAAGGAGTTCATCGAGACGTAGGTGGCGAACAGGCGATCTAAGATGGCCCCGAACAGGAACAGATCGCCGTCGCCAGTGAAGCCGCTCTCGTCCAGGTGGATGTCCACCCGGAGCCCGCGGACGGGCGCGCCGCGGTAGAGCCGCTCTTGCGGCGTCACCTTGACGTCGGAGATGGCTTGGATACGAAGCTCGTTGGCGCGCGCTGCCTGGCGATCCACCAAGCCGTGGAGGTTATAGACGCCGAGCATCGCGCGGAGCGTGTTCTTCTCAGCCAGGCTCCTGAGGTTCATCGCGGCGTGCGCGGTGACGCGCCAGTGAAGATCGCGGCCGAGCGGCGGCGGTACGTGGGTGGTGACGGCGGAGAGGTTCTTGAACTTGGAGAAGGCAGGTGAGCTCGGCGTGGGGACGCGCAGCTCCCCCACTCGCAGCGCGCTCGCGAGGCGCTGATTGGTCGCCAGGAGATCGATGGAGAGCAGATCTGCTTGGGGCAAGACGCCGCTGTTCTCTGGCGTGCCGAAGGAGATCATCATGTCCACCCCCTCCCCCACCACCGCAGGCCGAAGGTGGGTTGAGTAGTAGACCTGACCGGTGGCGCCGGTGCCGCCGGTGCTCGTGAAATCGAAGAAGCTGGGGACCGGCACGCGCTCGCTGGCGCCGCGGGTGATCGCCTCCACCTCGAGGATTTGGTAGACCTCACCTGCGCCTGGCGCGAGCCCTGCGGGGCGCACCAAGAACTGCTCGCGCTGGTGGTTCAGGCGGATCGGCTCAGCCGTGGTTTTGAACAGGTTGATCGCTGGGAAGCAGTGGAGCTTCACCGAGTCGCGCGTCACCTGCGGCGCGCCGGTGAGCGGCTGGTCGAAGCGGATCGCGATGGCAAAATCCTGGATCTCCGGCTTGAGCGCCGCGAGCCGCCGCGTATGGCTGATGTCGATGAAGGCGAACTTCTGAGGGAGCACGTAGTACTCCTCCAGCAGGCGGAAGCCTGGGAAAGCCAGGTCCCCGTACGGGAGCAGGGCCTCCTCTTCATCGAAGCCCACCGGGGCCACGGCGCGCTTGCCGAGCGAGAGCTCTTGCTCACGCCCGCCGAGCTTGTTCGCCTCAATCAAGACCACGTCACGCGTGTGCTCGTGGATCCAGTGGAGCAGCCCGAGCGAGGTGCGTGGATCCCCCGTGAGGTGCAGCCGCAAGCGCTCTGGCGCCGCCGCCTCCACCGCGACCCCCGAGGGGCAGCGGAAGTCGATCCGCAGTTGCTGCCCACCGTCAGGGAGCGCCTCAAGCCGCGCGTCGCTGATGCTCCAGGGCACCACCTCACAGTCTGAGCAGGAGGTGAAGCGGCAGGGGGTGCCGTCCACGGGGATGCTCGAGAACTCAGATCCGCGCGGAACCATCTTGCGCTCTCGCACCACGTTGGGGAGCGGCTCGAGCTCGATGATGGTGGCGCCAGGCAGGGGCCTCGTGAGGTGAGGGAAGAGCAGCCCGGCGATGGCGAGGATCAGCTCAGGGACCTCATCGTCGAGCTTCTGTCGAACCCGCCCCGTCAGGAAGGCGACGCCCTCCAAGAGGCGCTCGACGTCAGGGTCGCTGCCCCGATCTGCGAGCATGGGAGCGAGCGCCGGGTAGGCCTCAGAGAACTCCTTGCCCAACTGCCGCAGGTAGGCGAGCTCGTCTTGGTAGTATTTGTTGAACACGCCGCGGCGGATCCTACTTCAAGGGTGGGGTGGTGGGTTGGGGAAAGCAGCAGCGCCTCAAGGCTCGCGCCCCTGCCTCGCGTGAGCAGCTCATCAGGCACCGGGCCCCAATCAACGGTGCCCCGAGGGCATCAAGGCGCCTCGGCGCTTGGGGGACCGAGTTAGCGCACGCTGAGCTGGCGCGTGGCGTCCAAGGCGGTCTCAAATGAGATGGGTAGCTTCCCCCCGTCGCGCGCGATTTGCGCCGACACCTCGAAGCGCAGCACCAGATCCCCACCCTCGTCGGCGATGAACTTCACACGAACGTTCTGGAGCCGAGGCTCGTAGGTCTCGATCGCGACGCGCAGCGACCTGGCGAGCAGCGTGGTCGCGTCAGGGAAGGCGTGCACCAAATCGCTTGGGTCCATCACGCCAAAGTCAGGGCAGGTGAGCATTGAGCCCATGCGCGTGCCGCACATCAAGCGCAGGTGCTCGAGGATGCTGCTGCGGATCTCGTGCTCCGACACAGCGCGCCGCGCGACCGCGTACTCTGGGTTCTGCACCCGGCGAAGCAGCGTGTGTCCGCGCATGCCCGCAGCCTAACACGCTCCCTGCTCGCGCCCAACCAGCTGGCGGCGTCGATGAAGGCGCGCGCCGCTCGAGCTGACTCGAGCGCAATTCGCTGCGGAAACGCTCGCGGGCTCGCCCCAACGCGGTGCCGTCCAACCCCCAAAACCAAACTCAAGGCACAAAACGGGATCGACCCGCCGAGCTAGGGCGCTGCTCACGCAGCGCCAGCCCAGCGGGTCGAGAGGCCTTAGCTGCCGATCAGCTACGCCAGGAGTCCGTCGCCTCGATGCCCTCAATGACGTGCGTGATCGTGACGTCCTCGAACACCACCTCGATGGTCTCGCTCTCCATCAGGTCGTACTGGGTGCCCGCCACGCGCGAGATCCCTGCGTCCCCCTTGCCGGTGCCTGTGCCGTACTTGATGCTCGACACGGAGCCGTTCTTCGCGACGATGGTCATGTACACGACCTGGTTGCCCTCGCCGTCGGTGCGGAAGAACTCGAAGCCGATCTCCTCGATGTGCTCGTTGCGCGCCGCCGCCTGGAAGAACTGCGGCGTGGAGGCGCCCCAGTTCTTGGTGAAGGCGATGGGCTGGTGCTGACGACGACCGGCCGAGATGCCGCTGCCCGGATCCTTGGGGCACAGGATGCCCCAGTTGAAGCCGATGACCTCGAACTTACCGGCGAAGTCGGTGTAGCTCTGGCCCTCACCGGTGCGCCACGTCTCCTGCTTGCCCTCGCCCTGAGTCTTGAACTTCACCTTGCCGAGTGTATCGAATGCCATGTTGTATCCCTCGATCCTTGGTTGCGGTCCGCGTTTCTACATTGAAACTTGGACCCTCGCTCGCGGGGTGTGGCGGGAGTGACCCACCACCCCCACAGGTGGTGCTGGCGTGATGCCGGCTGCTGATTGCTGTCGCTGTGTGGTCGCCCCCAAGCGACGGGCAGCCCTAATGCAGCGCACATGCCAAGCTCAGGGAGGCGCCTATTCGTGGCGTTTGGGCCGCTCGTACCCAGCTGGCTGCAAGTTGGTGCACTGTGAGACGTGCAATTTCTTGCACTGTGCAATTTCTTGCACTTGCGTCTGAGCAGTGATGCCAGCTGTGGGGTGCCCTGGTGCACGCTGAGGCGGCTTTCTTGTACCAGCCGGTTTGCCACGGGCAGAGTATCGTTGTCATGCGGCGCAGCGGCGGTCCAGGTCTTGCGGGGGGGCGAGCGTGTCTTGGGCGCCTCGGCCATGGCGCCGTCAGGGTGGCGTGGTGCGGTGCTCTGGCGACGCTAGGCGGCTTATTGCTCGCCCAGGCGGGCTGCACCGCGACCATCCCACGCTCGTTGGACGGCGATTTGACGCGTCGCGTCGCGCCCGTCCCAGCCTGCGTGATGCGCCTCCCGCCTCAGGGCAAGACGTCGAGCGCCAATCGGAGCCTGCGGGAGGAACAGTACTGGAAGCTGGTCTTTCCCAACTTTGATGAGCAGCGCCAAGAGCTGCCTGAGAACTCTCCAGACTGCGCCGGCCATGGCGTTTACAACACCGCCACCTTGAGCGGTGGCCGAGCGCTCCGCGGCTGGCCGTTCCGCATCAAGGAGGGGGATGTTGTGTTTGGCGCGGGAGGTAGCCGCCTGCGCCTGGTGTGGCTCCGGACACAAGCTTTCCCAGATGGAACGGCGGGTGGCGCCTTGGCGCTGGTGCGCACCTTGCCAGACCACGCGGAGGCTTATGGCGTGGGTGTTTATCGTGGCCCGGCTGAGCGCTCCAAGCTGCGCATCGAGCGCATGGGCTCCGAGGTGATCCCCACCGTACAAGCGGAGGGCTGCACCGAGGGTGAGGGCTCAAGCCGGCCGTGTGAGACGCTGCTGCACGTGTTCTTGCCCCGTCAAGGCCAGCTCAAGCTGGCGGCGGAGGTGCCGCTTGAGCGTGTGGGCGTGGCGCGCAACGCCGAGCCGGGCATGGGCGGCGCCATCACCTACCGCCTGAGCTCGTCGCCGAAGTTCGAGGCGAATCGGATCCGCGTGCAGGAGCAGGTGGTCGCTGAGGACTCCATGGGTCGCATGCTGCGGCGCGCTGAGCTTGAGCGCGTCTTCACCTTGGTGGAGGGGGAGCTGCTCGAGAGCGAGCCTTCACTTTGGACGCGGGTCTTCGAGTCGGGCGAGGGTGGGTGATCGCCTGTCAGCTTCAGGCGTCGTCGGCTAACGAGCGGGCGCGCGTCGTCGTTTTCAGCTCGCGCGAGTCAACCTCGACTAAGGTTCGCTCACGCCTCTTGGCTTCGATGGTTTCAAGATGAACGTCCTCCGCCGCTTCTTGCCCTGGGCCGTCGGGTTCGCCAGCGCGGCGCCGGTGCTCCTGGGGTCGGGCAGCGCGTTGGCGCAACAGTCGCTTGACGCGCCCTTCTCGGAGGGCTTCTCGCTGCAGACGCTGTGGCCAGCGCCTGCGGGCGACTGGTTCTTCGCCGCGCCAGACGCCGCGGTCGGGGAGACGTACGTCCACGCGATGGCGTTCGGCAGCTGGGCGTTCTCACCGCCGCTGGTCCGCATCGACTCGGTCACCGCCGAGAAGCGTCGGGTGAATCAGTACCAGTTTTACCTTCACGCGGACGTGAGCCTCGCCATCAAGGAGCGCTTGATGGTGAACCTCGACGTCCCCTTCGTGCCCTACCAGGATGGTCAGGTAGGCGCCCCAAATGAGCCGGGCGGCGGCGTGCTCGCGGATCCTCGGCTCGGCGCGCGGCTCAACGTGGTGGGCCGCCGTCACGACCCCATCGCGCTCGCGCTCGGCGTGGATGTGTGGCTGCCGCTCGGCAGTGAAGAGGAGCTGGCGGGTGATGGGGAGCTTCGCATCAACCCGAAGCTGCTCGTGAGCGGCCGGCTCGGGCCGGTGATCTACGCGCTCTCCGGCGGCTACCTGCACCGCAAGGAGTTCAACTCAGGCTCGCTTGAGATCGGGCCCTCGGCCACGATGAGCGGTGGGCTCGGCGTGTTGCTCGCCGAGGACAAGCTCCAGCTCGGCGCCGAGCTCTACGCCAGCACGCTCCTAGATCCAGATGTCGGTGAGCCGCTGCAACAGCGCACCACCCCTGGCGGCGCGCTGTTCGGCCTCAAGTACCGCGCAGGCGACATCGTGCTCGGCGCCGCGCTCGGCCCTGGGCTCAGCCAGACCCCAGGCTCAGCCACGCGGGGCGTGCTGAGCGTCGCCTACTCCCCAGGCCATGAGCCGCAAGCAGACTTGGGTGACGACTGGGGGGACACGGACAGCGACGGCATCGTCAACGAGCTGGACGCCTGCCCGGAGGATCCAGGGCCGATGCGCCCTGAGAGCGACAAGGCGCGCATTGGCTGCCCCAAGCTCTACTTTGACTTCGACAACGACGGCGTCCCAGACTGGCGCGATCACTGCCCCACGGTGGCAGGCTTCGCGCGGAGCGGTGGGCCCACCGAGAACGGCTGCCCTGAGCCCGCCCTGGACACCGATGGCGACGGCGTGGTGGACGAATACGATGCCTGCCCAGATGAGGCTGGCGGCGCCGGGACGGGCGGCTGCCCAGCGCACGCGGTGCGCCCCGACGGCCAGTACGAAATAGTCATCACCTCTGCCCAAATCATCCGCCTCGAGGACGGCACCGAGCGCGTGGTGATCGAGCTGAGCGGCCCGGTGGAGCTCTCCTCATCGGGGGCCGGCACCAGCGTGCGCTACCAGCTGAACGACGTGAAGATCACGGCGGATACGCGTAACCGCCTGGGGCAGCGTCGTGACGACCCGGACTCGGCGCTGGTGGGCGTGACGCTGGAGCCGCTCGAGGGCCGCTTGATCGTGCACGTGGCGATGCGCGGCGGCGCCCGCGAGCCGAAGATGCGTTACCACACGGATTTGAAGGGCGGCGCGGTGCTGTACGTCGACCTCCCCCGTCGCTGGCAGCGCTGAGGGGCAAAGTCAGCTTGGCTGCTTACTCAAGGCAGCCGCGACCAGGTCACGCGGAAGGCGTAGTCGAGCGCCGAGAGCCACTTGGCGTAGTCCGGATCGCTCTCCTCGAAGTTTTTGACGGCGATTGGCCCGAGGGTGATGCGGTCGGCCTCCTCAGGGGTGGGGGAGCGATCACCTCGGGTGCACTCCTCCATGAACTCCAGCTGCCGCGAGATCACCTTGGCGAGGTGCCAGTCTGGATCGAGCTTGAGCAGCTCCTCGGTGCGCTTCTGCGCGTCTTGGAGCACGAAGCGCCAGGTGAGCTTGCTCTGGATGAGGTTCGGCTGTGCCATGGGGGTCCTCGACTCAGTTCTGGCTGACGCCGCCCTGATTTCCGCCTGGAATGAACGTCTGGGTGCCGCCGCCGGGGGTGTCCTTCGGCTCGCCGCTGTGCGACCAGGTGTCCGTCACCGGTGCGGCGGTGCTCTGCAGGCCCACCGCGGGCTCATCCCCTGAGGCGGTGTAGGAGCGCTCCTCGCGCGGCGCGACGCGCGGCGGTGTGTCCCCGGAGCCTGGCACCAGCACGCGATCGTTGATGCCGAGCTCGCCTGGCGTCGTCGTCTCGTCTGTCGCGAAGTACTGGCCGGTTCTGCCGCCGGGGAACGAGTGCTGGTAGAGCTGGTCGCCGTTGGGCCCGCCGCCGTCGGGGGGGATGGTGACCAGCCGCACCGGCTCGTTCATGTCGATGCCGCGCGTGTGGGAGGCGATGTTCTCAGGCGACATGCCTGGGCAGTTCTCGGCGTAGAACGCGTCCGCCAACTTCTGCCGCGCGGCGAGCTGCTCCGGGCTGTTGCCTGGCGCCGCCGCCAAGTCGGCCTCCTCCTGGCTGACGCCTGCGGGGGGTGGCGCTGCTGCGCTGTTGCTCCCACCGCCGCCGCTCCCGCCACCGCCAGAGGGCCCTTCGGGCCCCGAGCCTGAAGGCCCCCCTGCGCCGCCACCGCCGCCACCGCCACCGCCTGCGCCGCCGCCCGCGTCGCTGGCGCTGCCCCCGCCGCCGACGGTGATCCCCTTGTTCATCATGCCCGGGCTGCCGGTGATGCCGGCCATCCCAAGCTCGATGAGCACCGTGGGCGCGCCCATGATGGGGAAGCTTGGGCCCCCCGTGTTCAGGCTCACCACCTCCTTCAAGGTGCCCGGCTCGTTCCCGTGGCACTTGCTCATCACGGAGCCGACGGTCATCACGTCGGCGCCGGTGATCTTGGTGCGCATCGCCTGATCGGTGATGCCCTCAGACACCGTGCCGGTGGTGGGGTACGGCAGCGGGATGGGGCTCGGTGCAGCGGGCGTGGTGCACACGCTGACGGCCATGCCGACGCAGCTGTGCCCGGACTTCTTGGTGACGCAGTCCGTCTTGCAAGCGGTTACTTTACCCATCCGCCCTCCAAGGGTATCAGTGCTCTCCGCGGTTGGTTAGCCAAAGGCGCGCCCAGTGAGCTCTCTGTCACTCGAAAACTTCGCCGCCATCTCGGCTCGGCTCGACGCGGGGCTGCCGCGAGACGGCGTGCTGCGTGAGGCGGGGCTCGGCCAGGCCGCGTGGGAGGCCGAGCTCTCGACCTGGCTCAGGAACCTGGCGGAGCAGGTGCAGCGACAGAACTATGAGCTGTTTCACCGCTATACCCAGTGGTTTCTTCAGTATCGGCTGGAGGCAGAAAAGCAGCTTGGCTTACAGTCAGCGCCGCTCACCTCTGCCGCCGCTCCCGCGTTGCCGGCCTCCGGGCCGGAGCAGCCGGCGGACTGGCAGTACCTACGCTGGCAGGCGGAGCCAACTCCCCCGCCGATCGTCGCTTCGTCACCTTCAGTAACCTCTGGCCCTGCGGTGCCGCCCATGCCTCAGGTCGCTGCGGTGCCGCCCATGCCTCAGGTCGCTGCGGTGCCTCCCATGCCGCAAGCCCCAGAGCCGCCATTGTTTGGTGACGCACCAACGAGCCCACCGTTCGTGAGCGGCTACGGCGCACCTGCTAGCGCAGCTGCTCCACCATCGTTCGGCGACGCACCGACGAGCCCACCGTTCGTCACACCACCGCCGGTGGTGGGTGCCCCATCGTTCGGCGACGCACCGACGAGCCCACCGTTCGTCACACCACCGCCGGTGGTGGGTGCCCCGCCGCTCGTCACACCGCCCGCAAGCGGCCCTCATTTCGCCGCGTCCGCGCCAGCCCTGGTCACGCCGCCCCCGAGCGGTGTGGGCGCCTACTTTGTTGCTCCGGAGGCTTCAGCGGCCCCTGCCAGTCACCCTCCAGGGACGAGCGGCGCCTACGTGCCGGACGTGTCTTTGGGCGACTACGCGATGCTCAGGGCGGAGATCGCGGTGGCGCCAGAGCAGCTCGAACGAGCGCTTGCCAAGTACGGGATCGGCGACCTTGCGACCTGGCAGGCGGTGCAGCAGGCGTGGGGTGCCAAGCTCGGAGCGGGTGGCGCCAACCTCGCGACTTACCACGAGCGCTACGAGTCCGCCGTGCGCCACTTCCGCACCATGTACAGCCGTTGAGCGGCGCCGCGCGACGCGTGACTCAGCGCGCGCACGCCGCGCAGTCATGCGTCGCGGTGCCAAACCCCCCACGCCCGAGCCCGCTGAGCCCCTACGTTCCTATGTAGAAACGTATGGAGCGTTCGCGTCGCGTCAGTAGGGGTGTGGTGTCACCGAAGTGGTCCCTCACGGGGAGCTTGGGTTTGGGGGTTGGACGGCACCGCGCCGTGAGGAGCCGGTTGGACGGCACCACGCTGTGAGCGCGCCTCAGGCCTTCAAGCCACCTTGGAGCGCCGCGCGCACCGCCTCATCTTCCTGCGCGAGCTGGGCCCAGTGAGCATGGCTGACTAAATAGCTACTGAGCCCGATGCTCGCCTCCGCCAGCGTCTGGGTCAGGTCGTGGCCCGCGCGCAGCCGCTCGAGCACCTCAAGGTAGCGGCTCAAGCTGAGCGGTGCCCCGGCGAGCTGCTGCTGGGCCTCGCTGAACGCGCGGTCGAAGGCGAGCAGCAGCGGGGCGACTTGCCCTGCTGCCTCCTCAGCTTCGGCCTCATCTTCCGCGCCGAGCGCGTCTTGCCAGTGCTCGTCGATGGCCTGCCAGTCATCCTCGCTCAGGCCGTGGTTCGCGAGCAGCGCCTCCCGCGAGCTCGGAGCGTGGGCGAAGGTCGCGAGCAGCTTGGCGTAGGTCGCCAGATCGAGTTTTGGCGGCATCGTGGCGTCGTCACTAGCACGACCAGCGGGAGCTCGTTGCCCTCACGCGGGCTCGCGGGGAGCGCTTGATCGTCGGCGCTCCCGCCACCGAGCGGGGAACCTACGCGCGGCGACCGCACGCGGTGATATACACGGGGTGATGCAGGCGGCCGCAGGCGAGGGGCAGGAGGCGTGGCGCGAGCGCCTTGAGGTGGCGCTGAGCGTGCTGCGGGTGAGCTGTCGATCGATGGAGGTCGGGGCCCTGCCTGGGCCCGACTACGAGCCGGTGGAGCGCGATCTCACGGAGGCGCACGCTCAGCTGCTCTTGGCCTACGATGGTGAGGTCGACCCCACCAAGGCCTTGCCCCTCAGCGTCAGTCACCTTGAGCGCGCGCGCAGCGTGCTGGCGGCGCACAGCGAGGCGGATCCTGTCTTAGCGGGCGTGGCTGAGCGCTTCAGCTACGTGGCGCACCAGCTCGCGGAGGCGACCCAGCTGGTCGCGACGCGCGTCTACCTGCCGCCGGCGCCTCCGCGCGAGCAACTGGCGAGCCTACGCTTGCCGCGGCTGCAGTCGCTCACGCGTCCCCGGCTCACCCCGTACTGGCGCTTCCCGCCGCTGCCCGCGCCTGAGGTGACGGAGGCGCCGCTGCCCGAGCTGCCGCGGCCGACGGACTTCGGCGCGCTCGAGCAGACCATGGAGGCGCTCAAGGAGCGCGCAGCACGACGCCAGGAGCGCGCCAAGGAGCGGCAACCGAAGGCGGAGCTGGCGCCGCGCCCTGAGCCGGAGCGCCCGGAGCCCCCGCCCGGCTTCGCGCGCGATCCGCTGCCGCAGCAGAGCGAAGAGGAGTTCCTTCGCCAGAGCGCGCGGCTGTGCTTTGAAGAGGTGACCATGGTGGGGATGGCGCGGCTGCCCTTCTTGGACGAGCCATGGCGCGGCATGGAGATCCTCGATCAGCGCATGCTGAGCGCCATCGACGCCCTCGTCGCGCTGGGGCCGCCGGCGTTCAGCGAGCTTGAGCGCTGGGTGGCCGCTTCACCCGCGCCGGAGCCGTTTCGGGTGTTCGCCATCACCATGATCCTCGGCAGCTTGGAGGGGCGTGACGCGCTCGCCGCCGCGGAGCGTGCTTTTTACCGTGTGGTAACTGCTGATCCGGAGGCGGGCGTCCAGTTCGCGCGAGCGCTCAAGCTCACCGCGCATCCGCACGCCGCCACCGTCGCGCGGCGCCTGCTCCACGATGCGCTGCCGGCCCATCGCGCGCTCGGGCTCGAGGTGCTGGCGCACCACGGCGCGGCGACCCCGGAGGAGCTCGCCTGGGGCGTCGCCGCCGCGGAGCCTGCGCTGGTCGCGGCGGCGCTGTTCCCACTGGCAGCGGCCAAGCACCCTGGGACGCAGGCAGCGATCACGCGCGCCCTGACGCTGCCGGGCGGCGACGTGCGCCGCGCTGTGTGGCGCGCGATGGCGGTGTCGGGCGATCCGCGGCTTAGCCACGTGCTGCACCAAGATCTCAGCTCGGAGCTGTCGCTTGAGGCCTACGTGCGCTTGGGGGCGCTCGGGAGCCAGCAGGACTCCGAGCTCTTGTACCAACAGTTCAGTCAGGCTCCCTCGGAGGGCGTCATCGCGGCGCTGGGGTGGGCCGGGGACGCGCGCTTCATTGAGCCCTTGATGCAGGTGCTGAAGGGGAAAGACAAAGCGCTCGCGCAGGCCGCGGCGCTGGCGCTGGAGCGCCTCACGCGCGCGGGGCTCTTCATTGAGGTGGAGGTGCCACCAGAGGAGCTGGAGGGGCCACCCGCACCTGAGCCGAACACCGGTGAGCCTGCTGAGCCCCTGGTGAAGGTGGTGAGCGATCCGCGCGACTTGCCGGACCCAGGCTCGCCCGACTTGGTGCTCCTGCCCACCACGGATTTCAACCGTTGGCACCGCTGGTGGCGTGACCACAGCGCGCGCTTCACGCCGGGCACCCGCTACCGCCGTGGCGTCCCTTACAGCCCCCTGGTGTCGTGGAACGAGCTCGACGCCGCGCCGTGCACGCCCGGCGAGCGCCGCGTGCTGCAAGAGGAGCTCATCTCACGGACGGGGAGCTACGTGGCGTTCGATGTGGAAGAGTGGGTGTACCGCCAAGAGGCGGCGCTCGCGCTGTGGGAGCCCCTGGCGCGCGCCGCGAGCGGCCGCCCCGGGGCGTGGGTGACGCCGTCACGGCGCCCTTAGGCGCCTCACGCCTGAGCCCCAAACGTCAGTCTGCCGGACTGACAATAGAGCGTCAGTGCCACTGACGTGTGCGCCCCGCCGCGCTCCGATCGCTGAACGGTGGTCCAGCCAGCTGATAGAGCGTCAGCGCCACTGACGAGTGCGCCCCGCCGCTACAGCGCTACCGCTGCTGCTGCGCCCTGGCGCGGCGGAGCGCGGCCTCAACCCGGGCGCGCAGCGCGAACAGCCGCCCGCGGAGCTCGGGGGAGGTGCCAGGGAGGCTGCCCCACAGGCACGCGAGCGGGTGCAGCACGCAGCTGAAGCTGCCGTCGGTGGGGAGCCGATCGTAGACGCGCTGGTACAGCAAGGTCACCTGCGGCTCATGCTGAGGCTCGCGGCGCGCGACGCTCGCGAGCGCCACCAGGGCGGCGCTCGTGGTCCAGTCGATGGGGCCGTCGATCAGGGAGGAGAGCGCGGCGGCCCGCACGCTGCCCTCCCAGGATGTTTCCATGTTGGTTATCAGCAGGCAGGCCGCGATTTGGATGCGCTGCACCCAGTCCATCGGGTGCAGCGCCTCGAGGCCGGACTCGCTGCTCGGCGGGTGAATGTGCACCAAGGAGGACAGCAGCTCGCCGACGTCCGTGGGGAGCAGCTGGCCGCCTAGCTCGGCGGCGTGATCAGCCCAGTCCGCCAGATCGTAAGGGCTGCTGGCTAACGCTTCCAGCTGGGGCCTGAGCGCGCCGCTCGGCGGGGGCAGCGCGGCGGCGGGGGAGGTGCCCTGGTAGCGCCAAACGGTGAAGAGCGGTTGACCCTCGGCGCGCCGTGGGTCGGGCTTGGGCACGTGGCGGATGGCGAGCGTGAGCTTGGCTTGGTGACCGAGCAGGCGCGCGCCGAGCACGAAGCCGAGCTGGAGGCTCGGGGCGCCGAGCTGCGCTAGCTCCAGGCGGATCTGCGCGGGCTCCTCACGGGTCGCCTCGGGCGGGTGCTGCTTGAGCGCCTCGATGGCGGCGGAGAGCGCGCGCAGCTCAGGGTCGAGCGGCAGTGGTAAGGAGCCGACCCATGGCGGGTGGAACAGTGAGCTGACGAGGGCGCTCGCTCGAGGGTCGCCCGCGTCCGCGCGCTCCGCCAGCGCCTCCAGCTTCGAGGCCTCTCCAAGGAAATAGTCCGCTATGAGCGCGCTGGAGCTGGCCCAGGGATGCGCTGGCTTGAGCGCCAGCGCCGCTTGGTACGCGGCGCGCGCCTCCTGGTGGCGGCCGAGGCTGAGCAGGACATCCCCAAGATCGAGGAAGGTGCTGAGCTCGTTCGGCTCATGCTGGGTGGCGCGCTCGAGGCTCTGGGCGGCGAGCTCAAGCTCGCCGCCCTCCCGGAGGCACAGGGCGTAGGCAATTTCCGTGCGCCAATTAGGGGTGCGCTCACGGCAGGCGCGGGCGCGTTGGGCGGCCTCGAGCGGCCGCTCCGCCTGGCGCAGCAAGGTGACCTCGAACAGCTGGAGCTCGAGCTCCTCGGGCGCGCGCTCCGCGAGCAGCCGCGTGATCTGGAGCAAGGGGCCGAGCCCAGGTACGCCGAGGCCGGTGCGCGCGACGTTGGCCGCCACCGCGAGTCGCCGCGTCAGGCCGCCGATCGACTCGCGCAGCGCGGCCGGTGTCAGCTCACGCACCCAAGTGACGAGCCAAACCCAGGTGGGGTGCCCAGGCACCGCGGCCAGCACGTCGAGGAGCAGCCCCGCGGCGTCCGCGTGGCGCCCCAGCTCCGCCAGGATGAAAGCGTGGAGCAGCG
>CAYQAC010000060.1:0-28634 GCA_964415255.1 uncultured Polyangiaceae bacterium | reverse complement strand
CCAGGTGCCCAGGTGCGCACCCTGTGGGCCCACCGCGGCACCCCCGTGCTGCCGCTTCAGTGCGTCGCTGAGTGCCTTGGACTGTGCCACCTGGGGCCCGCTGGACTCGCGGTGCACCCCGTGTACGGCCCTTGGTTTGGCCTCAGGGCGCTGGTCGTCTTCCCTCCTGGGTACCTACTCAGCGACGATCG
This sequence comes from uncultured Polyangiaceae bacterium, assembly GCA_964415255.1. Lineage (GTDB taxonomy): Bacteria > Myxococcota_A > Polyangia > Polyangiales > Polyangiaceae > JAHBVY01. The sequence continues at coordinate 28,443 of CAYQAC010000060.1, read as the reverse complement.
TGCGGAGCCAGCCAGCGTGGATCTCGCGGCGCGCGGCGTGGCGTCAGCGCCTTGCGTGGGCTGTGCGGCGCCGTGTCGGGCGGCGTTCGACCACGCGCGGCGCACCACGGAGCGCCAGAGCGGCTCCTCCCTAAGCGCCCTGGGTCAGCGCGGGATCGCCGCCCACTGGCGGCTGTGGGTCGCGGCGCGCGACGCCTGCCCCATCGGCCGTGAGCACCGCTACAGCGCGGCGCAGCTCGCGCATCACTACGGCGTGGCACAAGAGGATTGAGCTTCGTGGGAGCGCCTCGTGACGCCGAGAGACACCCCCCTCGTGCACCAGCGATGGACCGTGGCAAGATGCCACCCCATGACGCGCCGGACCGACGTCCCCACCTTGGGCTCCCTTGACGACACAAGCGGAGGAGGCCCCCTCGACGCGGACGCGCTGCCGCCCACCGAACGCCACAACACCTTCGAGCAACTGACGGAGCGGCCAAGTAGCACCGAGCAGCTGACGGAGCGGCAGAGCCGTGAAGAGCCCACGGAGCCGCGCTTGCCCATCGCTCAAGGTGGGCTCATCAGGCAGAGCGGGCTCACCCCACACAGCGATCAGCGCACCCTGGAGGTGCCGCTTATCGTCTCTGGGGCGCGCCCAGCGAGCTCGCTGCTGCCGCTGAGCCACACCCTCGAGAGCAGCACCCAGGCGCGGCCACAGGCCGCCACCCAGGCGAGCGCCGCGGTTCATCCTGTAACTCCCGCGCCTCACCCCGAGCTGGCTCAGGCGGCTGCCTACCCGAGCGGTGAAGCCCAAGCGCTCCCCGCGAGCGCGCCGCTCTGGATGCGTCGCGCTCGCGAGCTGGCGCAGGCGCTTGAGGCCCTGGTCGCGCAGGGCGAGTCGGGCGCGAGCCCCTTCAGCGTCGCCAACGTCGAGCGCGCCTACGACGCATTTCGCGCGGGTGGCTTCAGTGCCAGCGAGATCGCGGCCGCCTCGGATGCGGTGCTGAGCAGCTATCGGGGGCTGCGCCGTGGCGGCGCGGACCCCGCCGGGGTGGTCGCGCGCGAAGCGGAGCTGCTGTTCCGCGCGCTCCCCCCACCCGTAGCGAGCTGGGTCTCGCTCACCTACCTCACCCAGGTGGTGAGCGACCTACGTAGTCAGACGTCCGAACAGACAGCGATGGTGCGCGGGACCATGCGTGTGCTCGGCTGGGACGTCGCTCACGAACGGGCCGCAGCGAGCGCCATCGAGGCCGCCCGCTCAGTGAGCGCGGGGGGCTGAGCGGGTGGCTGGGCAGCAGGTTGTCCGGGTGGGGATCACCGAGACCTGTAACCAGAACTGCCTGTTCTGCGACGCGCGCCGACCCACAGAGCGCCCCGATTGGCTACGCGGCGCGCCGCTGCGGGTGGCCCAAGCCGCCGCGCAGGCGCCCCGAGAGCTGGTGCTCACCGGAGGTGAGCCGACCCTGCGCCGCGATCTCCCGCAGTTGGTGAAGCTGGCCAAGGTGCGCGGCGCGCCCCGCGTCGTGCTTGAGACCAACGCCACCCTACTCAGCGCCGAACGCGCGCAGGCGCTGGCGCGCTCAGGGCTCGATTTGGCCCGAGTGCACCTACCCGGTTGGGGAGACGCCGCGGACCACACCACGCGTGACGCTGGCGGCTTCGCAGCAGCGCTGGCGGGGCTCCGCGCGCTCACCGCGGCGGGCGTCGCCGTCGAGCTCGCCGTCCCCGTCACTGAGAGTACGCGTGCCTCACTGCCTACCCTAGCTCAGCGCCTGGTGGAGGCAGCGCTTGAGGTCCAGGCGCTGGTCGTCCGCATCCCCAGCGGAGGCCCGCGCCCCGAGCAGCTGTGTCGCGTCGCAGATGCCGCGGAGGCGATCACGCGGCTGGCCGAGGGCGCGCGCGTCACGGGGCTGCGCGTGCGTGTGGCGCAAGACGCCACCCTCCCGCCTTGCGCCTTCCCGAAGCCGCAGCGGGTCGCCCACCTGTTCGCGCTCACCCCCGGCGGGGGAACCCGCCCCGGCTTTGTCCGCGCCCCTGCCTGCGCCAGCTGCGAGGTCGGCGATCGCTGCCCTGGCCTGGCCGCCCCCTTCGCCGCGCGCGAGCCGGGGCTCATCGCCACCCTGAAGCCCATCCAGGAAGATCGGCTGCGCCGGCGCCTGAGCGTCATCTCGTCGATCGACGATCAGATCGCCCGTGAGCTGGTGTCGCGTGAGGTCGCGCGCGTCGACGACGAAGTGGTCCCGTCGTACACGGTGCGGGTCAACTATCAGTGCAATCAGCGCTGCCACTTCTGCTTCGTCTCGACCCACCTGCCTGGTGCAAGTGAAGCTCAGATCCACGAGGCCTTGCTGGAGGCGGGGCGCGTCGGTGCGCGGCTCGCGCTGTCTGGGGGTGAGCCGACGCTGAACCCGCGCCTCCCTGACTACGCGCGGTTCGCGCGGGCAGCGGGCGTGAGCGCGCTGGAGGTCCAGACCAACGCCACCCGCCTCACGCAGCCAGGCCTGCTCGAACAGCTTGTCGACGCGGGGGTCGACAAGCTGTTCGTGTCGCTGCACGGCGCTACCGCTGAGATCTCAGATCAGATCACCGCCGCCCCTGGCACCTTCGAACAGACGGTCGCCGGACTTGACGCGGCTCACCTGACCCAGCTGTCACTCACGCTCAACTTCGTGTTCTGCGAGCTGAATTTCCACGAGTTCCCAGCGCTCGTGCGGCTCATCAGCGAGCGCTGGCCACGCGCCACCCTGTCCGTCTCCTTCGTGGCGCCCTCCACCGATCAGGTGCCCCGCGATCGCGCGCTCATCCCCTCCTACACCCGCGTGATGCCTGCCTTGGTGACCGGCCTCAACCTGGCGCACAAGTGGGGGCTCCGCGTGAGCGGCTTCGAGTCGATGTGCGGGATCCCGCTCTGCCTGGTGCCCCCCAGCATGCAGAGCTACCTGCCGAGCGCGGCCTTGCCGCCCGGTGAAGGCGAAGGGGAGTTCATCAAGGCGGAGGCCTGCCAGTCGTGCAGCGCGAGCGCGCGCTGCTTCGGTGTACGCCGGGGCTACGCTGAAATGAACGGCGTGAGCGAGCTGCGGCCGTTGCCCCCACCACCCGCTGCGCCGTCCGGTGCAGCGGGCGCCACGGCAGGCAGTGAGACTGACGGGTGAGTGGCGTCAGCGTGCTCACCACTCCAGTGGTCTGCCGAGCACGCTGACAGGCGCGCCGCCTCGCGTTGAGCCCACGCAAGCTCCCCGGGCCGGTCGGTGGTTCTGCGGATCGACCATTGAGCACGTCGCTTCGACGTGCGCGCTCGCGTGGTTCCAGTATACCAAGCCAGGATGGCGAGCTTAAAGTGGCGGTTCGTGAGCGGTTCGTTGGGCCTGGTGTGGCTGGTGGGCTGCGCCAGCGGCGGTGATCTGTCAGACCCTAAGATCACCCCTGGTGAGGGGGGTGATGGGGGCACCGCGGGGAGCGGCGCCACAGCTGGCCAAGGCGCTCAGGGTGGCAACGGCGCGACGGGAGCCAGCGGTGGCAACGGCGCGACGGGAGCCAGCGGTGGCAACGGCGCGACAGGAGCCATTGGCGGCGTCGGCGGCGTCGGCGGCGTCGGCGGCGTCGGTGGCGTCGGTGGCGTCGGTGGCGTCGGCGGCGTCGGTGGCGTCGGCGGCTCTGGCGGCAGCAGCGGCTCTGGTGCCACCAGCGGCTCCGGTGGTACCAGCGGCTCCGGTGGCACCAGCGGCTCCGGTGGCAGCGGGGGCACCCCAGGCTGCGATCCTGCGACGCCGCTCAACACCTGCGCCACGGCCAGCTTCGTCACGAGCCACTGCGGCGACGCGAGCTGCGGCTTCTTGTGTCCCGCGGCGAGCGCTGTCTTGGTCGCCGAGCGGCGCGGCACGGGCTCTGCTTGGTTCCGCCTCACGGCGGAGGAGTGCTCTGTGTGTGCCGGTGACATACTGGGTGAGGTGATGCTCAGCGTGCCGTCAGGCATGAACTACGATCTGCACCTGTGGCGAAGCTGCGGCACGCTGCTCGCCTCGTCGACCGCGGGCCCCGGCGTCGATGAGAGCGTCTTCACCACCATCGCTTTAGACTTCCCCTCCCTGAGCGACACAACGGACTACTACGTTGAGGTCCGCTACGCCGGCGGTACAAGCTGTGAGGAGTGGTCGCTGCAGGTGATCGGCTCAGACTGCAACTAGAGCGCCGATCAGTTTGCCACCAGACGGACCAGGGAAACCGCCCCCATGCGGGGCGAGGGCTCGGTTTCCCTGGTCCTCTGCTCGCCGCTGCTCCACTTCGCACCGCTCTAGCCCATGACTTGAGGACGACAAACGGTAAACCGCTTGTCGTCTGGAGCGCCGATCAGTTTGCCACCAGACGGCTCAGCGCTGCTGGTGCGCCTAGCCGACAACCGGACAGCTTCACTGTCAACTGCGTCGCAGTCAGCTTTGCTGACTAGCTCCTCAGCCAAGCCAATCAGTCTTCGCGGGCGAGCTCAGCGTCGAGCGCGTCGTCCCAGGCGTCGCGCTGGGCGCCGACTTCAGGCGCGGGGAGCGAGGCCTCGCGCCGCCGGCGCCAGCCGACGAGCTTGTACCCCAAGCCGATCCCCGCCCCTGCCACCAGCACGCTGAGCAAGAGCCCCACCCGACGCAGCGGGTTACCCTCGGGCACCGCGCGGATCTTCTCGCCGTAGCGCAGCACCAAGTCAGCCTCAATGGCCTCCGCCGACTCACCAGCCCTCAAGCGCGTGCGGATCTCGCTCTTTAGCGCGCTTGCCACCGGGGAGTCGTGAATGTCCAGCGTCTGCTTGCTGGTGTCCCAGCAGCACGGCGCGAGCAGCCGCCCCTCCAGCCGGTGAGCGCCCTCGACGTACTCTCCGGCCACCGCCGTCTGCGGCCCAGCGTCGTGCGCCTCATGCGCCGCGGCCGGCGCCGCGGACAACCCCACCGCCAGCGACACAGCGTAGGCGCCAGGGAACCACCGAGAGACAACGCCCGTCACGCAGGCACCCTGCCACGGGTAGCGACCGCCTGCCACAGCCCGCTCATTGAGCCCCGGGGCGATGAGCTCAGCGTCGCCGCGCCCGCTCAGGGTGCGCGCTCAGGCGCTGGCGCTATAGTGCCCGCCACGATGCCTAGAATGTCCCACTGGGCGCTCAGCTTCAGCCTCCTGACGCTCAGCTCGCTGGCGCTCGCCACCGCTTGTCAGGGTGGGGCCGACGCCCCCGCCCCCACCCCTTCAGCCTCAACCCCCACGGCCGACGCCTTACCCCCTGGCTACACCCTGTATGGTGAGCCGCTCGCGGCGGGCGTCACCCCGGTGAAGCTCGCGACCCTGCTCGCCGCGCCCGAGAGCTACGAGGGCAAGACGGTGTACGTGGAGGCCGAGGTGCGCCGCGCCTGCTCCCGCAAGGGCTGCTGGATGGAGCTGGTGGAGGGCGCAGCCGAGCAGCCCGCCACCTGTCGCGTGAGCTTCAAAGACTACGGCTTCTTCGTCCCCACCGACTCACAAGGCGCCCACGCCAAGCTGCAGGGCGTCGTTGAGCTGAAGAAAGTCACGCCACGCTTCGTCCAGCACCTGGAGGAGGAAGGCGCGACCTTTGCGAACAAGCAGCCCGATGGCAGCGCGACGGAGCTTGCCCTGGTGGCGACCGGTGTGGCGCTCAAGAAGTGACGCGAGTCCTCACGCGCCCCATGGGCGCGCTGTGAGCGGATCTCACGCGCGCGCTGTGAGCGCTCTGAGCGGATCTCTCGCGCGCGCTGTGAGCGGATCCCGCGCGGCAATGCTCGCTTCTGGCGCTTCAGACCGCGCCTCAAGCGACGCCTGGGCGGCGAGGTTTTGCCCCGGAGCGCGCTCGTTCGCTAAGAGCCGTGTCTTGCGCCACTTAGTGAAGCTCGCGCTCCTCTGCCTGTGCCTCGTCTGGTCCCAGGCGGCGCTCGCCCGCGCTCAGATCCACACGGTGCGCTCTGGGGACACGCTGGGTGGCATCGCCAAGCGTTACAAAATCACGGTCGACGCGCTGTGCCACGCCAACGCGATCGCTCGCACCAAGCCCATCCGTTTGAAGCAGCAGCTGCGCGTCCCCGCGCCAGATGATGAAGGCGGCAAGCGCGCACGCGCCGAGCGCGATCGAGAGCGCGCCGCAGAAAAAGACAAAGACACTGACAAAAAGGGCGGTGCCCAACCCCAAGAAAAACCCGCCAAAGAGCCCGCCCCGAGCGGTGTTCAGGTGCTCGAACTACCTGGCGCTGGCCCGCTCTACTATCACGAGCCCACGGGAGCCGGTCGCAAGAACCTGCGCCCAGTGATCCTGTACCTTCACGCGCGCGGCGGCTCACCGAAGAGCGATTGCCAGCGCTGGGCTCGGCTCGCGAGCGACCTCGGGTGGGTGGCCTGCCCCACCGGCCCCGAAGATCGCGGCGGCGGCAAGCGCGGCTGGGACAACACCTGGTACGCTGGCGGCCAGATCGCGCAAAAGAGCATCGACGCGCTGCGCGCCAAGTTCGGGCGCCGCGTGCAGCTCTACGGCAACACCTTGGTCGGCTTCAGTGAGGGCGCCTTCGTCGCGATGAACGTCGGCGTGCGCCAGCCACGCACCTTCAACCGCTGGCTCATCCTCTCAGCGGACACCAAATACTGGGGCGGCCCTGGGCTCACCGAGCTCGGCAAGAACCACCGACAGATCCGCAAGGTTGAGCTCATCACGGGGAAAGACGACGGCACCTACGACGCCACCCTGACGGTCGAGCGCTGGCTCAAGCAAGCCAACGTCTCAACGCGCGCGATCACCCCGGCGGGCATGGGTCACGTGCTTGAGCTCGAGGGCCGCCGCGGGCTCTACCGCTCAGCGCTGGTGTGGCTCAACCAATGACATGCGCTTATATAGGCAGTCTACCAGACGGTAAACAGTCAGCCGCCCGATCGTCCACAGCGCCGTCCCTCGCAGCGCCGTCATTCGCAGCCGGAGCGTCCGCCACCCAGTCACTCACAGCGCCGTCATTCGCAGCCGGAGCGTCCCTCACAGCGCAAGGTGCCAAGTCCAGGTCGTCAGCCACACGGACTATGGCCTTCAGGGGCCTCAGGGCGGTCCTGAAGCCTAGTTTTTCTTGTTTTTTTGGGGGTTGGGCCCTCTGGCTCAGCGCCTGCTCTCACAATAACCCCACGGAAACACCCCCCCAGGTGCCGCCGCCCGCCAGCTCCGGGGCTGAGCCGCGCGGCGCCGCGCCCGCCGCCCGCCAAACCCCAAGCCACATCGCAGCCCCCAGCGCCCACCTGGAGCCAGCGGAGGAGGCGCCGCCCGAGCCCCCTGCCCCCACCCTGCCCGCCGGGATCACGGTGGGCAGCCTCACCCGGCTCCCCGTCCCCGGCGACGCCCCGGTGCTGGTCGTTCACGCGCCGGCCGCATTGCGGCGGGTCGCTGTCTACCTGCACGGGGTGTGCGGCGACATCGAGGCGATCGGCGCCTTCGCGGAGGTGGCCGCCGAGCACTTCACCTTGGTGGCGCTCCACGCCGATGAGCCGTGTAGCGGCGCGCCGGGGCGTCACCGTTGGACCAGCGACACCGCGCGGCAGGAGCGGCGCATCGAGGCCGCGGTTCAGGCGGTGCGCGCCGCGCGAGGAGGTCAGCTAGACACCGCGCCGCGGCTCGGCATCGGCTACTCTCAAGGGGCGCTGCGCGCCTTGGCGCTGCACGTCCGCGCGCCAGAGCTCTACCCACGGCTGCTCTTGGGTGGGCTGCCCGCGGCGCCCGACGCAGCACGCCTGGAGGGTCTCCAGGCGCTCGCGCTGGTGACCGGCGAGCGCGAGGGGCACGAGGTGGTGAACGGCGCGCTGAAGCTGGTGACCGCGCGCGGGATCGCGGCGGAGCGCTTCGTGTTGCCGCGCGCCGGGCACGGTCAGTACGGCCCCGAGGCGCCGCGCGTGATGGGTGAGGCCATCCGCTGGGTGTTGGACAGTAAGCCTGACTGATTCTGGGCTGCACGGCGACTCAGGGCCGCACGGCGACCCAGGGCAGCGCCGACTCAGGGCCGCACGGCGACGCCGCGGATGGTGTGCCGCACGGGGGCCACCGACCGCCGCATGCTCTCACGGGTGATCGCCTGGAGCTCGAAGCCAGCGGCGCCGATCGCCTCCTCCGTGCGGCGGGTGAGCCGACAACCCCCGGCGACACGGCGCCACACGGGACACAGCGCGCGCTGGAGCCGCGCGCGCCCAGGCCGAGGATCTAACACGTGCTCTAAGAACACCAGCTGACCGCCCGGCCGCAGCACGCGGCGCGCCTCAACCAAGGCGCCGCTCAGGCTCGGGACGCTGCACAAGACCAAGGTGCTGACCACCGCATCGAAGCTCTGATCTTCGTATGGCAGCTCCATCACCGAACGGTCGCACAGCTCGGCGCCTGGCTGAGCCTGCGCGGCGCGGGCGCTGAGGCGCCTTCGCATGTGGGCGTCAGGCTCACTCAGCACCAGGCGCGAGACCTTCGCGCTGTAGTGCGGCAGGTTGGCGCCGGTGCCCGCGCCGATCTCCAGCACCGCACCCTCAAGGGGGCTGAGGAGCGAAGCGCGCCACGCTTGGAGGCAGGCGCGCTCCGCCTGGGCGATGATGGGATCGTAGATCGCCGCGAACAGACGAGACATGAGGCTCACTCAGCGTATCACCCGCCCTCATGCCTTGGGCACCCATGAGCAGATCGACCGTTTGAGCTGCCTAGCCCAGGGCGTGCAGTGAGGTGCCCAACCCCCAAAACCCGATCGCCTGGCGCCAGCAGCCCGCCCAAGCCGTAGCGGCTGCCCTATCCTCCTTGGGCGCTAGCCTTGCCCCTTGGGCGGTTTCCCCGGTCCGCCTTGCGGCAAACGGGTCGCCGCTCTAGGCCGCTCACCTTGCTTCAGCAGCTCTTCACCCATCAGGCCTTCGTCGAGAGAACCTTCGTGCCTATCCAGCTGATGCTGGCGATGTTCGGGATGGGGGCGACCCTCAGCGTGCAGGAGTTCACGCGCATCTTCCGCAGCCCCGGCTCGCTCGCGATCGGGCTCTTGATTCAGGTGGTGGGCGTGCCGCTCATCGCGGTGGCGCTTGCCCGGCTGCTGGGGCTCGGCCCGGGCTGGGCGGTGGGCCTGATCTTGATCAGCGTGTGCCCAGGCGGCGCCTTCTCCAACCTCCTCAGCTTTTTTGCGCGCGCGAATGTGCCGCTGTCGATCTCGCTCACCACCGTCACCACCCTGGGCTGCCTGTTCACCATCCCCTTCGTGCTGAAGCTCACGGCGGCGGAGCACCTGCCGAGCGGCTTTCAGTTCCCCGCAGGGCAAATCGTAAAAGACATCTTCGCCTTCCTGCTCACCCCGCTCGCCCTCGGCATGCTGACGTTCCGGCTGCTACCAGCCCGCGCCAAGCAGATCTCCGGGTGGTCGATCCGCGGCTCGCTGTTCTTCGTGCTCTTGATCACGCTGAGCTCGCTCGGCTCCGGGCGCATCAAGGTCGCGGAGTACGGCTGGGGGCCGCCGCTCACGATCCTCGGCTTCTCCTTGCTGCTCTCCCTGGTGGCGCCCCACGTGGCGCGCCTGATGCGCCGCTACGACGACGAGAGCGCCGCCATGACCATTGGGATCACGCTGCGAAACACCGGGATCGGGCTGCTGCTGGTGCGCTTCTTCTTCCCAGAGCAGCCTGAGAACAGCCACGTGCTCTACAGCTGCCTGTTCTGGGCCGGCCAGTCCACGCCGATGAGCCTGCTGGTGGTGCTGCTGCATCGCTTCGGGAAGAGCCCCGCCCTGGGCCGCCGCCGCTTCGCGCGGCCCGCCGTCGTCAGTCAGCCGAGTTGACTGATGAGTACGTCAGTCAGTTTAACTGACTCCTTGACGCACTAGTTAGATTAGCTGACTCATGAGCGTGTCAGTCAGCCCAACTGACTCATGAGCTGGCTCGCGGCGGGGTGCTCGGGCGCCTCTGCCAGGCACTTGGCCAGCAGCATCCGCGCCCGGCGCGGGTCGCCTTGTTGGTGCGCCAAACGCCCGAGCTGGAAATAGGCCTGAGCGCGCAGCCCGGCGCCCTCCAGATCACCCCCAATGCGCATCATGGTGACCGCGCGGAACGCGCGGCTGGCGAGCGCCTCGTCGTCGAGATCGAGGGCGAGCTCCCCGAGCTCCATCGCGAGCGCGGGGCTCTTGGGATCGATCTCGAAGGCCTTGCTGAGCGCCTCGAGCGCCTCGCTGAGCGCGCCGGTGCCCAGCTCCAGGCGAGACAGCGCCCAGTAGAGCTCCGCCGTCCCCTTGACGCGCCGATTGCGTTGATTCGCGAGGCTGTCCAGGATCAACGCGCGGGCCGCCGCGCCCTCGCCGGCCTGCCCCAGGGCCGCCGCCAGCTCAGCGACGACCTCAAGATCGTCAGGTGCCAGCGCTACCGCCTCCTGGAGCGCTGCGATGGCCGCTGGCGTGTCATGCTCAAGCAGCGTGGAGCCCGCGCGGCGCAGCCACCCGGCGCGCTCCTGGGGCGTGGCGGCGGCGCTGGCCTCCTCCAGCAGCAGCGCGCCGAGCTCAGTGTGAGCTCCGAGCGCAGCGTACAGGTCGAGCAAGGCGGCGCGCAGGCGCTGGTCGTCTGGGTGCGCGCTGCGGGCTTGCTCAAGCAGCGCGCGGGCCGCCGCTGGGCGCCCCGCCTCGGCCCAGGCAGCCTTCACGTCGAGCGCGAGCGTGGGTTGGTGTTCAGGCGCTGCGAGCTGAAATAGGCGCTCGAGGCGCGCTGCCGCTGCGTCGAAGTAGCCGAGCTGCCGCGCGAGCTGGGCGCTGCGCTTGAGGGCATCCAGATCTGACGGATCTTCATCGAGCACCACGCCGAGCAGCTCCAGGGCGGCCTCAAAGCGCGACGTGGAGACGAGCACCGTCACGAGCCGCTTCTGGACCCCACGCCGCGCGTCACCGAGCGGCTGTGCCAGGGCGCGCTCCAGCGCGGCGGCGAGCTCAGCGCCGTACTCTGGCTGCTTGGCGTAGAGCCGCTCATGATCGTCCAGCGCGTCCAAGGGGCGCTCGAGCGTCTCGAGCAGCCTCGCGCGCTGCGTCAGCAGCTCAGGATCCGTGGAGCGCATCGCGAGGCCGGCGCTGAGCGCCTCGAGCGCGCGCTCAAGCTCACCCGCCTCAACGTGAGCCGCCACCAAGCGCCCGAGCAGATCGCTCTGCTGCGGATCTTCAGCGAAGCCTTGGGCCAGCACCTGCGCGGCCTCTGAGTGGGCGCCGCGCGCCTCATACAAGGCGACGAGGCGCTCGGTCACCGCGCGGTCGGCTGGGGTGAGGCGGTGCAAGCAAGCGAGCGCTCCCTCGATACCCGCCGCATCTGCCTGAGCCTCGCACAGCGCCAGCAAGCGGCGCGCAGGGGCCTCTGCCTCCGGGCTGCTGTCCGCCGTGAGCAGGCGCGTCAGCGCCTCGGTCAGCGCGAAGGGGTCCTCTGCGTGCTCCAGGGTGCGCACCACGCCGCGCAGCGCCGCGACGCTGCTCGGCGCCCAGTCGAGCGCTGACTGGTACACGGACAGCGCCGCCTCAGCCTCTCCTTGCTGCTCGAGCAGCGCGCCCAGCCGCGCGGCGAGGGCCTCGATCCGTGGGAGATCTTCGGAGTCCTTGGCGGCGTCGAGCGCCGCCCTCAGCACCTCGGCTTGCTCCGGTTGGCGGCCCTGCTGCTCCAGCACCTCAAGCAGCCGCTCGAGGCTCTCGACCCGCTGCGGCGCCACCTCGAAGGCGTGTTGGAGCGCCTGTGCCGCCTCCGTCAGGTTCCCCTGGGCCATCAACGTCTCGCCCCGCAGCGCCTCGAGCTCGGCGCGCTCGTCGATCTCGGTGGCTTGCTCGAGCGCCGCCACGATCACCGCTAGGCGCTCCTCCGTCTGGTCAGGTGCGCTGAGTAGTCGCGCGAGCGGGCGCCACACGGCAGGGTCAGCGGGCGAGTCGGCGCGCAGTGGGTGCAAGAGCTCCACCGCGCGCTGGGGCTCTCCTGCCTCGCTCGCCGCCTCAGCCAAGCGCAACAGCAGCGCGCGGCCCGCCTCAGGCTCAAGCAACGGGAAGGCCTCCTGTTGCAAGCTGAGCGCGTGCTCAAGCTCTCCATCTTGCTCAAGGAGCTGTCCGAGCGTCAGCCGCGCCCAGGCGGCGTCCTCTGGGTCGAGCGTCGCTCGGACTCCGTGCTCCAAGATCTGGCGGGCTAGCTCGCGCTCACCGCGGCGCAGCGCCAAGGCGTAGCCCTCTCGCACTGGCTGGGCGCCCTCGCTCTGCGCCAGCTCCGCCAACGCCACGAGCAGCGAGGCCTCACGCTCGGGCACGCGTGAGATGGCCTCAAGCAGCCGCGCCGCCTGCGTGCGTTCGGGGAGCGCGGGATCCGCCAAAACGGAGCTCAAGAGGCGGTCGGCGCGGTCCCAGTCAGCTTCAGTGTCTAGTGCGCGCTCGAGTAGATCGATCCCCTGACTGGTGCTGGCAGGCTCCGCCAACCTCAGCTCGGCGAGGCGGTACAGCGCCTCGACGTCCGTCGTGCCGCCGGCGGCAACGCGACGCTCAAGCACCGCCGCCTCACGCTCACGATCTCCAAGCCACTCATAAACTTGACCCAGCGCCGACCACGCCAGCTCGCTCGGCTGCGGCGACTCATCCAGCGCCTCCAGCACCCACTCGGCGCGCTGCCTCACCCGATCTCGCCCCGCCGGCGCCGAGCCGAGCGTGCCCTCGGCGTAGAGCAACACCAAGTCGGCGAGCGCGCGCGCTGTCTCAGCTGGGCTCGTCGCTTGCTGGAGCCGCGCCTCCACCACCCGGGCGAGCAGCTCGTGGCGCCGACGGACACGCAAGGTCTGCTCCAGGCGCCGCCCCTCATGTTCGCTCTCAAGCGCAGCCTCAAACGCGCTCTCGACGAACTCGGTGGCGCGCGCAGGATCATCCTCCAGCACCGCCAGCTCGCTCAGGTACACGAACGCCTCGGCGCGGCTCGGCGCGTCGGCAGGGGGCTCACCGCTCGGCTTGAGCACCAGGAGCAGCGCCCGGAAGGCCTGCTCTGAGCGCCGATGCTGGCCCGCTTCGAAGGCGACGCGCCCGAGCTCGGCCAGCAGCTCAGGGTGGGCGGGGTCGATACGCGCGGCGAGCTCAAGCTCCGCGAGCGCGCCCTCTTTGCCAGCGCGGGCGAGCACCTGCGCGAGGCGGTGGTGCACCGAGGCGCGCTCCTTGGGTCGCCGCGCCCCGTACCACACGAGCTGTTCACGCAAGAGCTCCTCGGCGTGGGTGAGGCCCGCGTCGCCGCCCTGTTCGGTGAGCTGCTGCGCCACGTGCAGCCGCAGCGCCACGTCGCTCGGCTCGGCTGCCAGCGCCTGCGTGAGCAGCGGCAAGGCCTGCGCGGGAGCGCGGAGCTCGGTTAAGTAGAGGTTGGCTGCCTCCTCGAACAGAGCGCGCCGCCGTGGCAGAGCCGGCTCGCGGCGCGCCTCCTCGGCGAGCAGCTCCGCGAGCCGCGGGTAATCTCGATCGGCACGGTAGAGGCCCGCCAGCCGCTGGCGCACCGAACCCACATCGATGGCGCGGCCGAGCGCCTGCTCCAGACGATCGCGCGCGGCCGCGCGTTCACCGAGCGCCTCGTAGGCGGTCGCGAGCTCGAGCACGCGCTCCGCCAGCGCCTCTCGGTTACCCCCGGCGCAGAGCCACTCGAGCGCCTCGACCTGTTCGCGCAGCTCCCCAGCGGCGGCGTGGAGCCGCACCAGGGCGACGAGCGACGCCTCCCCGCCGAGCGCCGCGCCACGCCGGTGCGCGCCGCGCGCGCGGGCCAGATCCTTCAGCTCGGTCTCCGCGAGCTGCGCGCCACGCGCCCACAGCCGCGCGGCGCCTGCGCGGTCGCCTGACGCTTCGTGGCTCATCGCTTGCTGCTCCCACAGCCGGACCTTGCCCTCACCGTCCTTGAGCTCATCGAAGAGCAGCGCGAGCCGCGGCACGCTCTGCGCTGACAGCTCATCACCCGGCGCCTCATCCACCACCTGGGTCAAGAGCGCCGCCGCGCGCCCTGGATCGCTCAGGCGCTCCTGGAGCAAGATGGCGGCGTCGTATTGGAACGCCCGCCGTGAGGCGGCGTCGAACCCAAGCTCCGCGGCGTCGAGCAGCAAGTCGACCACCGCCTGGTGACGCCCTCGCTCGAGCCAGCGCTCCCGCAGATCTTGGATCGCCCAGCGCGTCACCACGCAAGCGCGCTCGTCGCCCTGCTGCCAACTTCGCGCCGCGAGCCGGTGCAGCTCCACGCAAGCGCTCAGCCCAAGCTCTGGGTCGCGCACGGCCTTCACCGCGGCGGTGGCGAGCTCCCATTCTCCCGCCAAGGAGAACGCCTGGAGCGCGGCGGGCACATCCCCCGTGTGCGCGAGGTGCACCTCCGCCAAGCGCCGGTACAGCGCGCGGCTGCGCTCGCTCCGCTCAGCGCCGACTTCGTTCGGCTGATCCTCCCCGGCGGCGGCCTCGTGCGCCGCCTCGCGCTCAAGCCGAGCCGCCAGCTCCGAGTGGCGCGCCTCAGACAAGTACAGGCGACACAAGGCATGGAAGCTGTCTTCTTCGGCGCTGAGCGTCGCCTCCACCGCCTCCCAGCGGGAGATGGCGGCGGCTGGATCAGCGAGCGCTGTCTCGACCAGCGCGGCCGCCTCCACCTGATCTTCTCGACGCGCCGCCTCGCGACCGGGGAGCGCCGCCCGATCGTCAAGTGCACGAACCAATTCGGCGCTCGCTCCAGCCCGGCGCAGCGTGGTCACCAGGCCATCTAGCGCCGCCTGATCGTCCGCTTGGTCGACGAGCCGCGCGCGCCAGAGCCGCGCTGCGCGAGGCAGATCGTCGAGCGCCTCCTGGGCGAGCCGCGCCGCTTCGGTCAGCGCACCGGCCCGCAAGCTAGGTTCGTCCGCCTCACGGGAGAGCTCCGCCAGGTGCTCGAGCACGTCGGCGCGCTCGGTATCCTGCTGAGCCTGAGCGAGCAACGCGTCCAAGCGCTGGGCGGCCTCGAGCCGCAGCGCGCGCCCAGCGCCCTCAGCGTGGGTGACTGAGCTCAGGAGGTCCCTGGCGCGCCCTAGGTCCCCTTCACGTTCAAACACCTGCGCCGCTTCAGAGCAGAGCTCGCTCGCGAGCGCCGCCTCGCAGCTCGCGGCGATCCGCACCAAGAGCTCAGCGTGGCGGAGCCCTAAGCCTGCCTGAGCGGCGAGCGCCGCGAGCTCCCCGCGATATTCAGGGTTCCCTGGCTGGAGCTCCACCAGCTCCCCTGCGTGTTGAAACGCGCCGAGCGGATCGTTCAGACTGGTGAGGCGCAGCGCGATCAGCTCCTTGAGCCGCTCCGTCAAGGCTTGAGCGCTAGGCGCTGCCTCAAGCTCAATCTCGAGCATCCGCGCGACTTGCTCAAGGCGCCCCTGCGCCGCGTAGTGCTCCTTGAGCAACAGGGCGGCGTCATCGCGGACCCCTAGCGCACGACGACGACGCGCGCCGGTGCCAGGTGGCAGCGACTCAGGTGGCAACGGCAGCTCCAGCAGGCGCTCAAGCAGCGCGTAGGCCTCAGCGCGCGCACCCGGAGCGGTCGCCTCTTGAAGGCAGGCGGCGAGCTCACTGAAGGCTTGGCGAGGTTCGTTCGAGCTGAGCCACAGCGAGGCGACGCGGAGGCGCTGGCTCAACGCCTCATCAGCCGGCAGTCGCGGCAGCCGCGCGGTGATCAGCTCGATCAGTGGCTGGTTCAGCTCCTCGCGCTCGTACAAGCGCTCAAGGTGGGACTCCACGCGGGTGTCCATTGGCCGCAGCTCGGCCAACGCCTCAAGGTAGCGGATGGCGCGCGGGCGGTCCTCCGCGAAATCTCGGGCGGCGAGCGCGGCCTCTTCGAGCAGCGCGGCGCGATTGAGGCCTGGCTCTTCGAGCATCAGCAGCCGATCGTAGACCTCGAACAACTCACCCCAGCGCGCGCTGGCGCTCCAAGCGAGCTTCAGGCGATCGAGCGCCCAGCTGGCCGTCGGAGCGAAATGGACGATCAGCCTGAGCAGCTCCACCACCTGGTCTGGCTCGTCGAACCACTCCTCCAAGGTGTCGACGAGGCGGCGCCCGAGCTCCTCAATCAACTCAGGCTTGGCCCCAGCGCCCTCCCTTGAAGTGAGTTCAGCTGACTGAGCGACTGAGGCTGGTGGCGCGGACGCTGCCGACTCGCCTGCGCCGGCGAGCGTCTGCTCACCTGACTGCGCGGCTAGGGCGGCGGTGTAGGCGGCGCGCAGCGGCGCAGGATCCCCCACCTCACGGGTCAAGCGCTCGGCGGCGTCCCACAACGCCGCCGCCTCAGGCAGCTCAAGCGCCGCCTCAAGGCAGCGCGCGAGCGCCTCCTCCGGCGCGCCCCCTTCGAGCAACGAGACCCCGCGCTCCAGCCAACCAAGCCGCGCGGCGCGCAGCTCCGGCACCCCACGCGACAGCGAGACCAGCTCAGCGTGGAGGGCGCGGGCCAGCGTCGGTTCAGCCTGAGCGCTGAGCGCGCGACCTAGCACCTCCGCGACCTGCGCCGCGAGGGCTGGCCGCTTGAGGGCAGTGAGCCCGAGCTCCAGCGCGGCGGCGTGGCCTGGGTCCCGCTTGAGCACCTCCGAGAGCAGCTGGAGCCCCCCTGCAGCGGCTTCATCATCCGAGAGCCACAGGCGCGCCAGTTGGAGATCCATCACGACCCGCGCCTCCCCCGTCGCCTCCGCGCGGCGCGCCTCAAGCAGCGCCGAGGCGCCCTTCGCGTCGCCGCGCGCGAGCATCAAGCGGCTGAGCTCAGAGCGCGCCGAGTCGTGCTCCGGGTCGCGCTCCAGCGCCTGCGCGAGCAGCTGCTCGGCCGCCTGCGGTGCGCCCAGCAGCTGCTCCTCCACCTGAGCCCACTCAAGCCAGATCGGCAGCGGCTCCTCGGCGCGCGCAACCCGCGCCTCGAACAACCACCGGTAGGCCGCGGGCGCGGGCGCCTCCAGCGCGCGGAGGTAGGCCTCAATTTTCTGGAACAGCTCCGCGCTGGGCCGCAGCGCAGCGAGCTGCTGATAAGCCGCGATCACCCGAGGCGCCGCCTCGGGCAGCGGCGCCAGGGCGCGGAGCTGCAGCGCCAAGAGCTCCTCCAGATCGACAGGCCGGGTCGCGCTCGCGGCCAAGGCCTCAGCGAGCTCAGCCAGCACCTGGCGCGCCTCGGCGTCAGCTGACGCATCCGTCAGCCCATCTGACTTAAGCCCCAGGGGCGTCGCCGAAGCCTCAGTCTCTGAGGACTCCGTCAGCGTAGCTGACTCAAGCGCGACTAGCGGATCAGACGCCAGATCCTCGGGAGTTTGGGGGGGTTGGCTCCCGCTGAGCGTCTCTGAGCCCACTCGCAGGGTACCCCCCAAGTGCCCCGTTGACTGGGCGCCGTTAGGCGCTGTGACGAGCGGCTCAAGCTCCGCTAGGACCGTCATGGCGGCGGACAACCCAGCGTCCTCTGCGATGCGCTCCATCACCGGCTTGACCTCCGCGAGGCGGCCCAGCGCGGCGAGCTGGCGTGCTAGGCGCCGCCCGAGGTTGGCCTCAGCTTGCCCAAGGTTGAGCGCGCGGCCCAGCGCCTGAACGCTGAGCGCTGGGTCACCCAGCTCGTGCTCAGCCAGATCCGCCGCCAACAGCCAGTGTGAGCGTGCTGCTTGTGGTTGGTTCAGACGCTCCTCAAGCAAGGCGGCGTAGCGCAGCTCCACCTGAGCGCGCCGCTCGGCCGCTTGCTCTCCCGCCAGGCGATGCTCAAGCAACTGGCCCTCTGCGCTCGCGTCATCGAGCGCCACCGCGAGCTGTTCGGCGCGCGTCAGCTCGGCGTCAGTCATGACGAGCTGCTCTTGCCCGCCACGGAGCGCCATCAGGTAGTAGCCGAGCGCCTCGGCAGGCTGCTCCAGCGCGTCGCACACCGAGGCCAAGCGGAGCTGCGCCTTCAGCCGCTGTGCTCCCGTGAAGAGCGGCAGCGCGCGATGCAGCTCCTCTTCTGCCTCGCGCAGCTCACCCAGCTCTTGGTAGATCTCCACCAGCGAGGCGTGCGAAGCAGCGTCGAGTGGATCGATCTCGAGCAGTTCCCGCCAGGCATCGCGCGCGGCCGCAGGGTCACCCAGCTCACGACGGTGGAGCCGGGCCAGCCCCTGCAACAGCTGCACGCGACGCTCGCCAGTCGCCTCCGTGAGGGCCTCTTGGTAAAACGTCAGTCTTTCTGACGGTGTACCCCCCTGGGCGAGCAGCGACTCAATCTGCTCAACGAGGCCTGGGTGCTCTGGCGCGAACGCGTGCGCCCGACGCAGCACCTCGATCGCCGCCTGGTCCTCACCTGTGGCTCCAAGAGCCTGGGCGAGCGCCTCCGCCACCCACACCTGCTCGGTGGATTGAAGCGGCCCCTCACCGAGGAGCTCACTCAGCCGCGCGATCACCTCGGCCGTGCTGCTCCCCTCGGACGGCGCGAGGTGCTCGCGGCTGAGCCGCCTCACCCAACTAGACACGGCGCCCGGCTCGGCCTGGAAGGCCGCGTGAAGGCCGCCCAAGATCACCGAGAGGCTCGCCGCGCTGTCGAGCGTGCCCTGCTCCACGTGGCGCAGCAGCGCCTGATAGGCCGCGAGCGCGCGCGCTGGGTCCGCTTCGTGCTCCGCCCGCCAGCGCAGCACGCGCGACTCCAAGCCAGCGTCAGCGAGCCGGCTCGCCGTGAGCCCGAGCACGTTCACGGCCTGGACCGCCGCCTCGAGCGGCTCCGGGCCAGCTGAAGGGAGGGCGGCCAATCGCCACACGGCGGCCTGGGTGGCCTCTGAGTGAGGCTCGATGGTGAGCGCCTCCTCGAAGCAGCTCAGGGCCCAGGCGGCGTCTCCGAGTCGCTCGCTCGCCAGGCGCCCCGCCTTGACGAGCACGTCGAGCCGCTCAGGCTCAGGCAGCGCCTTGGCGAGCGCGCGCAGCGCCGGCGCCAGCTTCTCGTAGTCGCGCTCCGCTTCGTACAGCTGGCACAGCTCCTCGTGCGCGGCCGTGCCAGCGCCGTAGCGCGTCACGGCGAGCTCCCACAGCCGGATCGCCGCGCGCCGATCGCCGAGTCGTTCAGCGTGTAGTCGCGCTGCCTGCTGGAGCAGCTCACGCGCCTCCTCGGTGCCGGCGCGCTCAGCGCGCCGCTCAAGCACCCACGCGAGCCCAGCCTCATCGCGCTGCTCGGAGTAAGCCAAGGACAGCTGCGAAAGGGCGTGCTCGCCGCTAGGCGAGTCGACCAGCGCGCTCAGCGCAGCGAGCTTCAAGCGCGGCTCCGCCAGCTCCTCCGCCAGCCGCGCGAGGCGCTCAGCGGCTGGATGACGGCGCGCCGGCTCCACCTCCAGCTCGACGGCGCTCGCCAACGCGTGGGCCACCCGGCGCGCGTCCCCGGCGCGCGAGTAGATTTCGATCAGCTCATAGGCAGCGCGCAGCACGCACGGCTCCTTGGAGCCGGTCTCCAGCACCGACTGCAGCGCGGTCAGCGCGCGGCGCTCCTCGCCGCTCTGCAAGAACAGACGCCCCACCTGACTTAGCACCCGCGCCTTGGCGTCTGGATCCTTCACCGCGGTGCTTGAGCGCGCGAGCAGGCGCGCCGCGTCGAGGCGCTTGTCCACGAGCGCGCACAAGGCGACGTAGCGCTCGCGCAGATCGTCGTCCGCTGGGTCGCGTGACACCAGCGGCTCGAGCAGCTCACGGGCGCCAGCCGGGTCATCTAGGTGATCTTGCTTCAGCAAGGCGAGCTCGCGCGCCACCTCACCGCGCCGTGAACCCGCCGCGAGCCCCAGCTCAAGCGTGAGCAGCCGGGCGGCATCGCTCAGCTGATCTGTCTTTTGGTAGGCGCGCGCGAGCGCGCCGGCGGCGCGCCCAGCCAGGGCACGTTGATCAAGCAGGCCGCTCAAGGCGCTGCGCGCGTCCGCGTCGTGCGGATCGGCTTCGAGCAGCGCCGTGAGGTGAGTGAGCGCTGGTTCGCGGGCGCCGAGCGACCCCAAGTACAGCTGGCTCACGGCGCGGTGCAGCTCCACGCGCCGCACCTGGACAGCCGCCTCCGCTGGTTCGCTGCCTTGCGGCTCCAGCGGCTCCAGCGGCTCCAGCGGCTCCAGCGCCACGAGCTCACGCTCCATCGCCTCCGCGGCGCGCTTCGGCCGCCCAGCTGCGAGGTGGCGCGCGGCGAGGGTCGCCAAAATCTCCGTGTCGTGAGGCTCGAGCTGGGAGAGCTGCTCAAGCAAGGGGAGGCTCGCCTCCTCCGCCGCCTCAAGCTGCGAGAGTAAGAGCCTCGCTTGACGCAGTGAGGTGATCCGCTCCGCGTCACTTGGCAGCAGCGGCAAGCGCGTCAAGTAGAGTTGGGCGAGGCGCGCGGCGTCCTCGGCTTGTAGCGCGAGCTCTCGCGTTAGCTGAAAGGCAGGGGCACTGTCTGGAGCCAGCGCCAGCGCGCGCTCCGCGCTTCGCATGGCGGCGGCCAGCTCACCCGCGTCCTCCCAGAAGCGCGCCGCGTGGAGCTGGAGCTCCGCGCGCAGCGCCGGCGCCATCACCCGCACCCGAGCGCTGCCCATCACCCGCTCGTAGGCGGCGCCGAGCTCGGCGCGGCGCCCATCGCGCGCCGCCGCAGCGCTCAGCTGTGACCAGCGCTCGGTGAGCGGCTCACCCCGCGCGAGGGCTGACACCAAGCTCTCGAGCAGGTGCTCTTCGTCTTGCAGCGGCGCCTCCAGGGCGCTGTCGAGCGCGCTGGGGATCAGCGAGGGTCGCCGCGCTGGAGCGCGGCTGTCGCTGCGGGTCGTGGAAGGGTGCTGAGGATCGCCGCTCTCGTCCGCCATGCTGCTCCCGGGGTGAAGCGCGAGCCTATCAGAACCCCACGCCTAGGATCGCCGCTCTAGTTGCTGATTTGAGGTCAACTTACGGTAAACCGTTGGTTGTCCTAGGATCGCCCCTCTCGCGCTGGAGGCGCACACCAATCGCTCGCCATCTCGGCCCAATTGCACGAAGCTCGTAGCTTCGTGCAACCTGAAGCAGACGGGCAGCCTGCCTTTGACGTCCAGTGTCAGGACTGCGGTGCGCTGCTTCACCTCGCGCCCCACCAGCGCACCACCACCTGCTTCTTCTGCCGTTCCCCTTCCATCGTGAGCCGGCCGGGCGACCCACGGCGCCCGACGCCACGCTTCGCGCTGCCGTTCGTGCTCCCGCCGGAGCTGGCCTACGCAAGGGCGCGGCGATGGCAGCGAAGCCTCAACTGGTTCAGCTCCTCGGAGCTGCGCCACGCCACCATCACGGATCTTCAGCCCATTTACGCGCCGTGCTTCCTCTACAGCGCCATCGCCTACTCCAACTACGCGGTGAGCATCGGAGAGGCGTACGGTGATAAGTCAGGGTTCCTAACCAATGACAACGCCGACTGGCTACCCCTACAAGGGCTCCACGCGGCCTTCGTGCGCGACGTGGTGGTGAGCGCCTCGCGCGGGCTCTCCAACGCGGAGCTCTCCCAGCTTGAGCCTTACGATTTGCGCGCGCTACATCGCTACACGCCGGCGCTGATCAGCGGCTGGCCTGCAGAGGATCCTAGCGTGGAGCCTGAGCTCATGTGGGCTCTAGCTCGCGATGAAGCGCGGCAGGACATCGCCCGGCGCCTCCACCAATTCATGCCTGGGGACGGCTACCACGGTCTTCAGTTTCAGACCGAGCTCCGACATGAGGTGCTTGAGCCCGTGCTCTTACCACTGTGGGTGCTCCCTGTGCGCCTCTCCCACTCCGGGCGGCCGGTGCGGCTGCTCGTCAACGGCCAAACGGGCAAGGTCTACGGGCCGAAACGCGTCAGCGAAGTGCGTGTGATGGTCGTCATCTTCGCGCTCGGGTTCCTGGTGCTGCTCGAACAAGTGGCTGAGCGGGTCTACCCATTCCTCGTCGACCTCATCCGGCTAGTCCGCTAGCCCTCGCGCCAACCTCAGGCATTGGCGGTAACCCGCGGCTGATCGTGGGTCGTCCTCAAACCCAGCAACGAGCGCACAAAGGAGAGCAGCGCCGAGCTGAGGAAACCGGACTCTTGGCGCGCTCAATCGTTGGTAATCTCACGAAAGCTGGGCGATGCTCACTGTCCCGTGCAGCATGCGCCACTCGCCCAGCCGAGCGTCGACGTCCAGTGCCAGGACTGCGGCGCGGTGCTGCACCTCGCGCCCAACCAGCGCACGACCACTTGCTTCTACTGCCGGTCGCCCTCCATCGTCAGTCGGCCTGGCGATCCGAACCGCCCCACCCCGCGCTTCGCGGTGCCGTTCGTGCTGCAGCCAGAGGTCGCCTATGCGCGTGCTCGCAGCTGGCAAAATAACCTCAGCTGGTTTCGCAGTCCTGAGCTGAGGAGCGCCGCGATCACCGGGCTCCAGCCCATCTACGCGCCGTGTTTCCTCTACAGCGCCATCGCCCGCAGCGCTTACTCTGTGAGCATCGGGGAGACCTACACCACCGGCTCTGGCGACAACCAGCGCACGCACACGGAGTGGCGACCGCTGCAGGGGGAGCACGCCGCCTTCGTGCGCGATGTGGTGGTGAGCGCCTCGCGCGGCATCCCGAACGCCGAGCTCGAGTGCATCGAGCCGTTCGATCTACGCGCCCTGCACCGCTACACCCCGGCGCTGATCAGCGGCTGGCCAGCCGAGGAACCGAGCTCCGCACCTCAAATGGTGTGGGCCATGGCGCGCGACGAGGCGCAGCGCGACATCTCGCGACGGCTCCATAGCTTCATGCCGGGCGACAGCTACACCAGCCTCCAGCTGCAGACCGCGCTCGGCAGCGAGGCGCTTGAACTGGTGTTGATGCCGCTGTGGGTGCTGCCGGTGCGCGTCGCCCCGAATCAGCCTCCGGTGCGGCTCTTGGTGAACGGCCAAACCGGTAAGGTTTACGGACCGACGCGGACGGCCTGGGGGCGCGTGGTGCTGTTGATCGCCATGATTGTTGGGGGCTTCTTCGTGTTCTCCTTCCTGTTCATCGCCTGCGCCATGGTGGTGGGGTCATGAACAACTGCCAGCGCTGCCACAGCCCGCTCGACGGCTCCGACTTACGCTGTCCCATCTGCAGCTTGGCGGCCCCGGAGCACGCTCAAGTCCAAGCAGGCGCGGCGCGCTCGGAGGTGCTGCGCTGCGACGACTGCGGCGCTGCGGTGAGCTACACCATCGAGCATCAAGCGCCGCGCTGCGGCTTCTGTGGCTCGGTGATGCACGTGGAGCGCCCTGACGATCCGCTCGAGGAGCCAGAGAGCTACCTGCCCTTCTTGATCTCCCCCGAGCAAGCTCACAGCCTGCTCGGCGCTTGGCTCCGCACTCAGCGCGGCTTCTTCACGCCGAGTGAGCTCGCGAGCCAAGCACGCTTCGCGGGGCTGATGCCCATTTGGTGGGTCGCGTGGCTGTCGGACGCCAGCGCGTACGTCACCTGGGCGGCGGACTCAGACGCGGGCAGCCGGCGCGCGGCCTGGGCGCCCCACAGCGGCACCGAGCAGATGACGTTTCAGGCGATGCTGGTCCCAGCGACGCGTGGGCTCACTTATGATGAGGCCACCTTCCTCACGCCGGGCTACCAGCTCCACACCGGCACCCCCATGGTGCCCCAGGCGGGGATCGCGGTGGAGCGCTTCGATGTCCAGCGGTCCGTCGCGCGAGCTCACCTAGTCGAAAGCATCCATCGCGCCGCCGCCGCGCAGCTGGTCAAGACGACCATCCCAGGCCGTCGTACCCGAAAGGTGCGAGTCTCGGCGCTGCTCAGCAGCATGCAGACGCGCCGCCTGGCGCTGCCGAGCTACGTGCTGGCCTACCGCTACAAGGGGGAGCTGTTCCGCGCGGTGGTGCATGGTCAGGACGTCCGCTACGTGTGGGGCCGCACGCCGCGCACCTACCACCGCGTGTACATTGGCTGCGGCATCTTCCTGCTGGTCGCGTTCGGCGCCCTGCTCGCCCTGATCATGTTCATGCTGTTCTAGAGCGGCGATCAGCTTGGGCAAACCGATTGTCGTGAGCAGGGCTTGTATTTTTTTTTGGGGGGGGGTTGGGCACCGCGCCGGGACCACACGGGTAGACGGCACCGCGCCGAGACGACACGGGTCGCCGTCAGCCGAGCCCAAATCAGAGCGCTGACCGTCCCTGAGCGATTGTGCGTGGCCCTGGCGTAGCTCCTGCCCTACCCTGCGCCGCCATGGCGAAACCGCTGCTGATGCGCTCACCCCTGCTTGGTGCCCTCGCTGTGCTCTCGCTGCCAGCGTGCGTCGTGTCGACTCACGAAGCCGTCAACGAGCCTCCACGCCACGCGGGCGCGCTGTATGAGCCCGTGTTCCCCGAGGCGGCGGCGCCAGACCAGGCTCAACCCGGTGAGCCGGAGGCGATCACCGCCGCCCACCTGCTCGTGATGTACCGCGGGTCACGCGGTGCCGCCCCGGAGATCACCCGCACCAAGGAGGAGGCGCGGGCCCGCGCCGAGGAGGCGCTCGCCCGCGCGCAGAAGGGTGAAGATTTCGCCACGCTGGCGGCGGAGTACTCCGATGAGCCAGGCGCCGCGGAGCGCGGTGGGGGGCTCGGCACATTCCCACGTGGGGTCATGGTCAAACCCTTCAGCGACGCGGCGTTTGCGCTCAAACCAGGCGAAGTGAGCCTGGTCGTGGAGACCGAGTTTGGCTTCCACGTCATCTTCCGCAGCGAGTGAGGCCCCCGGGCCCAACGCTGGAAAAGTTCACACCAGGCCCGCGCTGGGCAATAGTGCGGTTACGTGGAGAGGGGTCACGCACCACCGGGCCAATGCTTAGGGCGACCAACGGACCACCGTGGGTCGCCTTCAAGGGAGGAGCGCGCGCGGCGCGCCGACGGTTGGCCGTGGCTGCTGCTGATGACGCTCGGGGCGCTCGCCTGTTCGCGCGCGGCTGATCCCGAGCTCGCGCCGGACGGCGCAGCAGCGAGCGTCACCCCAGCGGCGGTGAGCGTGAGCCAACCCCCCAAACCCCCAATCGATGCGGCGACGGTCGCTCCTGAGCCGGAACCCGACGCGAAGCGCTACCCGTGGCTCGGCAACGCCGATCTCAAGCGCCCGGAGGTCAGCGAGGCCCTGAGCGCGCGCTTCCCGCCCCCTCCAAGTTACCAGCGGGTCCCGGTGGCGGAGGGCTCCTTCGGAGCCTGGCTGCGCGGCCTCCCGCTCGCGCCACCCGGCACCCCCGTGGTCAACCACAAGGGCGAGGAGGTGGTCAGTGGCGATGACCAATACCTCGGGGCGGTGATCGCGCTCGACGTCGGCACCAACGACCTTCAGACCAGCACCGACGTCCTACTCCGGCTGGATGCTGAGTGGCGCTTCAGCGCGGGGCTCCCGCTCGACTACCGCGCGGCCACGGGCCTCAGCATGCCGTTCGAGCGCTGGCTGCGGGGCGACCGGCTGAAGCCGATGGGCGCCGCCGTCGTGTGGATCCGCAACGCGCGCCCCGCTGAGCCGAGCCACGCCGCGCTGCGCGCCTATTTGGACGCGGTGTACACCTGGGCCAACAGCACCTCATTGCTCGCGCAGTCCACGGTGGTGCCGGTCGCTGAGATGAGGCCAGGGGATTTCCTGATGCACCCCGGCAAGCCCAACCACGCGGTGTTGTTGCTCGATCTCGCGAAGAACCCGAGCGGCGAATGGGTGGCCCTGCTCGGGCGCGGCCTGAACCCCGCTCAGAGCTTCCACGTGCTGCGGCTCGGCGGTTCCCAAACCTGGTTCAGCCTCGACCCAAGCGCCGAGACCTTGCTCACCCCGGGCACCGATCCGTTCCCATGGGAGCAGCTCAGGCGGCTGCCCTGAGGATTCATGCACCGCGCCGAGCGGCGCCGAGCGCGCCGCTCAAGCCACTTAAGTCAGCTAACCTGACGCGCTGCGCACAAGTCAGCTCGTCTGACGCGAGGCTCCACGCCCACAAGTCAGCTAGCCTGACGCACGGCGCAGCTGGCCAATTTATCAGTGCTACTGACGTTCAACGCCCCGGCTCAGGCCAAGGCGTTGAACAGCTCGCACAGCGACGCCTCGGCGTCGACGGCCAGGGCGCCGGTGAGCCCGACGCGGAGCGAGATGGTCAGGTCATCGCCCCAGGGCCACCACAAACCGAACGCCACCGTCCCTGACGTGGGATCCATCGAGAACAGCCGCTGCTCGGCGCGCACGCCGCTCGTGAGCTGCGCGAGCTCTTGAATCAAGGGCGGCGCTTGCGTCAAGCTGTGGGTACCCCACTCCCGGCGGAAGGTCGCGCGCACCGCCTCAAGCGCCTCGTCTTGGAGGTCCACGTGGAACGATGACGCCAGGCAGGAGAAGCGGCTGTCCCAGCTCCAGCCACGCCCTGGCCAACGCTGCTTCAGTGGGTTCAGGCTGTCGACCAGCGACCTGGCTGCAGGGTGCATGCGCCCAAACTAGCGCAGGATCGGCGCCCTGGGGCGACAAACAAGCGCAGTTGCCGTTGCGCAACCTCCAACACGCCAAGTAGGCTGGCGCCTTCATTGGAGTCCTGATGTCCCACCGCCCTCTCCGTGCCCCTTGGCGCCTCGTGCTGCCGCTGATCTGCGGCGCGGCGGTGGTGGGGTTCGGCCTCGGCTTCTTCGCCATCCGCCTGATGAAGTCACCCGACGCGCCGCCCTCCGCGAGCGCCCTCCCCGCGGCGACCGCGCTCGGGCCTGGCGCCGGAGGTCAGCCTGCGGCCTCAGGCGAAGCGGGCGCTGCCACCGAGGACGCTGGCGCCCAGGCGCCCCAAGCAGACGCCGCAGCGGACGCCGCCGCTGCCCCCGCGAGCGGGCCCGCGGATGCCGCGCTGCCTGAGCCCGCCGCGCTACCTGGGGACGCCATCGAGTGGAGTGACGCTGGCCTCAGCCGCTTCCAGGCTTACCTCTACGTGCGCTCGAACGCGAAGGCCGACGTGTGGGTGCAGGGGGTGAAGCTTGGTCAGACGAACGAACTGATCAAGCTCGCGTGCACCGAAGGCCACCGCTTCACGCGCCTCGGCCGCGATCCGGGGCCCGCCTGGATCAGCGAGACGGTCTTCCCCAAGATCCCCTGTGGTCAGCTCACCGTGCTCGATCTCTCGCCGCGCCCCGAGAAGTGAGCGGCCGCACAGGCGGCCTCGCGTCACCGCGCCGCGCTCAGGTGAGATGCCTCACCGCGCCGCGCTCCGTGAGGCTGCGTCCCCGCGGCGCGCGCGCTGGTACGCTGAACTGACTACTCCAGGAGCGCCGCGAGGAGCGCCTCGCGCTCAGCCTTCAGCTTGGGAGACTTCAGCGCCGCCTTGACGTGGCGCGCCGCCTCAAGCCGCGCCTCCTTCGGCTGCGCCCTGAGCCGCTCCAGCCAAACACGCCTGAACTCCGCCATGATTTGCCGCTGGGTCCCCGGCTGCAGGGTGAACCAGGTGGGGAGATCTTCATAGTCCGCGAGCTGCTCACGGAGCCGACCCAGGTGGTGACGATAAGTCGGCGACAGCGCGCGCTCAGCGCGCTCGATCACGTCGCGGGCGCGCTCGAACTCGCCCTGTGAGAGCAGCGTCAGGGCAAAGTCCCGCGCTGGGTCGATGACGTTCAGGAAGGAGACGTCCCCCTGACTCCGCACGGAGACACCCGCCTCAAAGCGCGCCTCGAGCGCCGCGTCGAGCCCATCGGCTCCGAGCTCAACCAGCACCCACACGTACAGCCCGTGAGCGCGGTTGGACTTGGGGTACGACTCGAGCACCTGCTCGAGCAGCGCCCGCGCGCGCTTCAGATCGCCGCCCTCGCTACGCAGCTCCGCGGCCTCATTCTCCAGCTCGAGGGCCTCCTCCAGGCTGAGCTTCGGCCGTGGCGCCACGGTGGGCTCGGGCCGCACGCCGATGCGGATCTCCTCCTCGAACTCGGAGGGGAATGGATCGTCACCGCCGATCCCCGCGAACATCAGGTCCGCGAACCGCCCGCCCTCAAGCGGCGTCAGCCCGCTGTCGGTCAGCGCCAGCAGCTCGGCGCCCTCAAGCGCGCCCGCGTCCACCTTGAGCCCGCTCTGGGCGCGCCCGATCACGTTCGCCGTCCAGCCGCGGGCGTACAACTCACGCGCCCCCTCGGCGAGCAGCTCAGCGTTTGTGTAGCCACGCTGCGGCAGGTCCACCGTGAGGTGCTGGACAGCGCCCCCTAACAGCGCCCCGTAGGAGGTGATCTCCAGCTGACTCGTGCCGTCGTAGTAGACGAAGAACTCCTCGGGCGCCGCGTACAGCCGTGGGTCAATGCCCCCCGCCTCCCCCGTCGCTAGCGCGGCTTCCTGCTCGCCTGGCTCTGGATCGGCGCGGCTCATGAACCCGACGGGGAAGCGGTAGCCCATCGAGTCAACGAAGGTGCCGTGGTGGAGCCGGCGCTCCGAAGGGCGCGTCGTGCCTAGCGCGAACACCCAAGCGCCCGCCGCCTCCGCGCGCGCCGGGGTCGAGAGCAGCACCCGATCAGGAGGCGGCGGCAGATCATAGCTTTGCAAAGCCTGCAGCAGGCCGGCAAGGAGCTGCTCACGAGGGACGCTCAGGGGCACGAAGAAGAGCGCGTACTCC
>CAYQAC010000059.1:18596-28703 GCA_964415255.1 uncultured Polyangiaceae bacterium | reverse complement strand
CGCGACCACGTGGGGGTCGCTTACGTCCCACACACCGCAATGGACCACCACCTCGTCCCCCACCTGGACGCTCGTGACCTCGGAGCCCACGGCCCACACCACCCCGCTAGCGTCCGAGCCGCCGATGTGAAACTCCTCGGCTTCGCCTGCCTTCTGGCGCGCCCCGATCACGTCGACCGGCACCCCGAGCGCGGCCCACACGTTGTTGTAGTTCACGCCCGCCGCCATCACGTAGACCAGCACGTCGCGGGGCCCCAGGGTTGGCAGCTGAAGCTCCTCAAGCTGGAACGCGTCGCGTGGCTCGCCGTAGCGCTCCTTACGGATCACCTGCGCGAGCATGCGCTCAGGCAACACACCTAACTCTGGGATCTCACCGAGGTCGTAAACGGGCTTCGCCATCGGGCGCGGAGCCTATGACACGATGCGCCAAAATGCGAGGCGCCAGGGCCTTGCGTCCGTGTTTGTCGTGCTAAAAGCAGCACCCGCTATGAGCACCCCGCCCCCAGCCGACATCGCCACTGAACTTGGGCCAGCCCTCGCCGCGCTCGAGTCGCTCTACGACCACGCGCGTGGCCACGTGCGCCAGTTGGTCACCACGGGGGGGCGCGTCTCGTCGCGGCTCTTGAACGAGCATCAGCTGGCAGCTCACGCCCTAGCATACCTTGCCACCGAGCTTCAGGCGGCGCGACAAGTCACCCGCTGGGCCGCGGCGCTGAGCGAACAGAAGCCGGCCGAGCTCGAGCAGCGCATCGCCGGCGCCTACGTCGGTGAGCTCTGCCGTCAGCTCGGCGGCGGCGTGGAGCTCGGCCCCTGTGAGTCAGTGGCCCTGACGGAGCTCGGCGTCAGCCCCGCGCTGCGCGCGGAGACGCTCGACGCCCCCAGCGTGCGCCAAGTGAGCGAGCGCTACGCCTCGGGCGCCGCGCTGTGTGAGCTCGCGGCGCTAGCGCAAGCCGCGCGAAGCTTCGGGGATCCGGCGCTCGGCGACGAGACGCTCGCCGCCATCTCGGCTGAGTTTCGCCGCTTCACCCAGCAGGAGGTGGAGCCCATCGCGCAGCACATCCACCGCAGCGACGTGCTGATCCCACTTGAGCTCATCGAGAAGATGGCTGAGCTCGGCGTGTTCGGCCTCACCATCCCAGAGCAGTACGGCGGGCAGGGCCTGGACAAGGTGGCGATGTGCGTGGTGACTGAGGAGCTCAGCCGCGGCTACATCGGCGCTGGCTCGCTCGGCACCCGCGCGGAGATCGCCGCCGAGCTTATCCTGGGCGGCGGCACGGAGGAGCAGAAGCAACACTGGCTCCCGCTGCTCGCGAGCGGTGAGGTGCTGCCCACGGCGGTGTTCACCGAGCCGAACCACGGCTCCGACCTCGCCCACCTGAAGACACGCGCCGAGCGCGCCAAAGATGGCAGCTACCGCATCACCGGCGCCAAGACCTGGATCACCCACGCGACGCGCGCCGACTTGATGACGCTCCTGGTTCGCACCAGCGCCGATGACGATGGGTACGGTGGGCTGTCCATGTTGCTCGCCACCAAATCACGCGGCAGCGAGGCGGCGCCCGAGACGGAGGGCTTCCCTGACGACGGCATCACCGGCACCGAGATCAAGGTGCTCGGCTACCGCGGGATGAAGGAGTTTGAGATCGGCTTCGACCAGTTCAAGGTGGAGGCTGAGGCCTTGCTCGGCGGCGTGGAGGGCCAAGGCTTCAAGCAGTTGATGGTCACCTTCGAGAGCGCGCGGATCCAGACGGCCGCGCGGGGGGTCGGGGTGGCCCAGGCAGCGCTCGACCAGTCCCTCAAGTACGCTGAGGAGCGCGTCCAGTTCGGCGCACCGATCTTTGAATTTCCACGTGTAAAAAGGAAGATCGGCCGCATGATCGCCCGGGTGATGGCCGCCCGGCAGCTGTGCTTCTTCGCCGCCCGCACCAAAGATCAGGGCCGGCGCTGTGACCTCGAGGCGGGCATGGCCAAGCTCGCAGGGACGCGCGCCGCCTGGGAGGCCGCGGACGCCTGCGTGCAGATCCACGGCGGCAACGGCTACGCCGAGGAGTACGTCGCCTCGCGGCTCCTGGTCGACGCGCGGGTGCTCTCCATCTTTGAGGGCGCCAACGAGATCCAGGCGCACGTGATCGCGCGCCGGCTGCTCGAGCAGGACTGAAGGCTCAGTCGGTGCGGGTTAGGCGCTGGCGCGGCGCGCACACCGTCAGCTTCACTGACTTTGAGCCTGGCTGAGATCAGTTCGCGCCGGCGTCACCGCTGGGCCCGCTGCCCTTCGCGGCGCTGGCATCAGGCGCGGCGTCAGTCGGTGCGCCGCCATCCGGGACATCCGCCTTAGCCGCACCGCGCGCCAAGTGCTCCTTCACCGTCAGCGCCAAGCTGCAGCTGTTGGCTTGGCGCTGCTGGGCCGCGACGTTCTGCGGATCGGTCACCACCCGCGCGCCGACCGGCACCACCATGCCTGAGGCCTGCGCGCGCAAGAACACCACCCGCTCGCGCCGCTTCAGATCCCACACGCCCACCCGCGCTGGGTGCGGCGCGCGCTGCACGCGCTCCTCGTCTGACTCTTGGCGCTCATCGGGCGCGGCCTCGAGCGCCGCTGGCAAACCACCCGGCGGATCTTCATCGAGCAGAATGGTCACGTAGCGCGCCCGCTCCAGCACCTCCGTCGCGATGGGGACGTCCCCACGGATGGTGCGGTCGAGATCGAGATCATAAACTCGGAGCCCAAAATCTGAGCTCACCTGGTTCACCTCATCGCTCCACTCGTTCGAGAGCACCCGCAGCGCGCGGAAGGTGAGGCGCAGGTTATAAGGCTGCACGGGCTTCAGGCAGCGAGCCCACTCGCTGCAGATCAGGCCTGGCTCGCAGTCCACCTGCTCCTTGCAGCTGGGTGCGTCAGGCACCATGGGGCGACTCTGCTCAAAGAAGCACGCGGTGAAGCCATCGTGCAGCGAGCCCGCCGCCGCGCGCCGCAGCGTCTCCTTGCTCTTAGCGTGCTGAGCGCGCAGCCGTAAGTAGACCCCCGGCTCGCGCTGCAGCTCCACCTGCTTCACCTGAGAGGGCAGGTCCCCTGGCCATGGATCGGCCGCCAGCTCCGCGGCCCAGGCCTCCACTCGATCGCGAAACGGCGTGAGCTCAGCCAGCGCTGTCTGCCCTAACGCGCGCTGCCGCGCCAGCGTGGCGCTCTTGCCGCTCGCGAGCTTGCTCTCGCTCACCCACCAGTAGATGCCCGAGAAGGCCGCGAACACCACCACCGTCCAGAGCCAGAACTGAGGCGCCGTGGCGGGCACCTTGCTGCGGCCGAGCACCATCTGACGATGCCGATCGGCTCGCGCCTGATTCAGGGTGGGGAGACCACGATCCTTTCGTTCCTTCACCGACGCACCTCAAGCCCATTTCGCCTTCGCTAGAGCGGCGACTGTCCCAGCACGCGGATGGGGCGGCGCTGCCTTCCTCTATCCGGGTGCTCTAATCGTTCCTCGGAGAGCGACCCACGGTAGCCTGTTTGGAGTTCTAGATCTTGCTCAGCTCACCGACGAAGGCCCGCAAAAGAAACGCCCACCTCCTCGGGTGGGCGCTCATGCTCAGTCACGACGCCCAGGGCGCCCTGACTGAGCCACTCCAAGCCGACGCTACTTGGCCTCTTCCTCTCCGAGGCGGCCGACCATGAAGCTGACGTTCGGGTACCCTGCCAGCGCGGCCGTCTGGAACACGCTCTTCACCACCAAGGCTGGGACCTCCTTGGACACCTGCAGGATCACCACGCCGGGGAACGGCGTGCCCGGCTTCAGCTGGCGCCAGAGCTCACGCTTGGCCTTGAGCATCTGGAACAGCTCATCGATCCGCTGGATCCGCTTCTCGTGCGCGTCCTCAATCTGCCGGGTGTTACCCGCTGGGACGCCATCCACCAAGATCTGAGTGCCGGTGACGGCGACCATGGGCGCCTCCACCATGTCCAGCACGTTCTCGGCGTTCGGCAGCTTCACGTTCTTGTCGAGCGGCAACTCACCCGTCGCCGAGAAGCTCGCCAAGAGGAACAGCACGATGCAGAGCAAGAAATCGATGAATGGGATGAGCGGGATCTCTTGGTTAACTGCACGACCACCGCCACCAACGACCTTCTTGCGGACGAAACCCAGGTTGATGTGGTGGAGCAGTCGCCTGCCCGGGACCGCGATCGGCTGATGAAACCGTGAGAGGGGCTTTTCGCCAGACATAATGCCTCAGTTCATCGAGAAGCTGACGTTGAAGGCTGGGACCAACTCGGTCTTGTTGCCTACCGTGAGCTCCCGCTTGGGGGTGTAGATTGCGTCAATCACCGCGATCACGTCGGCGAAGGGTGTGCTGTTGTCGGTGCTGAGGACGGCTTGGTCCAGCTTGGGGTCCGTCTTGTTGCGGTGAGCCCCGTTGGCGTCCCACTCCGACTTGATCTTCGCGGCCAGGTCCGGGTAGCGGTAGTCGTTGCCGACGGGGACCTTCTTGCGCTCCACGTCGATGGTGTTCGTCACCGTCGAGCCCTCTTTCCAGATAAGCTGGAACTTGCGATCACCGCGCGCCTCGACGTGCAGCGTCTTGGGCTTCTCTTGCTTCTCGATTGGCTCATCTTGCGGTGGGCCGGGGACCTGGGCGTTCGCGTTGATGCGCGCCATCTGGCTCCACACCGCGGTCACGAGCAGGAACATCACGAGGCACAGCAAGAAGTCGATAAACGGGATCAGGGGGATCTCCTGGTTCACAGCCCGCTTGCCGCCATGACCTCCCCCAACGTCGATACCTGCCATCTGACTACCTCCAAAACCCTAATATCACTGTGGTGAGCGC
Organism: uncultured Polyangiaceae bacterium; assembly: GCA_964415255.1. Taxonomy (GTDB): domain Bacteria; phylum Myxococcota_A; class Polyangia; order Polyangiales; family Polyangiaceae; genus JAHBVY01. Next base: position 23,882 of record CAYQAC010000059.1, on the reverse strand, counting down.
GTCACGCTGACCCTCACCACCCCCCACAGCTTGGCTGCGAGGGGGGCCGCGCCTTCGACACTCTACCGGCGCGGCCCATACTAACGACTCACCTGATGAAGGCTCGCCTCACTCCGCGGCGCCCTCGATACCCTGCAGGTTCACCTTCTGACGGTTCGCCACCACCAGGTTCAGCACGTGGACCGACGCCTCGTTGATGTCGTCCTCGATCCCCTGGGTCTTGCCGTTCAAGAACGCGAAGCCAATCAGCGCCACGATCGCGGCGAGCAGCCCGAACGCGGTGCAGTTCATCGCCTCGGAGATACCGTGGGCGAGCAGGGCCGCCTTGGTGCTTGGGTCCACGTTCTCACCACCCACCGCGCTGAACGCCTTGATCAGCCCGACGATGGTGCCGAACAGCCCGCACAGCATGGCGAGGTTGGAGAACAGGCCGAGGTAGCCCGTCCGCTTGTTGATGCGGGGCATCTCGCGGAGCGCCGCCTCATCCATCGCGGCCTGCACCTCTTCGTCAGGGCGGTTGACCTTCACGAGGCCGGCCTGAACGATGCGCGCGAGCGGCGCGTTCTCCGCGGAGCACATCTTCACGGCCTTCGCCACGTCGCCCGCCAGGATGCACTTCTGCATGGTCGCCAAGAACACGTCCTTGTTGACCGTGGAACTGACCAGGTAAACCGTACGCTCTGCGATGACCGCGATCGCGCAGATCAACCAGAACAGGATGAGGTACATCGCCCATCCGCCCGCCTCAAAGTGATGCCATACTGTGGACATTGCCTTACCTTCTCCTGATTCGCTCTGCCCTCGCCAGGCCAGCTGTCTAATTAGAACACCTGTTGCTCGCCGGGTGACCCGTTGTTAGCCGAGGTGGGGGCTCGGTTGCCACGTTGCACCGAGGCCGCAGGAGCCACCACTTGCCCACCGCTCATGCGAGGTCAGAAGCCATTGATGGCCCAATTTTCCTCGTGAAAGCGACAAATAACAACAGGTTCCCAGCGCTGACCCACCCCACCTGGGGCAGGCCGATACCAATGACTCACCCCACCTGGGGCGGGCCGATACCGCATCATCATGCTGAAGCGGACCCGGGCCAGTCAAGGACCATTGGGCTTGCGCTGCGTCTTAGAGTATCGATAAAAAGTTCCGATATTCCTAGAGTTTACGCGGATCGGGGCCGGCCGGCAGGCTGGTTTGGGGGGCCGTTCGTCGCCCGTGTGGCGGCGGTACCTGCTGCCTGACGGGTACAGAGCACCCCGAGGGCGCGCGACGAGCGGCTGGCAAGGCCGCGGGCGGCTCGCGGTTCTGCGAGCTGCGGGTGGTCACCGCCACCCTATGGCGGACGCGCGGCGGGGGACTGCCGGGGACGAGGGCGGCACCTAGCTGACGGAGGCTAGCCGGGTGCGCTTCGCTTGGGTGCCCAACCCCCCTCCCCTTGATCGTGACGACCACGAGCGGTTCTATCGGACAGTTGGCCGACACCCGCCGCCCAGGGACGCGAGCTCGCTGCACCAGGTTGGGCGATGTCCAACGCGCGAAGCCGTCGTCATGGTCGCGGTTGGGGGGCGTCAGCCAGCGTGTGTCAAGAGGAGCGCGTCAACGCGAGCACCTCTAGGGAGCCCCCTCGCGCTAGTTGCTGACTTGAGGACGACCAACAGTAAACCGTTTGTCGTCCTAGCTGGGTGCTTGCGCGGCGATTCCTGGCGCGGCTATAGTCGGCGCGCCTCAGGGCGAGGTACAGCGCCTCTCGCGGGCTGATCAGGTAGTCGGCAGCCCCGAACACGGCGGAAACCAGAGAGGGAACCAGCGGAATGCAGCTCCTGCTTCTTGCATCAGAAGGATCTAGCCAGCTTCTCGAAGCCATCGAGCACAACCCGACGTTCATCGTCATGAACCTGATCTGCTCGGGCTTCGTGTTGACCATCGTCATCGAGCGGATCCTGTTCCAGGTGACCCGCTACCGCGTGAACTCGACGGAGTTCTTCGCGCAGATCAAGAAGCTCGTGCTCGCCGGCAACATCGACCGCGCGATCAAGAACTGCGAGGCCAAAGACTACCCCATCCTGCAGCTCGTCAAGGCAGGCCTGACGCACGCCAACAAGGACGAGGCAGAGATCGACGCCGCGCTCAGCGAGAAGCTGAGCGAGCTCAAGCCACAGGCTGAGAAGCGCATCGGGGCGCTCTGGTCGCTGGCGAACATCGCCACGCTGATCGGGCTGCTCGGCACCGTCTCCGGTCTGATCGCCACGTTCAACGCGATCGCGGCGCCGGGCCTGTCGCAGGCCATCAAGCAGCAGAAGCTCTCGAACGGTATCGCGGAGGCCATGTACAACACCGCCCTGGGCCTCGGGATCGCGGTGTTCTGCATGATCACGCACATCATCCTGCACACACGGGCGAAGACCATCCAGCACGACCTCGAGTCCACCATGGAGCGGACCTTCAACCTCCTCACCATCCAGAGCCGCCGGGGCCAGAGCTAGGGGTCGGCGTTCATGGCGTCTCCTGGAGCAGCCGCAGCGGTGCCGCTGAGCACCGCTCAGCGCAGCAAGATCCGCCGGCTGAGTCAGCCGAAGGAGCTCTCCCCGGACGAGGAGGGTGGTGAGCTCAACATCATCCCCTTCCTCGACATCGTGGTGAACATCCTGATCTTCGTGCTGGCCACGGTCGCGGTCACCTTCACCGCAACCATCGACACCACGCCGCCCAACAGCGGCTCAGGTGGGGTCCGCAAGGAGGCCACTGAGGTCTCGCTCAACTTGACCGTGATGATCGTCAACGACGGCTTCTCGCTCAAGGCGTCCGGCGGGAGCGTGGCGCCAGGCTGCGACGGCATCGGCTCGGGCGTCACCATCCCGCGCCGCGGCGGCGCCTACGACTACGACGCGCTCAAGGCCTGCGCCACGAAGCTCAAGCAAGCGTCTGAGGACTTCCAAAAGGAGACCAACGTGTACCTCGCGCCCAACCCCGGGACGGACATGCAGGTCATCACCAGCACCATGGATGCGGTCAACACCACCCGTGAGGGGGACCCGCTGTTTCCATCCGTCAACTTCGCGGTGGCCAAATGACCGCCGCGTCGTCGCCGCGTCAACCGCGCGCCTCAGTCGCCAACTACAAGGCGGCGCTACGCACCGCCACGCGCCGCAACGCGGCCGAGCCGGACATCAACTTCCTCAACATCACTGCGATGCTGGACATCATGACCATCATCCTGGTGTTCCTGCTGAAGAGCCTCGGGGAGTCGAGCGCCTCCATCCCCCAGTCAGATGACCTGACGTTACCCATCACCACGCGTAACACCCCCCCTTCGGAGGAGGGCGTCGTGATCACCATCTCGAAGTCGCTGCTGATGCTGGACGACCAGCAGGTGCTCACCCTGCCGAGCCGGGACTCCCAGGTGCAGTCTGGCGTCGGGGCGCGCCACAAGCGCAAGGGGCCGAATGATCTGTACATCGCGCCCCTCGGCGGGATGCTGCAGCAGGCTCGTAAGCTGGACCAGGCGGTGCGAGACGCGAAGAAGCTCGACCGGAACGCCCCCTCAGAGGCGATCATCGTGGCCGACGCCAGCACCCCCTTCCGCACCCTGAGCGAGGTGCTGTTCACCCTGGGTCAGAGCGAGTTTGGGCAGTTTCACCTGATGGTGATGCAGGGCAAGCCCACTGAGTAGTCGGCGGCGCCTGTAGTCCGCGTCTGTAGCCCGAGGCGCCTGTAGTCCGAGGCGCCTTCAGGCCGCGGCGCAGCCGGCGCTCTTCCTGGTTGCCGATGCTCAAATCCTCGTGCTACGGTGCCCCGCGCCTGTTGCAGAGCCAAGGCCCCTTGGGGGCGCCTCGACGGGGTCGAGGCAACTGTTCTCTTGGGTCAGCTGGCAGGGGTTGAGGTCGCTGTTGGGCGCCTCGTCGTCGTGAGCCCGACGCGAGGGGAAGAACGTCTTCGCCTCCCTGAGCCCCTCCACGTGCGCAGGGGTCATCTGTTTTGGTTTCTTTAGTCCTCTCTGGGGCGCTCGCGCCTCAAGCACTCGACGAGCCCCACTGCATGGCGGTGGGGCTCACGATCCTGCTGCTCGGCATGGGTCGATGACCCTCAAGGTTGGTGTGACGCCTGACCTTTGAGGATGAAGCGCCGGTAGTCTGCGTTGTGATCGAGTTTGCCCTTGTGATTGCGGTCAACGCCGTTGGCCTCGCCTTCGCCATCGCGTTGGCGCGGTGGCTCGTGGCGCGTGACCTAGGCGGCGCTGAGCTCCGCCGGCTCGGCCTGGCGATCGAGCGCGCGGTCCAGAGCTTCGTGTGGGGGCAGGTCAAGGCCACCCTGGCGGGGCTGCTAGGCGTGAGCGTGCTGGTGTTCGCCTGTTACGGTTTCGTGCCCGGTCAGGGCGTGGGGAGCTTGGACGTTGGTCTTTGGGGTTTGTTGGGGGTTTGGCTGGGCGGAGCGGGCGGCATCCTCAACGCGTCGCTCGCGTCGCACGTCGCCCACCGATGTAGCGCGCGCTCCGTGGTGGCAGCGCGGCTTAGCTTAGACCACGCCACCAGCGTCCTGATGCGCGGCGGCGGTGTGGTGGGCCTGCTGGCGGAGACCATCAGCTCGCTCACCCTGATGCTCTTCGCGATGCTGGTGATCGGCCTTCGCGGTGGCCTTCAACCAGACGCTGACCCAGCGCTCGTCCAGAGCGCGACCGCCCTCCTGCCAAGCCTCACCCTCGGCGCCGTGACGGTGGGGCTGCTGCTCCAGCGCACCGGCGCGGTGTTCCACAGCGCCGGCGACGTCGGCGGGGAGCTCGCGGCGCAGCGCGCGGCAGAGCTGGAGGCCTCCGACGTGCGTAACCCCGCCCTGGTGGCGCAGCTGGTCGGTGATCACGTGGGCCAAGTGACGGGGCGCAGCGCGGTGACCTACGTCGCGGCCAGCGCCACCCAAGTGGTGATGCTGGTGATCGGCGCCTCAGCGTTCGTCGCGAACCGCGCCGTCGTCCCTGGGGCGCTCGGGCTGCTCGTGCTCCCGATGCTGGTGCGCGCCTTTGGTGTGGTGGCGTCCTCCATTGGGCTGATGGTCGTGCGCACCACGGAGTCTGGTGGGCTCAGCTGGGCGCTGCTGCGTGGTCAGCTCGTGGCCTGGTGGGTGCTGCTCGCGGGGTTGATGGGGAGCTGCTACTGGCTGCTCGGCTCGAAGGGCTGGTGGATCGCCGGGGCTGGGGCGCTGGGGCTCGCGGGGGTCGTGTCAGTGAGCCAGCTGGTCTCGGTCACCGCCGGCTGGCAGCGGGCCGGTGGGCGAGGTCAGAGTGAGGCGCTGCGTGATGGC
>CAYQAC010000059.1:0-18586 GCA_964415255.1 uncultured Polyangiaceae bacterium | reverse complement strand
TATTTTACTGATCTCGGCGACGCTCGCGGGCGCGGACTGGCTCGGCACACGGAGCGCCCTCCAGGGCGCAGGCGTGCTCGCCCTAGCGGTAGCGGCCGCGGCCATGTTGGGGCCCACGCCTCTGCAGAGCGCGATCACCCACTTCGCGGTGCTGTCGCACAACGCACGAGGCGTCGCGGCGCTCTCGCGCGCGCCGCGGAGCGCTGAGGCTGAGCGCCGCTCGGAGGCGCTGCAAGCAGCAGCGGTCGCCACGAGCAGCGGCGCCTCAGGTTACCTCGTCGTGGCGAGCACCTCGGGTGCGTTGCTCGTGGTGAGCGCGGTGCCTGCCATCGCAGGGCTGGCCAGCCCCCTCTCCATGGCTCACCCAGTGACGCTCGCCGCTGCCTTACTAGGCGCCGCGGCGGCGCTCAGCTTCGCTGGCGCCAGTATGGATCGCGCAGGCCATGCGGCGAGCCTGCTGGGCAAGGAGGTCGAGCGTCAGCTCAAGGCGCCCCAGCTGAGCGGCGGCGCTCTGCGCGACTTCACCCCCATCTACAAAACCTGCATTGAGCTCGCGGGCCGTGTCGCCCTGGAGCGTTCGTCGCGCGCGCTGCTCCATGGCCTGGCGCTGCCGCTCATTTTCGCCCTCACGCTCACGCTTGCCTTCCGCCAACAGGCTGGCGTTGCCATCGCTGCGTTGCTCACCTTCACCATCGCCGGGGCCGCCACCGCGCTCGCGCTCGCGCTGGCTGGCGACCGCGCGCACGACACGCTCGCTCAAGTGAAGCGGTCGGTCGCGGGGCGCACCTCACCCTCCCGAACCGGCGCGCTGGGTGCCTCAGCGGTCGCCGATGTGCTCGCGAGGGTGGGGGGGCCAGCCGCCCACCTCTTCATGTTGGCAGCCGCGGCGGCAGTGCTCGCAGTGGCACCCTACCTTGATGGCTGAGCTCTTTTTCCATGTGAGTACATGCGCTGTGCTCCAGAGCAAGGCCTTGCACCCCTGACCTCACCTGTCTCGCCGCTCATCGTTAGCCGCGCTGTTAGCCGTTAACCTGTCCGCTGCACCTGCTGGTGCGACCGCTTGTAGCCGCTCAGCGACCTTCGCTCAGCAGCGGCCTCTTGAAAGCTTCACTCATGACCCATCCCCCTCTGTCTCGCCTCTCGGACTCCCTCTCGACCCTCTCCGACCGCGGGCTCCGGAAGTTGCTTGGCGCCCGCACGTTCCTGCGCGGGCTCGAGTATGAGAAGCGGCGCAGCGTGGATCAGGTGGGCGTTGGAGACCTCCAAGCCACCGGTCGCGTCAAAGGGTCGGATCCAGAGCCCTATGAGGTCGAGATCTCCCTGACCGACGATGGCATCCAAGCCACCTGCACCTGCCCCGCCTTCAAGAAGACTGAGCAGAACTGCAAGCACATCGCGGCCCTGCTCATCAACGTCCGCAACCAGGCCCGCGCCAAGCTCCCACGCCGGGAGCAGCCAGCCCCAGCGCCCGCTGCGCCAGCCGCCCTTGCCCCAAACAGTGAGAGCAAGGCCAGCCGGCGCCGCGATCGGCGCCGCAGAGCCCAATTGCAGGCGACGGGTGGGCTCGAGGTGGAGACGCCTAGCCCCGACTTGGCGACGCGCAGCACCGGCATCGGCGCTTGGCTGACTCCTAAAGGCGCCACCCGGACGCTGGAGCTAGAGTACCGCCTCCACGTGCGCCAAGGCGGCCTGACCGTGACGGTGCTCGACACCGAGGCGCGCCAGCCGCTCTTGCCGAGCGTCGCGCTAGGTTGGCAGGCGGTCTCCCCTACCCCCGATCGCCAAGCCCTGCGGTTGCTCTCGCGCTTCGAGAGCGGTAACCCGCGTCACCCCGCGGTGGACATCCGCGGCGAAGACGTCGCGGACCTGCTCCCGCTGCTCCGCGACCGCCGCGTACTGCTTGAGCCCGCGCTGATGCGGCTTCGGTTCGCTGACGAGGAGCTCCGGCCCCGCTTCGATCTCGAGCTGGTCGGGAGCGAGACGATCGTCGCCAAAGCGACCTTCGAGCGCGTGGGCGACACCCGGCGCTTCTCACTCTCGAATGGCGGCTGGTTCGAGGGCTCACCGGGTTGGCACATTGAAACAGGCGAGGGCGTGGCCCGCCCCCTCGACCGCAAGGTGTCTCCGGCCGCGCTCAGGCGCCTGCTGAAGACCACGACCATCGCTGAGCCCGCGGGGGAGCTCATCTCACTCATCACGAGCGGCCTGCCACGCGTGGCGCTTGAGGTGGGGGCAGAGCTCCCCGATCTCTCCCAGGTGGCAGAGGTCATTGACCTTGAGCCGACCTTCCGGCTCCGCGCGGGTGGCTCCATCACGGAGGCGCACGCCAGCCTGAAGGCGGAGTACGATGATCTGGAGGTGGAGGTGCGCGCTGATGGCATCTCCCCGCCCGTCTTGATCCTCCCGGCGTTGGAGGGACAGAAGCGCGCGCGCTGCATCCGATGTGACATCGTCGCGCAGCAGGCCGCGGTGCAGCGCCTGCTCGATTTGGGCTTCAAGGCGGACGAGACGGGGGAGTCTTTCATCGCCGAAGGCGCGGCCGCCATCGACTTCTGGTCCAACGGCGCGGACGAGCTGCCGAGCGACTGGGATCTGTTCCTCCCCACCGAGCTCGCGGGGACGCGCGTGCGCGGCAAGCCCGTGCAGATGAGCGCGCGGGTCTCAAGCGGGATGGACTGGCTCAACGTCAACATCAGCTACGAGAGCGAGGGGGTCGGGGTGGACCGCGACGAGCTGCGCCGCTGCCTAGCCGAGGGCCTGAAGTACGTCAGGCTGACTGATAACACCTACGCCCCCTTCGATCCTGAGCGCGTCCAGCAGCTGATCGATCGTGAGGTGGAGCTCCTGGCCGCGGCGGGCAAGAACGGCAAGATCCCGCTGTCCCACGCTGGGCGCATCCAAGAGCTGCTCGAGCACACGGACAACTCAACCGTGGCCGCCGCCACCAAGCAGCTGTTCAAGAAGCTTGCCTCCATCGACTCGATCAAGGCGATGAAGAAGCCGCGCGGGCTCAAGGCCACGCTCCGCCCCTACCAAGAGCAAGGCCTCAGCTGGCTGCGCTTCGTGCATGACCTGAGCGCCGGTGGGGTGCTCGCCGACGACATGGGCCTCGGCAAGACGATCCAGACCATCGCGCTCATGCTCTCCTTGAAGAACGAACAAAAGACGCTGCGCGCGCTGATCGTCGCCCCCACCAGCGTGGTCTCCAACTGGGTCCGAGAGATCGAGCGCTTCGCCCCCGGCCTCACCACCGCGCTGTGGCACGGCGCCGGCCGCCGCGAGCAGCAGGCCGAGCTTGGCACCGCCAACGTGATCATCACAAGCTATGCCTTGCTCCGCCGCGACATCGATCTCTTGAAGAAGCTCGAGCTCGACTACGCCATCTTGGACGAAGCTCAGAACATCAAGAACCCTCTGAGCGCGACCGCGCAAGCCGCGAAGGAGCTCAGCGCTCAGCATCGGCTCGCGCTGACCGGCACGCCCATCGAGAACCGACTGAGCGAGATCTGGAGCATCTTCGAGTTCGTGAGCCCTGGCCTGCTCGGACCGCTCTCCAAGTTTGAGGAGCGCTTCGCGCGCCCCATCGACCAGGGCGACTCGAAGAAGGCCGCGCGGCTCCGCGCCGTGATCCACCCGTTTATCTTGAGGCGCACCAAGATCGAGGTGGTGAAAGATCTGCCGCCCAAGATCGAGACCGACCAAATCGTCGATTTGGCGCCTGATCAGCGCGCGATCTACACCCAAGTATTGCGCGAGGTGCGCTCACAGATCATGGGGGAGGTCGAGCGCGTCGGCGTCGCTAAGAGCCAGCTGCACATCCTGGCGGGGCTCACACGGCTTCGTCAGGCTGCCTGCGATCCACGCCTCTTAGGGCTGCCGCGCGAGTTCAGCCACGAGGACAGCGGCAAGCTGATGGCGCTGCGCGAGCTGGTCTCCGAGTGTGAGTCGGGGGGCCACAAGGTGCTCGTCTTCTCGCAGTTTGTCAGCATGCTGAAGCTCATCAAGAAGGCGCTCGACGAAGACAAGATAAGCTACGAGTACCTCGATGGCAGCACGACCGATCGCTCTGAGCGCATCGATCGCTTCCAAGAGGACCCCACGATCACTTGCTTCCTCATCAGCCTGAAGGCGGGTGGCTCCGGGCTCAACCTCACCGCAGCGGACACCGTGATCCACTTCGACCCCTGGTGGAACCCTGCGGTGGAAGACCAAGCCTCCGATCGTGCGCACCGCATCGGTCAGAGCAAGGTGGTGAGCGTTTATCGGTTGGTCGCTGGCGGGACGATTGAAGAGAAGATCCTCCAGCTCAAGCAGAAGAAGAAGGATCTGGTGGCGAGCGTCCTCACGGAGGATGCGGGCGGCGGTAAGAAGCTCACCCAGGAAGATCTGGAAGACTTGTTCCGCCTGGAGTGAGCACCCAGCGACCGTGCGCTAAGACCCAGAGGGCGCTGAGCTCCGCGGCGCCACTTCAGCGCGGTGCCGTCCACCCCCCCAAAAACAAACTTGAAGCACACGCGAGGAAGGCCCCGTCAGCGTCAGCGAAAGTCAGCCGAACAGACGGGCACGTGACGCTGCGCACGGCTACCGACGCGAGTGCTACCGGCCAGCGCACCAGGTCAGTCTAACGGACGAACACTGCGCATGGCTGACGCTGCGCACGGCTACCGACGCGAGTGCTACCGGCCAGCGCACCAGGTCAGCCTAACAGACGCACACGGGCTGCCGCCTGTCGCGCGCCACCTGACCTGGTGGGCGCGCGCTGATGGCTCACGGAGGGGACGTTCGTCAACTCAACGAACAGCGCTGTTCGTCAGCTGAACGAGCGCCCCCGCTCGCCTCAGATGTCGCCGACCGGCTGCTGGCAGCCAGCGCCCACGTCGTAACCGCAGGGGCCATCCAAGGTGACGCAGCAGGGTGTCCCTGAGCCGCTATTGGGGCAGAACGCGGGGTTGCAGGTCCCCGTGCCACCGCCGCTGCCGCCCGCACCACTGCCACCCGCACCACTGCCGCCCGCGCCGCTGCCGCCCGCGCCGACACCGCCCGTCGCGCCGCTGCCGCCGGCGCCGACACCGCCCGTCGCGCCGCTCGCGCCGCTGCCGCCGGCACCGCCCTGAGCGCCGGTGGCTCCCGTCGCGCCAGTGGCGCCAGTCGCGCCGGTGGCGCCCGTCGCGCCGCTGCCGCCACTACCACCGGTACCTGCGGTACCGCCGCTACCGCCACTACCCTCCTCAAACACACCATCTTCGCTACCAGCGCAGGCAGTGATGGCGAGGGTGGAAAGGCCAAAGACCAGAGTGAACAAAGTGAGGCGAGAAGAGCTGGTTCGCACGATGACCTCCTCCACGGGGAGAGGGAAGGGATGAAAGCCGAGCCGGCGGCCGGTCACCCTAGTGTAGACCGAACTCTGCCCTCTGGGGAAAAGGAATCCAGATCAACGGCCTCCAAGGGACCAGCACCGGCTCGGCGGCGCGGAGCGTCACCGTCACACAGAGGCTGGAACTTTCTGCGCGTGCTCCTAGCACCTCGCTCTCAGGCACGACAGCGTGCGCTTGGCTCGTCAGCGTGCGTCGCGGCCACCAAGCCCACACTCTGCGCCACGTGAGGCCACTTCGCGGCGCCTTCGCTTCCCATAGCGCCAGTATTTGCGCTGAATTTTGCGCAAATCGCCTCGGCTCCTCCATGACGTCACCGACACTAGAGCTGCTGGTCAGGCTACTGCCTGTGGTGCTCAAGCGACCGGCTGGCGCACGAGGTGGCCTCCGACGAAGCGACGCTCCGACCCTCCGCTCAGTGATGCTGCGCCGCCTCACGCTGCGGCCCTTCACACCCACCGACGTCGAACCTACATCAGCCCACTGCTCGCGTTTGACCCAAGCCAGCGCTGCCTCCGCTTTTGTTGAAACGGCGGCAGCGGAGTCGCCCAAACCAGGGCTCGCGTCGTAGCGTCTCCCTCGAGATGGCGCCCCCCGACGACGCAGCCACGAGGCGAGCGCCTGCCAAGCCGGCCGCGCCTGATGAAGCCCAGGCCCAGAGCAGCTCGATCCCAGCCGACGACGCCGCGGAGCCGACGGACGGCGCGGCTTTGGACAACATGGCTGACGAAACCAAGTTGGATAGGTTGCCTGACGAATCATCCGAGGGAGCGCTAGATCGCCCAAGCCCGCCCCGCGAAGTCCCCCCCTCCCCTGACGATCGGACGCGTCGCGCACCACCCGAGGCCGGCCCATTGAGCAGGGCGACTGACGTATCGGCTGCCTCAGCTGGGCCTGAGCGCCGCCGCGCGCTCGCGCTGCTCGGCTTGCTCATCGCGCTGTTCTTCGGCTTCGCCGCGCTCTACGTGCGGCGCCTCAACAACTTCATGATGGGGGACATGGAGTTCACGGGCTGGGTGGGCCCCGTGGCCGAGCGCTTCGGCACCGGCGAGAGGCCGTACATCGACTTCGTGCTCCCGATCCCTCCAGGGAGCTTCCTGCTCTTGAACCTGATCCAGCGCGTCACGGGGGAGGCGCTGCTGCTGCAAGAGCTGTGGGTCGCGGCCATCGGTCACCTGACCATGGCGCTGCTCGGCTATGCGATGGCGCGCCCGCTGGTGGGGCGCCTGAACGCCGTGCTCGTCGCCATCGCGACGCTGGTGACGGTGCTGCAAATCCACAAGGAATGTACCTACGACCACGCGGCGCAGGTGGTGGTGTGGGGCGGTCTCACGCTCGGCCTCTACGCGCTGCTCAGCGACGGGCGCCGCGCGCGGCTCCTGTGGCTCGGCGCCGGCTACCTCACCGGGCTCACCCTGGTGTTCAAGCAGAGCACCGCGACCGGCGCGCTGCTCGGTTGGCTCACCGCCTTCGGCTACCTCATCCTCGTCCAGTGGATCCGCCCAGCGCGCCTCATCAGCCGCCAGAGCGTGCTCTGGTGGGGCGCTGGGCTGGCCCTCGGTTGGCTGACGCTGCTCGCGGTGCTGCTCGCGATTGGGAGCACCCCTTCAGCCTTCTGGCAGGCGGCGTTCGTCGATGGCTCGGAGCTCAAGGGCGGCACCTACAAGCTGTTCTTCAACGTCTTCAGCTACGTCTTTCGTCATGAGGCCTACCCATCTTCCTTCTTCTTCAGCCTGCTCCTGATCGCCGTCTTGCTGCGCTGGGTGAAGCGCCACGGAGATCTCGCCCTGCCGAGCGCCCCGGCGCCAGCGCTCACCAGGCGACGCGCGCTCATCATCGCCGGTGGCGTCGCGGTGGTGTTCGGCGTCGCCATCCTGCTGCTCGCGAGCGGCGCCCGCGAGACCTTCGGGCCCGCGGTGTACTGGCTCAAGCAGACCCAGAACATCCCAGCGTTCGGCCTGTTCTTCGGCTGCGCGCTGTTCGTGGGTCAGCTGCGCGCCCGACGTGATCAACCGCCCCTCCTCGGTCACCAGCTGTCGGCGCTCGCCATCGCGGTGCTCGCCACCTCACTCTTCCACAACACCTCGTTCCCCGGCCTGCGCCCGTTCTACGACAACAACCCGATCACGCCGCTGGCCTTCATTTTCCTGTGCATCGCGCTCGATCGGGCCGAGCTCCCCTACGTCAAATACGCCTGCATCGGGCTCGTTTTGCTCGGGCTGCTCGGGCCGAAGTTTCATCGCGCGCTAGACGACCACATCCCCGTCGGGCGCTCGGGCCATTGGGCTGGGCTGTACGTCAACGAGCGGGGCGCTGAGGTGGTGCGCGCCGCGCTGCGGGTGCGCCAGCTCGCCGGGGAGCACGACACGGTGCTCACCTTACCGGAGGATGTCCAGTTCCAGCGTCTGCTGGGGCGCCCCAGGCCGCCCATCAAGGGCGCGATCGTGTTCGCCGATCAGTACGCGAGGCGGCTCGCCGCCGACGACATCGCGACGCTCGAGGCCAACCCACCGAAGGTGATCGTGATCCACCCGCGGCGCGAGCGGCTGTGGATGACCCTGTTCGAGCTGTGGGGCGGGCGCGAGAGCGGCGCCTGGCAGGTGACCCAACACGTGCGTCAGGAGCTGTTGCCCAAGCGTTACCGCCTGGACCGCTCCTATCGCACGGTGTTCTTCCGCGAGCGCGCTGAGCTCGACGTCTACGTGCGCATCGATCCATGAACCCCTGATGTGGGCTCCCCCACTGATGGGATCACCCTGAGATCGCGCCTTAATTTTTGGGGGTTTGGCACCGCTCCTCATGGCTCACGCCCAACCACTATCGCTTCAGCGCTGTGCTCCCGTGGCTCACGAGAGGAGCTTGTCCTCAGAGGGTGCCCTCAGCTTCTGGCGGCAAACTGATCGCCGCTCTAGGCTCACGCTGCATGCCTAGCAAGCTAGACAGCGCGCCGCACTCGACGCCCGGCGACGCACCATCGGGTGCCCCCACCGCACCCGCGTTGTCCACCCAAGCGCGCGCCGCCGTGGCCGATCTGGAGCTCCTCGGCGCCGCGCAGGGCGGCGACCGGGAGGCGCTCGAGCAGCTGCTCGAGCGCCATCAGGCACGGATTTACCGCTTCGGCATGACCATGTGCCGCGACCCTGAGGACGCCGAGGACATCCTGCAAGAGACGCTGCTCGCGATGGCGCGCGGCGTGCGCGACTTCCGCGGCGCGGCGTCGATCTCCACGTGGCTCTACACCGTCGCGCGGAGCTTCTGCATCAAGAAGCGGCGGCGCAGCAAGTTCGCGCCGGAGGAGCGCTCCCTCGACACGGACACCCACAGCGAGGTGATGGCGCTCGCTGACACAGGACGCTCCCCTGACGAACTCCTGATCGGTAAGCAGACCGAACGAGCTCTGGAGCTGGCCATCGACGCGCTCGAGCCCGCCTACCGCGAGGTGCTCATCTTGCGCGACGTGGAGGGCCTCACCGCGCCGGAGGTCGCGGACGTGCTCGGCATCACCCCGCAGGCGGTGAAGAGCCGCCTGCATCGCGCCCGCAGCGCCGTGCGCCAGGGCGTGGCCGAGGCGCTAGGAGCGGGCGACCACGGCGCGCCCTCAGAGCCGCAGCGCCGCGAGGAGCGACCACGTCAAGGAGAGGGAGCTGGCCAGATGAGCCCCCAGGACGCCGCGCGGGGGGACGCCCTGGGCGTGCGCGGCGCTCAAGGCGCGGCGGATACAGGCAGTTGCCCTGACGTACTCTCGCTCCTGTCCCAGCACCTCGAGGGAGAGATCAGCGCGGAGGTGTGCGACGCGATGGAGCGCCACCTCGAAGGCTGCCCGCGCTGCCGCGACGCGTGCGACTCCCTGAAGCGCACCCTCGCCCTCTGCCGTACCTCGGGCGCTGAGCTTGAAGTGCCGCCCCAGGTGCAAGCCGCGGTCAGGCGCGCGCTCGCCGGCTTCATTCAGCCCTGAGCTCACGCGCCCTCCCCTCCCCGCGACGCGGCTCCGGCTCAGCAGCGACCGCCGGCGCTGGCTGATGAATCGGCCATATCGCTTGAACCCTTTCGGCGCGTCCTGGCTCTCACGCGTGAGGAGGCCACATGGCAACAGTTCAAATCACCGAGAGTAACTTCGCTGAGACCGTCAAAGAGGGCATCGTCCTGCTCGATTTCTGGGCGTCCTGGTGCGGTCCCTGCCGCGCCTTCGGGCCCATCTTCGAGGCTGCGTCCAAGCGACACCCCGATATCGTGTTCGGCAAAGTGGACACCGAGGCAGAGCGCGGGCTCGCCGCCGCATTCCAGATCCGCGCCATCCCCACGCTGATGGTGCTCCGCGACGGCGTGGTGCTCGTGAACCAGCCGGGCATGGTGCCCGCGGCGGCGCTCGACGAGCTCGTGCGCAAGGTGCGGGCGCTCGACATGAATGAGGTCAGGACCCAGCTGGACAAGGGAGACCGCGCCGCCCAAGCGGCAGGCGCCTGAGGCGCCCTCGCAAGGCAGCGAAGCGCACGCCGCCTCAGCGCCGGGCGGTCCGCCGGAAGCCCCGCGGCTGCGTCGCGGGGCTCAACGCCCACGCTCCGGGCTCGGCAGCGGACCCGAGTGACTATTGATAAGCTATACTAACCATATCACCGAGAGGTCCCGATGACGACGATTGGCATTCGAACACAACTTCACACCAGCTTCGATGAGGCGCTAGGCCGCGTCACCGAGGCGCTCGCCGTCGAGGGGTTTGGCGTGTTGACCCGCGTCAACGTGCAGCAAACCCTCGAGCAGAAGCTGGGCGTCGCGTTCCGGCGCTACGAGATCCTCGGCGCCTGCAACCCGCCGTTCGCGCACCAAGCGCTCCAAATCGATCTGATGGCCGGGCTGATGATGCCCTGCAACGTCGTGGTGTTCGAAGAGGACGACGGCCGCGTCACCGTGGTGGCGGTCGACCCAACCGAGAGCGCCCAGGGCACCGGCAACCCGAAGCTCGTTGAGTTCGCCGGGGCGGTGAAGGAGAAGCTCGAGCGCGTCATCGCTCGGCTGGGCGAGCCATGAGGCGCAGGCTGCGCTCCAGGGTGATTGTCGCGCCGAAGGAGGCGCCGTCTCAGCGCCGTGGCGCCTCCTCCCGCGGCGGCCTGATCGCGGCGCTCATCGCGCTCATCGCGCTCGCTGGATGCCGCGAGGGGGCTGAGGCGGCACAAGTGGAGCTGGCAGCCTCTGCGCCAGGCAGCGTGGTCACCGCGCCGAGCGGCGCGAGTCCACTGGTGACGCCGAGCGGCGCCGCCAGTGTGAGTGCCAACGCAGCGAGCGCGACGCCCGACGCACAAGCGCCGCTCACGGATCTCGAGCGCGCCCAAAGCGCCGCGCAGGCCATGAGCGGTGAGCTCCGGCGCGCGCTGACGCGCGCGATGCAGACGAGCGGTCCGGAGGCCGCCGTGGATGTCTGTCACGCGGTCGCCCCGACGATCGCCGAGCAGGTGATGCAGCAGCACGGGGTGCGCCTGGGCCGCGTCGCCTTGCCTGGTAAGAACCGCCACCCACAACAGGCAGCGGACGACTGGCAGCTCGCGGCGCTGCAGGGGATGCAGCAGGCGGTGGAGCGCGGCGGGCGCGCCGAGGAGCAGGTGCTCATCCAGCGAGACGAGCTGCCAGCGGGCGTCGCGCTCAGGATGGTGCGCGGCATCGCC
The DNA here is from genome assembly GCA_964415255.1 of uncultured Polyangiaceae bacterium. Taxonomy (GTDB): domain Bacteria; phylum Myxococcota_A; class Polyangia; order Polyangiales; family Polyangiaceae; genus JAHBVY01. Next base: position 7,557 of record CAYQAC010000059.1, on the reverse strand, counting down.
ACCGAGGAGGCCTGCCTCACCTGTCACGGCGCAGAGGTCAAGGCGCCCATCCGCGAGGCCATCTTGCGCCGCTACCCACAAGACGCCGCGACGGGTTTCGCCCTCGGGGATCTGCGCGGCGCGCTGTGGGTCGAGGTCCCAGCGCGCTGAGCAGCGAGGCTCAGCTCGCACCCAGGTGCTCAGCGCCTAAAGGCAGTACTCCTGACGAACGCCTGATGTGCCCCGCTAGCTCAGGCTACAGGCAGTTACACTAACGCGCGCCGGGGGCGCGAGTCATGAAGGCAGCTACACTGACGAATGCGAGCGCTTCACCAGGCGCGCTCAGCGCCTGGTGTACGCCGCTGGCTCAGCGCCTCACGCCCCTTCGAGCGCCACCTCCACGTCGATGCCCTGCCGTATGCTGGCGGTGACGGTGCAGAAGTCTTCGAAGGTGTCACGGCACGCATCGATCGCCTCCTGCGGCACACCAGGGGGCAGCTTGAGCGACACCTTCACCTTCCCGATGCGCAGCCGACGTTCAGGGGTCCGTACCGTCTGCAAGCTGACCGACGCCTCCAGGCCATGCTCAAGCTTGGTGCGGCGCCTACCGAGGCAGAACACGAGGCTCGCCGCGAGGCAGTTGCTGATCGCGGCAGCGAGCAGCCGCGCCGGATCTGGCCCGGAGTCTTGCCCAAGCGGAGGCGGCTCATCCACCATGAGCGGGGCGTAGTCCTTATCAAAGCGCACCTGGAACCGGTACGCCTCCTCTTGTACGAGGTGCAGGCTGAACTCACTGACGGGCGTCCCTTGAGGCATGCTGTTCTCCTTAGAACGGGGTGTTGGGTGCTGAACAACGGATCGTCATAGTCCCTGAGCAGTCGCTAGGTGCTGCTCCTGAGGCGACGGTGACCCGCTTGTCTTCTAGGACGAAGAGCGGCTCACCGTAAGTCGACCTCAAATCAGCAGCTTTCGCTGTGCGAACACGCAGGGAGCGCAACGGAGCGTGAGAGCCAGGCGCGCCACAAAGGGTTCAAGCGCGAGCGCTTTGCCTCGGCCGCGCAGGGCCGAACGGCACAGCCAGCGACCTCATGAGCCACGCATCACCTAGCCAACCCCCCCCGAAAAAGAACACCTAGTCAGCCCAGGGGCCCAAACCATGGCTCTCACGAACCGCTCAGAGCGCGCTTGGTCGGCTCAGCCCCCGCTCCACGCTCCGGGCGCCACGACTTCCAATGAAGGCGCCCCGCGCCCCCTAGAGCGGCGATCCTAGCGCCGCATGGAGACGTTCATCAACAGGCCGCAGGCGATGCACATCGAGAGCATGCTCGAGCCACCGTAAGAGAAGAACGGCAGCGTGATCCCCGTCACCGGCATCACGCCCAGCACCATCCCGATGTTGGCGAGGGTGTGCCAGAATATGATGGCGCCCATCCCGATGGCCAACGCTGCCCCGAAGCGATCCTTCGCCTGGGAGGCGATGTGCACCGCCCAGATGCACAGGAACGCGTAGAGCGCGAGCAGCAGGGCCGAGCCAACGAAGCCCCAGTCCTCAGCGAACACGGCGAAGGGGAAGTCGCTGAACTGATCAGGCAGGAAGCCGAACTGGTTCTGGGTCCCCTGCATGAAGCCCTGCCCCGTGAACCCGCCGTTACCGATGGCGGTCTTCGACTGGAAGGCGTGCCAACCCGAGCCCGTCTTGTCGGCCTCCGGATCGAGGAACGCCGTCACGCGAGCCTTCTGGTAGTCGTGCAGGAGGTAGTTCCACGCCAACACGCTGAACGCGCTGATGCCGGCGATGAGCGCGATCAGGCTGCCGCGACGCACCTTGGTCATCGCCATGATGGACAGCACCACCATGACGTGTACCAGCGCCGTCCCCAGATCGGGCTGCCGCAAGATCAAGAAGAACGGCACGGCCGTGAGTAAGCCTGGCAGCCACAGATCCAGCACGCGCCGCGGCTCCGTCCGCGGATCGTCATGCACCGCGCGCGCCACCGCGAGCACCAACAAGATCTTGGTGAACTCGGACGGTTGGAACGTGAAGCTGCCTATCTCGACCCAGCGCACCGCCCCGCGGATCCCGGTGCCGAACATCAAGAGGGCGACCAGCGTCGCCATCCCCACGGCGTAGAATGCGTACGCGAAGCGCTCGAAGTGACGGTAGTCGATCGCGGACACCAAGATGGCCAGCAGCACGCCGACCACCATCCAGTACACCTGCGACACGTAGATGTCGGCTAGCGCCTTCTTGCGCGCCACCTCCAGGTAGACGCTGGTGGCGCTGTACAGGTTGACGATGCCGACCACGCCGATGGTGGCGCACACCAAGAACAGCGGCCAATCGAAGTGGTCGCGCCCGCGCACCCGCTCACCGCGCAGCATCGTCGCTCCTCACCAGGTGCTCAGGTGAGCTGACGTACTCTGACGCCATGAGGTGCTCAGGTGAGCTGACGTACTCTGACGCCATGAGGTGCTCAGGTGAGCTGACGTACGCTGACGCCATGAGGTGCTCAGGTGAGCTGACGTACTCCGCGCTCACGGCACCGACCCCTGCTCGCGACGCGATGAGGTGCGCCCCGCGAGCCGCGCCTCGCGGAGGTTCTGCCAGGCCCGGACGATACGCATCGCGACCGGCACGGCCGCCTTACCACCAGCCCCACCATGCTCAATCAGCACCACCACCGCGATCTCAGGAGAGCGACTCGGCGCGTAACCAGCGAACCACGCGTGGTCCCGATTGAAGTACCAGACCTTGTCTGGGTCCACGCCCTGCGGGGTGCTGCGGCTCACCTGGGCCGTGCCCGTCTTGCCCGCGACGTCCACCCCGACGATGCGCCCAGCGAACGCCGTGCCCTCGCGCTCCGTCACCACCCCCGTCAGGCCCCGTTTGATCCAGTCGAGGTGCTCCGGGTCCACGCTCACCAGGCGACGCACCCGCGGCGGGAACTCCTGAACGATGGTGCCATCGCTGGTCTCGATGCTGCGCACCACCTGCGGCTGGTACAAGGTGCCGCCGTTCGCGAGCGCGCCGTAAGCCAGGGCGAGCTGGAGGATGCTCACCGTCGACGCCCCCTGCCCGATCGCGCTGAGCAGCGTGAAGCCACCACGGAAGGCGCCCGCGTAGTGCCGAGTGTACCAAGCGCGTGTGGGCATGCGCCCGCGCGTCTCCGGGTTGATGCCGATGCCGGTCTTCACACCGAAGCCGAAGTCCATCCCGACGGCGCTCAGGCGATCGATGTGGATGCGCTCGCCGAGCTCGTAAAAGTAGGTGTTGCATGAGCGCACCAGGGCCTCATGCAGCTGGACGTTGCGGTGGATCCCCGTGCAACGAAAGTACCTCCGGCCGTACTCGTAGCCGCCACGGCAGTCGACCACCGAGCGCCGCGAGATGAGCCGATCTGCCAGCCCGGCCAGCGCCGTGAAGGGCTTGTAGGTGGAGCCGGGCGGGTAGGCAGCGGACACCGTTTTGTCGAGGGTGGGCTTCAGGGGGTCGCTGTAGAGCTTGCGGAAGTTGTCTTGAACGACCTTCTTCCCCATGGAGCCGCTCACCAGGTTCGGGTCGTAGCTCGGCTTCGACAGCGCCGCGAGGATGCGCCCGGTGCGCACATCCACCACCGCCACAGCGCCCGCTACCTGGCCACGCATGGCGCTCTCAATGGCGGCCATCAGCTCAATGTCGATGGTCAGGGAGATGTCGCGGCCCGGCACCGGATCGAGCCGACGAGGCTCGTCGAGGTACTGCTCCTCGAGCTCCTCTCGGTTGCTCATCGCTTGGCGCCCACGCAGCACCTTACGCCAGCCACGCTGACCTTTTAGGTAGCTCTCCCAGCGCCGCTCAACCCCCACAGCTCCGATGCGATCGCCCGCGCGGTACCCATGCCCCTCAAGCTGCGCGAGGATCTCTGGATCCACCTCACGCATGTAGCCGAGCAGGTGCGCGGCCAGCTCGCCGTGCGGGTAGTAGCGGACAGGCACGGGCGTCACCTCGACCCCCACGAGCTCGCGCTCGTGGGTCTTGAGCGCCGCCACCACATCACGCGAGACGTCCACCTTGAGCAAGGTCTGCTGCTCGCGCCGACGACCGCCCCGAAGCGCCCGGATGTCCTCCGCCAGTTCGTTCGCCTCCGCCGCCGGCAGCCCCATCAACTCCACCACGCGCGGCCACGTCTTCTCGAGGTCGATCACGCCGGGGACGACGTGCACGTTGTAGGAGGGGCGGTTGCCCGCCAGCACCCGACCATGGGCGTCGCGGATCACCCCGCGACTGGTGGCGAGCCGCTGCTCGTTCACGATGTTGCGGAGGGCTTGCGAGCGGTGAACGTCATGCTCAACCAGCTGCAGCTGCACGAGGCGACCGATGAGGAAGAGGAACACGACGAGGACGAACAGCACCATCCAGCTGTAGCGGCGCCGGAACTCGCCGACGTCAGAGCGCTGCACCAGGATGCTCACGGCGGCCCCCCACTCGAGCTGGCCCCGGCCGCGCCGTGAACACGCGCCGCGACCGCGAACACAAACGGGGCGAACAAGGCCGTCACGAGCGCGTGAGGCACCACCACCCCCACCAGCTCCGCAGGGCGATGTGCGTCCGCGCCGAAGATGGCGAGCAGCATCAGCACGATGGCGGCTTCGATGAGGGCGAAGAAGAAGGCGAGGGACATCTGCGTGAGCTTGGTCTGCGCCGTGAGCCTTACCCCAGCGACGCGCGAGAGCCACCACACAGCGACCAGCACGAAGGTGAAGAGCCCGAGCGGCGCCCCAGAGAACACGTCGATCAAGTAGCCGAGCGCGAAGGAGATCAGCGCACCGCGCGGCATCGAGAGCTCGTGCACCCCGAGGTACACCACGAGCGGCAACACCAGGCTCGGTGAACCGCCGACAGTGCTCACCCCAAACCAGTCATTGACCACGCGACCGAGCGGATCGAACAGGCGATAGAGGCTCCCCTGCAGCAGCGCGAGCAAGAGCCCCACCCCGATCAACCCGAGCGTCCGCATCTCAGCGCCTGGTCGCCTCCGGCGGTGCGCAACGCTCGGTGTCGGTGAGTACGATCAGCACCTCCTCGAGCCGCGAGTAGTCCACGGTCGGCTCCGCCTCCACCGTCTGGTAGATACCAAAGTCGCGGCTCACCACCTTGGTGACGCGCGCCACGGGGATCGCCTTGGGGAAGCGACAACCCACGCCGCTTGTCAGCAGCAGATCACCCACGTCCACCTCGTCCGTCCGCTTCACGTACTCGACGCTCACCGCGTAGCGATTCCGATCACCCACGCCGCGCACGAAGCCGCGCGCGCCGGTGCGCTCCACCACCACGTCCACGCCAAACCCGCTGTCCACTGTGAGGCGCACGTCCACGCTGTCGCCCGCCCCGCGCAGCACCGTGCCCACCACGCCGTCGATGCTGATGACCGGGGTGTGCTGCGGGACGTCTTGGCCTGGTAGGTCAAGCGTGAGGCGCGCCACCCGGAAGTACTCCGTGGTGTCCTTCCCCACCACGAGCGCGCTCAGCGTCTGCTGCGGGAGCTCTTCGCGTAAGCCGAGCAGCCGGCGCAGGCGGCGGTTCTCCGCGCGCTCTGCCTCAAGCCGCCGTACTTCGTCAGCTAGCCGAGCGTTCTCGAACGCCAGCTTGTCGTTGTCGGCCTTGACGTCCACCAGGTACACGTACTCGCCGATCACGCGCGACACGCCGCGCGCGAGCGCCGCCGAGCCGTATTGAATGGGCGCGGTGATGCGCACCACGGCGCGATCCACGACGCTCATGTTCTCGGGCTTCCGAATCCGCGTGCGAAGCACGAAGAAGGGGAGCGCGAGTAACAAGACCACTAAGATCGTGTCGCGGTACCGCTTCCAGGAGCCCATGTCAGATCCTCAGCATCCCAACCCAGCGAGGCTAGCTCGCGCTGCGCCCCAGCGCCCCCACCTCACCCGACCCAGGGCCGCTCGCGAGGCATTTGTCAGGACAACATACCAACCGGCGTACCGTAGCGCCGTGGGGAGGCACCGGCTGGGCACTTGCCTGGAGCGTTCAGCCGATGGTGACCTCTTTCAGCAGTTCAATGTGGTCAAGCGTCTTGCCTGAGCCAAGCACCACCGCGCTCACCGGATCGTCGCTCACCATCACCGGTAGGCCCGTCTCCTCGCGCAGCAGCACGTCGATGTTCTTCAAGAGCGCACCGCCGCCGGTGAGCACCACGCCCTTATCGACGATGTCAGCCGCGAGCTCAGGCGGCGTGCGCTCGAGCGCGGCGAGCACCGCCTCCACGATGGCGTTGATGGGCTCCGACATGGCCTCACGGATCTCGTCCGAGTTGACGACGATCGTCTTCGGGATGCCGGCGACCATGTCGCGCCCCTTGACCTCCATCGTCACCTGCTGGTCGAGCGAGTAAGCGTTGCCGATCGTCATCTTGATGCGCTCGGCCGTCTGCTCACCGATGGCGAGGTTATATTTGCGCTTCATGTAGGCGACGATGGCCTCATCCATCTTGTCGCCGCCGACGCGCACGCTCTGCGAGTAGACGATGCCAGCCAGCGAAATCACCGCGACCTCGGTGGTCCCTCCCCCGATGTCCACCACCATGTTGCCGCTCGGCTCGGTGATGGGCAGCCCGGCGCCGATGGCCGCCGCCATCGGCTCCTCGATCAAGTACACCTCACGTGCCCCGGCGCTCTCGGCGCTCTCCTTCACGGCGCGCTTCTCCACCTCCGTGATCCCGAAGGGCACGCAGATGATGATGCGTGGCTTCACCAGGGTGCGCTGATTGTGAGCGCGGCTGATGAAGTAGCGCAGCATGGCCTCGGTGATCTCAAAATCCGCGATCACCCCATCGCGCAGCGGCCGGATGGCTTCGATATTTCCGGGCGTGCGCCCGAGCATCTCCTTCGCCTCACGGCCCACCGCGAGCACCTTCTTGCCCCCCCGCGAGTCGCGCTGGACCGCGACCACTGACGGCTCACAGCTCACGATCCCCTTACCCTTGACGTAGATCAGGGTGGTGGCCGTACCGAGATCGATGGCCAGGTCATTCGAGAACAGGCCGTAGAGCCAGTCGAAAATCATGGGGAGGAGCGGAGCTCAGAGGGGTGGAGCGGAGCTCGAAGAGTGGGAGCTCAGGTGGAGGTGGCGGGGAGCCACACCCGGACCGTGGATGCTGACAAAGCCATTCGAAAGCGCTCAAGGCCTGCGCCCCTGGGCGACAAGCGAGGGGCGTACGTAGCACGCCCCCACGGCGCCACGCAATCTGCGCCCATGACCACCCCGGGCTCGATAATTAGTTCAATAAATTCGAGCAGTTATATAAGAGCCTCGGAGGTAGTACCCGACCCACCCAGGCGTTATCGGCGTGGCCCGCGAGCGCTTGAGCTCGGTCGGCCGCCGACCCGCGTCCTAGTCATCATCCCAGCGGTCGCGGTCCCAACGACTTGGGTCATCACGATCGTCCTGGGCACCGCGCTTGGACCCCTTAGAGCGCTTCTTCTTGTCCCCGCGCTCGACCTTCTCGCGCTCTTTGCGGCGCCGATCTTCCCCCCCCCCACGGAAACCCTCCGGAGGTGGCGGCGGCCCAGCGTCATCGAAGC
>CAYQAC010000058.1:19484-29527 GCA_964415255.1 uncultured Polyangiaceae bacterium | reverse complement strand
CGCCGTCCCGCGGAGTGAGAAGGGTGCGGCTCCATTGCGGCGAGCTCCACCGCCTCCACGCATAGCACGATCGTTCCGTCTTCTTCACCCGTCTCTACCGCGTCAATCTCACCCAGCCTGAGCTCGCTCAGGGCCTGCTCGAGCGCCCTCATCGTCTCCAGGCCAGCACCCGCAGGGTACAGCACGTGCACCTCCACCTCGGCGGGCCCAGTCACAGCGCTCGCGGGTGGCTCCGCAGGCTTCACCGGCGCGGCGCTGCCGCGCAGCGTGTAGGTGTAACCTGATAAGTCGAAGTCGCCCTTGAAGCGCACCCCCGAAGGTGGCCTCTTCACGTGGCTGAACAGCGTCTTCTCGAAATACTTCGGGTCCGCCATGCCATCCCATGGAAAGAGCCCGTAGTAGGCCTCCAAATGATGCTCAATCAGCTTGTACGCGGACCACGTTTTCCCGCGAACAATCGGCACCCTGTACTCCAGGTGCACCTCCCCCAGCAGCACCCACGGCCCCTCATCAATGGGGGTCGATCCGGTGTTCAGCTTCCAGATCGCGGTGTCCCAGCTCACCTGGTCGAGCAGCGCCTCAGGCTGGCTTGAGCGCGCCGCGTGCAGCACCAGCACCAAATCGTTCCGGTCGGAACCATCCGCGACGTGCAGCGCACCGTGAGTGCCGTCCCCCAACGGCACGGCGATGAGCTGCTTGTCGTAAACGATCTTGGCGCGCCGAGCGCGCTTGGGAGCAGGCTTCAGATTGTCAGTCATGCTCACCTTCCGTCTGCGTTACTGACTAACAACTCACCCAAGCCATCACGGCACCAGCTGCTGCAGGACCTTCACCGCGGCCGACAGGAGCTCGAAGTACGCCCCGCCGAGCAAGGGGAACGGGGGGTTAGACGGCACCGCACCAGCTCGCGCTGCGAGGCGCAACGGCAGGCCACGAAGCGCGCGGGGGTCACTCGTTCAGGAGCCTCCAGGCCCTCAAGAACCCACTGGGCAGCTTAGCGGACTACTTCTTCTTCTCCTTCAGCTTGTCCGCCAACTCCTGCGCTTTCTTGAGCTTCTCCTCAGCGCTCTCGGTCTTCTTGGCTGCCTTGTCGAGCTTGACGTCGAGGCCAGCCTTGGCCTTATTCACCAGATCTGCAGCGCTGGCTTCGCCCACCTTCTTGCTACTGCAGTTGACCACCGCCAGGTTGGCGCTCTTCTTCCCCTGGCCAACCGGGCGTGGGTGAATGCAGCCCAAGTACTCGTGATGACCGCAGCCTAACACCTCGAACACCTCGTACTCGTCGACTTGTTTGGCCTTCTTCTTCGCTCGATCTTCCTGCCATTTCGCCAGCCGCGCTGGATCCGACGCCACCTCTGGCGGCGGCCCCAGGAGGCTCGCCCCGATCTGAACCTCCATCCAGTCCAAGTCCGGGCGTGGCTTCACGTTCACTTGGTCCTCCGGGCAGCTATGCGCCGTCGCGAAGTGCTCCTTCGCCCCCACATCCTTCGACTTCGCCCCCGGGATCTTGCACGCCAAGAGCGCACCCAACACCACCACCGCGAGCCCAGTCGTCGCGACCTTGCGCGAACACCTCTGCAACGACGCGCCGAGCGCGCTCCCATCAAGCCAATTCATCGCGCGCAAGTTACGTGAACGCGCGCTCAGCCTCAAGGGTTCCGCTGCGGAAATGGTCAGCCAACTGAGCGAGGAGCAGCGCACCAAGCGGAGCCGCCGGTGGCGCAGGTAGGGTTTTGGCGTAGCGCACACGCTCACCGCCATCCCCACGTAGCTGTGACCGGACTTCTTGGTGACGACGTCGGTCTTGCCCGCGCTGCGAGGCGCGCGGCGGCACCCTGTGAGGCGCGCGTGTGGGCGACTCGTTCAACAGCAGCGCTTAGCCGCCACGCTAGCGCTATGGCTCCTGCGTCTCCTCACCCTCCTCCTGCGCCTCAGCGGCCTCCACCGACGCGTCCTTGCTCTTCCTGAGCTCCTTCAGGAGCTTCTCCTGCGCCTTCTCGAGCTCCTCATGACTCTTCGTCAACTTATCCAGGATCTCTCCAGCGCTCGGCTCGCCCACCTTCATGCTGCTGCAGGTGACCACCGCGCGTGGGTGAAAGCAGGCCACGTAGTCGTGATGGCCGCAGCCCGAGACCTCGAACACCTCATTCTGCTTGGCCTTCCTCCGCGCCTCGGCCGCCTGCCATTTCGCCAGCTGCGCGGGATCTGCCGCGACCTCCGGCGGGGGCTCCAGCACCCCGAGCGTCAGCTCCATCCAGTCTAAATCGGGGCGCGGCTTCACCGTCACCTGATCCTCCGGACAGCTGTGCTCAGCACCGAAGTGCTCCTTCGCACCCACCTCCCTCTTCTTGCACCCCACCACCGCTACTGACAAGACCGTCACCCACAACGCGCCGAGCGCGACCCCATGAAGCCACTTCATCCCGCGCAAGCTACGTCTTGGCGCGCGCCGCCTCAAGGCTCCACGGGAAAGGTCATCAAACTGAATGGCGATCAGCGCGCCACGCGCAACAGCCCGTGGTGCCGGTAGGGTTTTAGCGTAGCGCCTCCCTCAAGCGGGCAGACGTCGCCTGGCTCTAGCGTACGGTGGACGTACTAATTATCGACTCGTGGGGCGGTGCCGTCTAACCCCCCCTAAAAACCCTCGCGGCTCTGCGCGGTGCCTCCGCGGGACCTCACCAAGAGATCCAGCAGGGACGTCAACCGATCGAGACCCGGCGTGAAGGCGGCGTCGCTCAGGCTTCGTGCATCAGGCGGTGAGCGCACGCGAGCGCGCGCGCGAAGCCACCCGTCACAAACTGGCCCCGCTCGATCGGCGACCCGTACGATCTCGACGCATGAGCACCAGCCCCATCCGGTTGACGTGGCGCACCCGCGAAGCGCCGCCTGAGATCCGCGGGGCGGCGCTCACGACAGAGCGCGAGGGCGACCCGCGCGCGACCTTGATTGAGGGCGACAACCTCGTGGCGCTCGCCGCGCTGGCCGACACCCGCGGCGGCCAGGCGAGCTTGGTCTACCTGGATCCACCGTTTTTTACCGGGAGACAGCACCGTCAGGTCACTCGCCGGCGCGAGGCTAGCGGGGTGTTCTCGCGCGAGGAGCAGCCAGCGTTCGATGACCGCTGGGAGAACCTCCACGCTTACTTAACCGCGCTTGAGGCGCGGCTCCACTACGCGCGCGCGCTGCTCGCCCCGCACGGCAGCCTGGTGCTCCACGTGGATCCAAAAACGAGCCACTACGCCAAGGTGCTGCTCGATGAGCTGTTCGGCCCCGAGTGCTTCGCCAGCGAGATCGTGTGGCGCTACCGGCGCTGGCCCAGCAAGACGCCGAACTTCCAGCGTGTGCACGACGTGCTCCTGCGTTACGTCAGGGACCCTGACGTTGAACCGAGATTTTGTCAGCTCTACGAACCGCTCGCCGCCTCCACCCGCGCCACCTGGGGCACCCGCAAGCAGCGCGCGGTGGTGCAGGATGGACGGCGCCAGCGCTCGAGCGTGGGCGAGGCGGAGAGCCCCGGCGCGCCGCTCGGCGACGTGTGGGAGATTGGCATCGTGGCGCCGGTGGCGCGTGAGCGGACAGGTTACCCCACGCAAAAACCGGAGGCGCTGCTCACGCGGCTCATCTCGGCGCTCACCCACCCGGGTGACTGGGTGGTGGATCCTTACGCCGGCAGCGGCACCACCCTGGCGGTCGCCGCGGCGCTTGGCCGCTCAGCGCACGGCATCGATCAGAACCCGGAGGCGCTCCGCCTGTGTGAAGCGCGCCTCAGCGCGCGCGGCGTGAGCCCCAGCCTGGTGCGCCTGAGCACAGCGCAAGAGCGAGCGCCGCTCTCCAAGGCCGCTTCATCGTCCGCTAGCGTGGCCACCGCACAGCCAGCTCGGAAGCTCGCTAGCTAGGCCGAGACGGAGCACCCAAGCGCGCCAGCTCGCGCTGTCAACGAACAGCCACCGCGGAGCGTCGCCGAGCCGCGACCTCGATAGGGGCGACCGGCCAGGCGCGGCTCCTTGCGCTTTTTGATTGGGGGGTTGGGCGAGGCCCCTGGTGGCGACGTAACCGCTGCGCTACTGGCTCCTCATGCGTCCACCGGCACCCGCCACCTCGCGCGCTCCTCGCTGGCTCGCGCTCACGTTGCTAGCGCTGGTGATCGCGCCGCCGCTCGCCGCTCAGGCGGATGATCCAGTGGTTGTCACCGTCGGCAAAGCGACGATCAAGCAGGGTGAGCTTGAGCGGCGCCTCGCGGCGATGCCGGCGTTTCAGCTGAAGCGCTACGGCGACGACCCGATGGCCATCAAGCGCGCGTTCTTGGAGAAAGATCTGATCCCGGAGGTGCTGCTCTCGCTCGACACCACCGAGGCGGAGGCTGCTAAGTCGCCGTCTGTGCGCGCGGACATCCGCGCCGCCAAGCTGCAGGCGCTGCAGCGCTCGATCGACGCCGAGCTGGCCGCGGAGCAGCCGGTGACCGACGCCGACGTCGAGCGCTACTACCGAGAGCACGAGCGGCGCTTCAAGACGCCGGAGCGCATCAAGCTGTGGCGCATCTTGGTGGGCTCCGAAGCGGAGGCGAAGGAGCTCTTGAAGACGGCCAAGGCGGCCGGCGACGTGAAGACGTGGAGCAACCTCGCGCGCGAGAAGTCGCTCGACAAAGCGACCCACATGCGAGACGGCGATCTTGGCTTCGTGTTGCCTGACGGGCGCACCAGCGTGCCGCGCGTGGAGGTGGACTCCGCGCTGTTCGTGGCCGCGGCGCCGCTTAAAAATGGAGAGTTCGCGCCGGAGCCTGTGAAAGAGGGGCAGCGCTGGGCGGTGGTCTGGCGGCGCGGCAGCATGGCGGCAGTGGAGCGCACGCTGGAGGCGGAGGCGCCGAGCATCCGGCGGCTCCTCGAGCGCGAGCGCACTCGCAAGAAGCTGGACGGCCTCGTGGCCTCGCTCACCCAAGCCCACGTGCGCGACCGCGACGACTCACTGCTTGAGCACGTCGCGCTCGATAAGATCGGCAAGCTCGGCGCCGATCGTCAGCCAGGCATCATGCCCGGCCACGCCCCAGAAGGCTCACCGGTGCCCAGCGCCCCGGAGCAGGGCGTCGCCCCCAGATAATTCCACGAGGAAATTCACGGTGCCGCGCGCGCGGGCGCCCCTGCGCGGCTCAGGCGCCAGCTGGCGAGCCACGGCTTGAGATCCCCCAGGTTGAAGCTGACCACGCCGCGACCGACGAGCAGGCCCTCACGGCGCAGCTCGGTGTGGAGCGTGGTCATCCCACGAAGCGGCGTGAGGCTGATGGCGTGCTTCTCGCCGTGGAGCGTGCAGCGCGCGCCATCGTCGTCCTCAAACGCCAGATCGTAGACGAGGGTGCGCCTCCGCGCGAGCGGGCGCATCACCAGCGAACCCTCACAGGCTTTGGCGGTGGCGATGCCCTGGGCGTCGATCGTCCCGTCGAGGCGCCAGGTGGCGCCGCGCTCACGCAGCGCCTTCGTGATGGAGGCGTCGCCCGCCACGTGCACCGTGAAGGAGACGTCTGCGCAGCCGCCGCCCTCATCGCGCGTGAGCGCGACCATGCCGCTCATCGTCTCATCAAACGAGATCGCCGCTGCAGGCGGCGCGGGCACCCGGATGCTCGTACCCTCCTCCACCCGGCGCTCGACGAACTGCGCGGCGCGCTCGCTCAGCGCCATGATCGTCACCTGGGGGTTGACCCCCAGCGGGCCCGGCACCGCGGCGCCGTCGCACACGAAGAGGCCCGGCACGTCCCAGCACTCCTGCGTCGGGCCGATCACCGAGCGCGCGGGATCAGCCCCCATGCGACAGGTGCCGAGCGGGTGGTATGCGCTCAAATCGAGGTGGCGCGCGCGGACCCGCTCAGGGCCCTCGCGCTCAAGCCGCGCGACGTCCTCCAGATCGTTGAGCACGTCGTAGCCGAGCAGCCCTGGGTACACCGCGCGCGCGCCCGCCGCGAAGTAGATGCGCGCCAGGAGACCTTGCGCCTGAACGATGCGGCGCACATCCGCTGCCTCCAGGTGGTAGCGCATCCTGGCGCGCCCACCGCGCCCGAGCACCACGCGTCCGCGTGAGCGCTCCTCGATCATGAAGCCAAAACAGGCGAGCTGGTCGAAGCGCTCCATCAACTCGGTGAAGCGGTGCCCGGTGTGGCGCATGGAGCCGGCCGCCAGCGAGAGCGGCACGAACGCGCCCTCGAAGCGCACGCCGATGTCGGCGAACTCCTCCACGGCGTAGCCCTGCGGGATCTCCGCGAAGCCGCGGATCGGCTCGTCGAAGTCCGCGTAGGCGTAGCTCGCCGGGTGGATGGTGAGCTGGCGTCCCACCTGGCCGCTCCGGTTGGCGAGCCCCTGACGCAGGAGCATGGCCGGCGTCTCCACGCTCCCGCAGGCGAGCACCACGGCGCGCGCGCGCACCGTCAGCTTACATGACGATATGCCCTCACCGACCTGGGCCACCACGCCCACCGCGCGGCCGCCCTCCACCAGGATCTGCGTCACGCGGGCGCGCGTGGTGAGCTGCGCGCCGTGCGCGAGCGCATCCGGCACGTAGCTGACGTTCGTTGAGCGCTTCGCGTCGGTGGGGCAGCCAAAACAGCAGGTCCCCTGGGCGTCGCAGCCGGGCGCGCCGCGCGAGAGCGGACCATGGGCGTACCCAAGCGCCTCACAGCCGCGCGCGATCACGCGCGCGCAGCCGCCAAGGGTGGCCGCCGAGGCGGGCTCGACGCCGAGCATGCGCTCGACCTGCTCGAAGTAGGCGTCCAGGCTCCCAGGGCCCAAGTCGCGCAAGCCCTCCTCCAGCTGCCAACGCCGCATCGTCCGGCTCGGCGTGCGGTAGCAGGTGCCCGAGTTGATGGTGGTGGTACCGCCGACGCTGCGACCCATCGGGACGAGGATCGCAGTGTTGCCGAGCGTGCCGGTCATGCCGCCGTTGACGTAGAGCTTGCGCTGCCGCTCAAGCGGCGCGCCGGCGAAGTCCGCGCGCGTGAAGTAGGCGCCGGCCTCCAACATCACCACCGCGTGCCCGCGCGCGGCGAGGGCCTTGGCCACGGGCGCGCCGCCCGCGCCGGTGCCGACCACCACGACGTCCACCTCAAGCTCCGCGTCGCGATCGAGCGCCGCGCCATCCGTGATGCGCTGCTGGTAGCGATGCGCCTCGCGCGCGACGGGGAGGCTCCGCTCGTCGCGCACAGCGCCGAGCGTCCGCTCAAGCCCGCTCGCCTGCGCCTGCGCGAGCTTGATCGGCGCGGTCACCGCGCGCGCGATCCAGGCGGTGGCCTCCGCGTCAGCGAGCCGAAGCAGGATCGCTTCACGACGCGCGAGCGGGAGCGCGGCCAAGCGGCGGCCTGTGAGCGGGAGCGCGGCGAGGTCGACGGCGCGCAGCAGCGCCCGGTAAGCCGCGGGCCCGCTTGACCCAAAACCCGAGACGATCCGCAGCGTGGCGTCGAGCGTGGCCGCGTCAGGGGGCGGGATGTGGGCGCCAGCAGGTGCTGCGGCCTCGGCGATCCGCACAAAGGTGAGGCGATCACCCGCTGTGAAATGGCTCATTTACAAAGCATGACTTGTCAGTCACACTTTGTCTAGATGGAGTATTCAGTCAGCCGACCGTCCTTTGAGCGTGAGCGCGACCAGTGGAACGGAGCCCGGTGGCGCGCGGGGGATCCGCGCGGCCACTACGAGAGCTGGTTCCTCCGCGCGAACCACCCGACCCGCCCGCTCGCGTTCTGGATCCGCTACACGGTGTTCTCACCGAAGGGCCGCCCACAGGACGCGCTCGGTGAGCTCTGGGCGGTGGCGTTCGACGGGGAGCAGCGCCAAGTCACCGCGGTGAAGGAGGAGCGCTCAATCCGCGAGTGCAGCTTCCTTGAGGGTGAGCTCGACGCGCGCATCGCGGACGCCACGCTCGACGGTGAGCAGCTCCGTGGGAGCGCGGCGTGCGCGGGGCACCGCCTCGAGTGGGATCTTCACTACACCGCGCCCGCGCCGCCGCTCGTGTTCCTCCCACGCGCGCTCTATGAGGCGCCGCTCCCCAAGGCGAAGTCGCTCGTGCCGGCGCCGCACGCCGTGTTCAATGGACGGCTGGTGGTGGATGGCGAGCCGTGGTCCATCGACACCTGGGTCGGCAGCCAGAACCACAACTGGGGGGAGAAGCACACCGACCGCTACGCCTGGGGCCAAGTCGTCGGCTTCGACGACACCGAGGACGCGCTGCTGGAGGTCGCGACCGCGCAGGTGAAGCTCGGCCCCGTGATGACGCCGAAGATGACGCTGCTGGTGCTGCGGCTCGACGGGGAGGAGCTAGCGTTCAACTCCCTCGGGCGCTCACTGAAGAGCCACGGCAGCTACGACACCTTCCAGTGGAGCTTCCACGCGGAGGACGCGCGCGCGTCAGTCCGCGGCAGCATCGCCGCCAGCGCGCGCGACTTCGTCGCGCTCCCCTACATGAACCCGCCAGGCGGCACCAAGACCTGCCTCAACACCAAGCTCGCGCGCTGCGATCTCACCGTGCGGTGGCACACGGGCCGCGTGCGCACCCTCAGCACCCGCAGCCGCGCCGCCTTCGAGATCCTCACGGACGCGACCGATCACGGTGTCCCCCGCCTCAATCCTCATGCCTAATTCCACGCGGCAATTTCGCCACCCAATGAAGCGAAGCCGACGCTGAGTGACAGGCTCACGGCTCCGGTAGGGACCACCCGAGCTGCTTCAAGACGCCGCGCAGCACGCGCTCCTCTTCGCGCGCCGCGAGCTGCTTCTTGAAGAACTCGTCCGTGGCGCCGCTCACCGCGGCGGCTGCGGCGCGCTCGTAGTGCTCCAGCATCATGAGCAGGTGGGGATGCGCCGCGGCGACTTGCTTGGGCACCTGCATGTGGCGCGCAGCGCCGAGCCGCGCCTCCGCTTGCGCGTGCACCACCTCCGCGAGCTCCTTGTCGGACAGGCGCGCGCGCAGGTAGTCAGCCTCCTTGCGCGCCTGACTCACGAGCAAGCCAGCGCGGTCCAGGTAGCTGCCGGCGAAGGCGGGCAGCGCCCAGGTCAGCGCCATCAAAGGCAGCGCGGCGCACAGCGCGCGGCGCGCGCGGCGCGAGTCAGTTAGGACGTTCACTTGGCTCCCTCCCGTGTCACACACAGCGCGCGGCGCCTAGGTTCGTGCACCTGACGATGTGTCATCGAGTCGCTCCCAACAGGCTCCGACATCCGTCTGTGCACCTGACGATGTGTCATCGAGTCGCTCCCAACAGGCTCCGATATCCGTCTGTGACCCTGACGATGTGTCATCGAGTCGCTCCCAACAGGCTCTCAAGCTCTGCGCTCTCGAGCGCCGCCTGAGCGGCTGCCCGCTCGGCCAGGCGCTTGCTCCTGCCGCGACCCGTCCCAAGCACCTGCTCCGCCACCATCACAGCCACCACGAACCAGCGGCTGTGCGCCGGGCCGCCCTCCTCGGTCACGCTGTACTGCGGCACGCCGACGCCCACCAAGCGCTCTTGCAGCGCGCTCTTCGGATCCAGCACACCCCCAGGGCTCAGCTCAGCGAGCTCCGGCTCAATGAAGCCACGACACGCAGCGCGCGCGCCCTCCCACCCCAGGCTCAGGAACACCGCCGCGAGCAGCGCCTCCACCGCGTCGGCCACCACGTTCTGACTGCTGCGCAGCGCGTCCGCCCCGCGGCTCACCCGCAGCGCCGCGGGGATCTGCGCGCGGAGCCCGATTCTGTGCAGCGCCTCCGCATTCACCAGCTTGGCGCGCATCTGGGTGAGGGTGCCCTCGTGTTCGTCAGGGAAACGTTCGAATAACAGCTCCGCGACGCACAGGCCGAGCACCGCGTCCCCCAAGAGCTCCAGCCGCTGGTTGTGGGTTACGGCGTGCTCGTGGGCGTAGCTCGGGTGGGTGAGCGCGGTGTGCAACAGCTCGGCGTCGCTTGGCAGCCCAAGGGCCTGAGCCAGCGCCTCGACGACGGCTGGGTCCTGAGCTGCATCACGGGGGCGCGCCACGGCGCTGAGCCTGACACCAGCGCCGCCGCGGTGTCACCCCGGGGGCGGTTTTCCTGGTCCGTCT
>CAYQAC010000058.1:0-19474 GCA_964415255.1 uncultured Polyangiaceae bacterium | reverse complement strand
GTCTGGCGGCAAACTGATCGGCGGTCTAGGGGCCCGGAGCCACGTGATGCCGTGGGGTGCCTACCCGTCCAACCCCAAAAAAACGGCCAATTCTAACCGGCGCGCTCGCTGCTATGCTGCGCGCATGAGTGGCCTGCTCGCCTGCCCATTTTGCCGTGAGCTGTTCTCGGCGGATGAGGGGCCCACCTGTGAGGACTGCGGCGTGCGGCTGATGCCGCTTGAGGATTTGCCGCCGTCGCTCGACGCGCAGGCGCTGGAGGCTGAAGAGCGCGGCGTCACGCCGACGCCGGCGGTGGACTTCCCGCTGCCTTGGCTGTTCGCGGGGCGTGGGCGACTGACGCTGGTGCTGCTGAGCTGTGCTGGCATCGCGGTGTTCTTCGCGCCCTGGGTGTGGGTGGTGCTGCCGGACAATCGCGTGCTGAGCGGTTTTGATTTGGCGCGTGGGCGCGCTGGCTGGTTGTGGGGGGGGCTCGTGGGTTGGCTCACGCTGCTCGCGCTCACCATCAGCCGGCGCACGGTGAACCAGATGCGCGGGGTGCGCGTCATCTGCGCGGTGTTCTCCTCCATGACCGCGGTGGAGACGCTGATGATGGTGCTCAGGCCGCCGCAGAGTCACCCGAAGCTCACGGTGCAGCTCGAGTGGCAGTGGGGGCTCTACGCGTCGCTCATGGTCTCCCTGGTGGCGGTGGGGGTGAGCCTGGTGTTCGGTGGGCGCGGCGACGATCTGCGCGACCTGCCACTGCCGGGCGACGCGAAGCACATCGATCAGTCGCTGCACTGAGGGCTCACGGTGCGGTCGGCGACGCTCAGCGCAGCGCGACACGGCGCGGTCGGCGACGCTCAGCGCGACACGGCGCAGTCGGCAACACGGCGTAGCCAGCGACGCGCAGCGACAGGAATGGGCCAGCGCTCGCCCGCCTCGCGCGCCCGTGCTACCGGAGGCTCATGGGCCGCGCGGAGAAGCCACTGACGAGCGCCTCACCGCGCCTGCGCGCCGCGTTCGGTTCAGATCCGCTCATTTCCACGCGGGAGGTGGCGGCGCCACGCGTGGATCCGGAGCTCGATGAGCTGACGGATGTGCCCGCCGCGGTGACGGAGATCCCCGCGCCGGACGACTACACCTTGGGCTCCGGCGTCGTCGTGATCGTGCCTTGGGAGCGGCCGCTCCCCTTGAACGCCCGCGGTGGCTTTTGGAGCCGGCTGTGGGCCACCGCCAAGCTCGCGACGGAGAGCGGGCCCACCTTCTTCGCGCGCTTCCCTGATGGGGATGTCTCTGCGGCGGTGCGCTTCTCGCTCGCCGCTGAGCTGGTGGCGGTGTCGGCGGCCCTGCTCGCGCTGTCACCCGTCGCTTGGCTGCTGCGCGGCGCTTGGGACATGAGCACCCTGCCGCGCGTGGTCGCCGCCGCCGTGCCCATGCTCGCCGTGATGCTCGCCACGCTGCACGCGAGCTACGGGCTCAGCTTGGATCTGGCGGCGCGCCGCGGAGGCGCCGCTGGGCGCACCGGGCACGCGCTGCGCTATGGCCTGTACACCTCTGGGTGGGACGTGGTGACGAGCCCGCTCGGGCTGCTCGCGGTGCTGCTGGGCGATGGTCGCGTCAAAACCTGGAGGCTGCTCCGCGGCCTGCCGCGGCTGCCAGGGTCCTCCGCCGTCGCCTTCCTGTGCGGCAGCTACGGCCTCAGCAAAGAGGCCGCCACGCGCGCGACCCGCGCCGCCGCCAGCCTCATGAGCCTGGTCACCCTGGGCCTCGGCGCCGCAGCGCTCACCTTAGTGCTGCTCACGCGTTGACCCACCTGCCGCCCTCGTTCAACGGCGCTAGAAGGCGCGGCGCTAGAATGCAGTGCCGAGCTCGAAGATCACGGACCACTGACGATCCTCGCCCGCGAGCGCGTCCTTGTCCGCTTGGTCGCTCTGCGCGTCCCCTGGGTCCACGATGTCCGTGATGAACTGGCCACCCACGCTGACCATCTCGTAGCGGTAGTTCAACCCGAACATCATCCGCTGGCGCTTGAGGCGCGCCTTGTCGAACACGATGTTGTTGTTGAAATCGAGCGGGTTGCCACCTCGGCAGATGGGCTGACCATCATACACATGGCCGCTCGGGGGGTTCTTGTCGGGGCGGCCGAGGTCTGGGTTCCCCGGGATGTTGGGGCCGGCGTAGTTGCAGAAGCCGAGCGGATCGGTCGCGGGGGTGGCGTCTATCAAGCCTGAGTCGGCGAAGATCCACACGTGCTGGTAACCCACCCAGGGGGTGAGGATGTGGGAGTCCGCGATGGGCAGCGGCTTGGAGATTTGGATGTCTAACCCGACCACCGTGAGCTGAAACTGCGGGGTGCCGGTCATGGTGCGCACGCCGCCGCCCACGGCCAAATCCGGCAAGATCCCCCCGACGCCAGTGCGGAAGCCCTCCAGCAGGCTCATCCGCGCGTCCCCGCCGCCTGAGATGATGCTGGTGTTCGGGATGAAGCCGACGTCCCCCGTGAGCTCCAGGCCGAAGCCAAAGCCCTTGCGCAGCTTGAGCGCGTAGCGGGTCAGGGTGCTGTTCGGGCTGCTGTTGCGGATAGACGCCCTATCTGACGAAGGATCGCGCGGGCCCTGGGTGCCGTCCTTCCAGTAGCTGGCGTCCTGATCGATGTCGTGGATGCCCAGCTCGAGCGAGAGGTGGAAGCCGCCGAAGCCGGTGGTGCGCGCGGAGTGCATCGCCGACGGCGCCAACGCCCAACCCCACTGGCTCATCAAGCGCTTGAACCGCACGTGGTCCGCGCGGCAAGGGGTGTCACTCGCGATGGCTGAGGCGCTGATGGCGCCTGCCTCCGTGCGACAGCTCGGATCCGTGACCAAGCGCTCAAGCGCAGGATCCATCGGCTCCGCGCTGGCGTTGGACGGCAACGCGAGCGCCGCCAAGGCACCGAGCGGCGCGAGCAGCTGAGCCACGCGACGCGCGCGCGGCCACGCCGAGCCAGCGCGGCTGACCGCTACCTCACCTGTGACTTGAACACTTCGCGCTGACCGCGCGCGAAACAACAACTTTCCCAAGAATCAGGCCTCCGCCGCGGTGAGGCTACCGACCGACTCTAGGCGGCGTCAAGCGCGGCGCCTCAGAGCCCGTGAGGATTCTCCACGCATCCGGCCCTAGAGCGCCCTAGAGCGGCGATCAGTTTGCCACCACCCTTGCCCGGAAAAACGCCCCCATGCAGGGCGAGGGTGCGCTTTTCCGGGCTCTCCGCGTGCTGCTGCTCCCCTTCGCGCCGCTCTAGTTGCTGATTTGAGAACGACAAACGGTAAACCGTTTGTCGTTCTGGCCCTGAGGCGGCGCTCCCCCTCAGGAGGCCCCGCGGGTGTTAGAAGCGCCTACAGCCCATGCCGCCTGACGCCCCACGGCTCCGTGCCCCCTCCCAGCGTGCGCCCTTCCACGTGGTGCTGGTGGAGCCGGAGATCCCGCCCAACACCGGGAACATCGCCCGCTTGTGCGGCGGAACCTGCTGCCCGCTGCACCTGGTGGGTACGCTCGGGTTCCGCATCGACGAGCACGCGGTGCGCCGGGCGGGGCTCGACTACTGGCACCTGGTGGAGGTCCACACCCACCCCGACCTACCCGCCGCCGAGGCCGCCGTGCGCGCGAGCGACCCTGCGCGCCAGCCGCGCACCTGGCTGTTCAGTGCCCACGCGGAGCAGAGCTACCTGGACGTCCGCTTCACCCCGGGGGACGCCTTGGTCTTCGGCCGCGAGAGCCGCGGCCTGCCGCCCGAGCTCTTGGCGGAGCGCCCGGAGCAGGGCGTGGGGATACCAACGCTCGGCCCCGTGCGGTCGCTGAACCTCGCCAACTCCGTCTCCATCGTGCTGTTCGAGGCGCTGCGCCAGGTGGGCGCGTTGAGCGGCGCCAAGCTGTCCACGTAGCGTGTGACGTGAGCGACCGGCCGGTCGCCCCTACATTTCATTCGTTAGGTTGCCTGACCTAATGTTGGGCAGGGGGTTTTGGGGGGGTTAGACGGCACCGCGATGGGTGGCGGCGCGCTTGTCAGCGCTGGAGGATGCGGGGGGTGGCGCCGGTGAAGTCGGCGTGCAGCGTGTACGCTTGGCCGCCTCGCAGCTGCACCTGGGTGGAGACGCTCTCCCCTAGGGACGGGCTGCTGAACACCACGCTGTAGCTTCCGGGCCTGAGCCCCAGCGCCATCAATGGGGTGGAGCCGCGGGCGCGCCCGCCGACCGTCACCTGCGCGGCAGGGACGGCGGTGAAGGTCAGGTAACCTACCTCTGCGGCCGGGGTGTCCGCGGAGGCGCTGGCGGCGCCGCTGCTCGGGGGCTTGGGGTGCGGCGCAGGGGCGGCGCTGGGCGCTGATGACGATGGCGCCGCGGAGGGCGCGTGGGGGGTTGGGTTGAGCTCAGCGCCAGCCTCCGGCTTTTCGTCAGCTGGGTTGACCGCAGCGACGCCTGCTTCGCGTACTTCGTCAGTTGCTTTGACTTGTGTCGGGGCTGTGAGCGGGTCCACAGTGCGCGCTGTGGGGGGAGCCTGAACGCTGCTTTCAGGCGAGGTGCCCAACCCCCAAAACCAAAGGCTGAAGCCACCAAAAGCCAACAAAACCACGGCAACAACCCGCCAGCCCCCGGGCAGCGCCGTGGCGGCTGAGGCGTCGTTAGCTGGCGCGCGGCTCGCGGGGGCAGTGGGCGGCGCTGAAGTGCTCTGAGCGGCTTCGTCAGCTGTACTGACATCTGCGCTTGTGGGGGCGCTGCTTGACGCTGAAGCGCCCTGATGGCCTTCGTCAGCTGAGCTGACCCTGGCGCGCACGGCCATCTTGGGCGTGTGACCCAGCTCGCCCTCGGCCTGCGCCATCTTGGGCGTGTGACCCAGCTCCTCCTCGGCTTCATCGCGACGCGCTGCGCTTGGCGGCGTGTGACCCGGCTCGTCCGTCTCCCAGCGGGCCTCCGGCGTCTGCGTGAGCAGGCTATCCACCTCACCTTCGCCGCCGTCCACGCGCCGCGTCCACACCTCGATCGCCTCGTGCGCCGCGAACGTCTGGGTGCTGCCGTCCGGCAGCGAAGGCAGCTCCGCGACGCCTGGGCTGCGCTCCAAGTCCGGGATGGAGGCCACGGAGCTCGCCGCCTGGCGCCGCGCCGCGCGCACCCGCTCACCCAGGCGCCGCGCGATGTCCCCCACGTCGCCGCGCCGCAGGAAGTCGCGCAACGCGCGCCCGAGCAGCTCCGCGTTCTCTAAGCGCTCAGCCATCTCCGGGGCCACCGAGGCGCGCAAGGTGGCGTCCAGCTCCGCGAGCTCTGGGTGGGCCGCGGACGGCGGCGGCGCCTCACCCGCCCGCGCGGCAGCGTGAGACGCTTTAGCGTTGCCACGTCGAAACGGCGCGCTGCCGCTCCAGGCCTCGAGCAGCAGCGCGCCCACCGCGAACACGTCCGTCGCCGGGGTGACGCGCCCCGCCAGCTGCTCAGGCGGCATGTGCCCCGGTGAGCCGAACACCTCCTTCAGCTCACCGTCGCTCTCCACCGGCGCGGCGATGCCGAAGTCGATCACGCGCACCGCGCCCTCTTCGTCGATCAAGACGTTGCGCGGCGTCACGTCGCGATGAATCACCTGGGCGCGGCGGTGCGCGTAGTCGAGCGCCCGGCAGATTTCCACGCCAAGGTAGGCGCCCTCATTGGCGCTGAGCGGCCCCGACTGCGAGAGCAAGTCCCCCAGGGTGATGCCCTCACAGAACTCAAGCGCGATGTAGTAGACGCCGAGCTCAACCCCCAGCTCATACACGGGCACGATGTTCGGGTGGTTCAGGCCGACGGTGGTCTTCGCCTCCTCCACGAAGCGCTCGACGAACGCAGGATCTGAAGCGAGCTCCGGGCGGATTTGCTTCACCACCAGCCGCTTGCGAAACCCAACGGCGCCCCTCAAGGTCCCGAGGTAAACGTGCGCCATCCCGCCCGACGCGATTGGGCGCTCCAGCACGTACTTTCCAAAGATTTGAGGGAACATCAGCGACCCGCGGCGCCGCCGCGCACCCGACTCTAGTATCCTGAGCCTCGTGGGCCAACGCTTGCACCCTCTTCGCCCCGCCCGAGCGGCGCTGCTTGGGGCGCTGCTCAGCCTGGGGTGCCACCCGGAGCCAGAGCCTGACGTGCTGCAGCCGATCCAGCTGCACGTGCTCAGGGGCTGCCCAGCGGACCTTGATGCCACCTTAGATTTGATCGCGCTCGGCGACTTCGAGGGGGACCTCAAGAGCGCTGAGTCGCTGCCGCTCGGCGAGCCGCGCGAGCTGGGGCTGCCTCTTGAGGCGCTCGCGCTGGAGGCGCGCGCCAGCTCACCACGCGGCGCTTGGCATGGCGCGGCCCCCACCGGCCAGCACGGCGCCGAGCTGCTGCTGTGGCCCACGCGTGAGCCGTGCGCGCTGCTGCAAGGCACCTTCCCGCGCGCTGACAGCAGCCTCGGCTACCACCCAGAGAGGCGTGAGCTGCTGGTCGCCGGCGGCTTCGTCGCCAGCCCGGAGGCGGCGCGCGCCGCCCTGCTCAACCTCGGCACCGGCGAGGTGCGCGAGCTCCCTGACGGCCTGCTCCCGGCGCGCGCCGGGGGGCGCATCACGCCGTTTGGCGCCGGCTTCCTGCTGAGCGGCGGCGTCGACCCACGCGAGCGCCCGGACGGTGACTTCAACCTCGCCACGCCGCTGCGGAGCGCGAGCCACTACGACCCCGCGCTCGGGCGCTTCGACCCCAATCGTCAGCTCACCATATCACCCCGGGCCAACCACGCGGCCGTGCGGCTCCACTCCGGCGACACCCTGCTGATCGGCGGCCGTAGCCCGGAGACGCCAGCCCTCGCCACCTTGGAGGCGGTGTCACCCGTCACGCACAGCGCGCGGCTGGTCGGGCTCGCGGAGCTGGCGCGCCGCCGGCGCGATCCGCAAGCCTTCCTGTTAGACGATGGTCGCGTCTTCATCGGTGGCGGCTTGGACGCCACGAACCAACCGGTGCAAGAGGTCGAGTGGCTCAGCCGCGACGCGAGCGAGCACCTCGGCACCACGCGGCTCCACGTCTCGGCTGCCGCGCGCTTCGCCCCGCTGCCGGGCGGCTCCGTGGTGGTGGTGGGCGCTTGCGTCAGCCCCTGTGAGCGGCCGCAGGCGGCGGCCGCGTGGCTGGACGCCTGGGGGCGAGCGCATGCGCTCGCGCCGCTGCCGGCAGATCTGGAGCAGCCGCTGTTGCTCCCCGCGACCCGCGGCGCGCCCTGGCTGGTCACCGGCAGCGGCAGCGCGCGGCGAGTGCATGAGCTGTCAGCGTGGGACGGCGCCTTCTCGCCGCGCGCGCTGGCTCCGGCGCCGCCGAGTGAGCAGGCGCTGAACCTGGACGGGGGCACTTTAGTATGGCTAACTGACGGTCAGCTCACGGGGCACCGCTTCGACGTGCGGGGCAGCTACGCGAGTGACCTTGGCCCGCTGCTCTTGGCGTGGCCAGGGGTGGGCACCCAGCTGACGCCGAGCGTGCCGCTCAACAGCGGGGGTGAGGTGCGCTACGACGCGAGCGGGCTGAGCCTCTCGGGGCGCGGCGCGGTGCACCTCACGGACACGCGCTACCGCGCGCTCACGCTGACGATTAAGTGGCACGCGGGTCCGGCGCCGCTCGTGGTGCTGCACGCGGACGACGTGGCGCTTGAGCTGCCGCTCGGCGCAGCGGCCTGCCCATGGCCTCAGCCTGGGGGGCAGGCACAGGGGCCTCAGCCTACGGGAGCCAACGGGACCCCAGGGAGCCTTGAGGTGCGGCGTGAGGGGGCCGACGTGGTGCTCACGGCGGGCGGCGCTACTGAGCGCTGTACCTTCCCGGAGCTGGGGCAGCAGCGCGTGCGGCTCAGCCTGAGGGCGGCCAGCAGCGAGCCGAGCCAGCTCCGCAGCTTTGAGATCCGCCGCGCGCTGTAGCGGGGTGTGTTGGGGCCTGCAATCGTCAGCTATGCTGACGAGCAGGGTGGGCTCACTTGTCCTTGCGCCGGAACAGCTTGCCCCAAATCTGCCCAAGATCTTCGCTCTTCGGCTTGGCGGCGGTGGCTGACCCGACCCCCGGCTGACTGGTGCGGCGCCCAGCCTCGGTGCGCGTCTGGCGGCGCATGTCGGCGAGCCGCACCTCGCGCTGGGCGTCCACGTGATTGGGGTTTTGGTCCACCAGCCAGCGGAAGTCTCGCAGGGCCCGGCGCGTGTCGCCGACGCGCTTGTACAGCTGCCCACGGTACCAACGGCAACGCTGGTTCTCGGGCTCCTTCTCCACCGCGCGCTCCAAGATGGCGATGAGGTCGTCAAACTGACCTGACTCCTGGCGCTCCGGCAGGTGACTCGAGATCCACGCGTGGAAGGCGCCGTAGTCCACCTGCTCCGGGTCCTCCTCCATCGCGCGCCGCGCGAACTGGGCGGCGCCCGTCATCTCCCGCTTCTTGAACAGCACCTCCGCCTTCTGGAAGTGCTGCGCGGCGCGCAGCACAGCCTGCACCTTCTCTTGCTCCGCGGGGCTGGCGCCGCCCTCTCGGATCAGCCGGCCATACTCCGCGCGGCGCTCTTCGTCCGACAGCACCTGGTGCGCCTCGCTGATGCGCGCGAACACCTTCCCCGCGCGGCGCTTCAGCTCCTCCTCCGAGCCGCTGATTTTATCCGGATGGAAACGCTTGGCGAGCTGGAAGAACGCGGTCTGGATCTGCGCGCTGCTCGCCTCGGGATCCACCCCGAGGATCTCGTAGTAGTTTTGCTGATCCACCTCGTTGAAGCGCCGCTCCAGCTCGTCCCCCACGTCATCACTCCCAGGCAGGGAGGCCTGACGCACGCGCGGGGGCTCCGCTGAGTGCTCGCCCCGACGCCGCGGCAGCACGCGATGCTCAGCGGGGCGTGAGCTCGGGGCGGCCTCCTGCGGGAGGATGGGCCGCCCGCCGACGTCCAGGTGCCGGCTGAGGCACAGCAGGTAGATCAGGCGCTCTACCTGCGCCGCCGGCAGCAGGCCGGTCGCCGCCAGCGCCTCCCAAGGCTGGGGCCGAGCGCGCAGCACGTCGACCACCGACTGCTCGTCAGGGCTCAAGCCAAAGTGCTTGATGGACGCCTCGGGGTGGAGCCGCAGCGGCTTGCTGCCGAGCTGCTTGAGCGTGGCCGCCACCTGCGCGTCGGGGCCAGCGCGCCTCACGCCAGCCCAGATGGCCGCGAGCAGCGGGGTGGGCGTCCCCTCCGCGCCGAAGCGCTGGAGGTAGTCCACATCCTCGTAGAAGCCGAACAGCGTGCTCTCGGGCAGCTCGAACAGCCACACCAGCTTGCGCATCACCTGCTCCTCAAGCGCGTGGGTCAGCTGCTCGCGGCGCAAGGCGCCGCGCTCCACCAGCACCTGCCCGAGCAGCCGGCGCTCCTTCGCCACGCGAGACAGCGCCTCCGCCTCCGCCTCCGGCGAGATGAGCCCACGCTCCACCAGGAGCCTGCCGAGGTAAATCACGGCCTCGCTGGTGCGCACCTTGGCGGGCACACCGCGCGCGAACAACACAGCGCTCTTCTGTCCTCCGCGCGTCTCGAGCACCAGGGTGCCGCTCAGCTCGCGCTCCAGCAGCCAAAGCAGCAGGTTCGGCAGCGGGTTCTTGGAGAGGGTCCCCGAGGTCGTGGGGGTGGGTGAGCTCATGCGCGTGCCGTAGCCTAGAGCACGGCTCAACCACCGCCAACCGCACCTTGCGCGCCCCCACGGCCCCAAGCTGCCTTTACCCCGGCT
Source organism: uncultured Polyangiaceae bacterium (assembly GCA_964415255.1). Taxonomy (GTDB): domain Bacteria; phylum Myxococcota_A; class Polyangia; order Polyangiales; family Polyangiaceae; genus JAHBVY01. The sequence continues at coordinate 9,766 of CAYQAC010000058.1, read as the reverse complement.
TTACGTCGGCCTGGGGGCGACTACCCTGTGCCGGGTGTCCCGCGCGCACATCTTGGTCTTAGACGACGAGGTCGCCATCTTGAGCACGCTCAAGAAGGCGCTCACCCTAGAGGGCTACTCGGTGGATGTCGCGGGGGGCGTCGGCGTCGCGCTCGAGCGACTGCGGCGCGGCAGCTACGATCTCATGATCTTCGACGTCGCCTTGCCCGACGGGGACGGGGTGGATCTGCTCGAGCAGCTGCGGCGCGAGGGCAACGACACCCCCGCCATCATGATGAGCGGCCACGCGACGATCGACGCCGCGGTGCGCGCCACGCGGCTCGGCGCGCTCGACTTCTTGGAGAAGCCGCTCTCAACTGATCGGCTGCTCCTCGTGGTGGACAACACCCTGCGCCTGGTGCGCGCCGAGGCCGAAGCTCAGGAGCTCAAGGCGAGCGCCGGCTACTTCGATGAGCTGGTGGGCGAGAGCCACGCGATGCAGGCGCTGCGCGAGCAGATCGAGCGCGCCGCGCGGTCTCAGGCGGACATCTTGGTGACGGGGGAGCGCGGCACCGGCAAGGAGCTGGTGACGCGCGCGCTGCACCGCGCCTCAGCGCGCCACGCCGGGCCGCTGGAGAAGCTGAACTGCGCCGCGGTGCCGAAGGACTTGATCGAGAGCGAGCTGTTCGGCCATGAAGCGGGCGCCTTCACCGGCGCCACTAAATTACGACGTGGAAAATTTGAGCGCGCTAGCCTCGGCACCTTGTTCTTAGATGAGGTGGGCGACATGCCGCTCGCGATGCAGGCCAAGCTGCTGCGCGTGCTGCAAGAGCGCGAGGTGGAGCGCGTGGGGGGCAGCGAGACGTTCCAAGTGAACGTCCGGGTGGTGGCCGCTACCAATCGCGATCTCACGCGCGCCTGTGAAGAGGGCGAGTTTCGTCCTGATCTGTATGACCGGCTCAACGTGGTGCCGCTCAGCCTGCCGCCGCTCCGCGCGCGGCGCGAGGACATCCCCTTGCTCGCCACGCGGTTCTTGGAGGCCGCGCGCCAGACCCACGATCGCCCCGGCGTGGTGTTGGCGCCGGCCGCGCTCCAAGGCCTCATGAGCCACGCCTTCCCCGGCAACGTGCGTGAGCTGAAGAACCTGATCGAGCGCCTCGTGATCTTAAGCCCCGACGACACCATCAGCGAAGAGGACGTGAAGCGCGCGCTAGGGGCTGGCGCGCTGCCCCGCGCCGCGGGGTTGTACCGCCCCGATGTGCCGTTCCGCGTGCTGGTGGAGGAGGCCGAGCGCACCATCTTGGAGGAGGCCCTGGCGCACCATGGCGGCCAAATGACCGCCACCTCACGCGCATTGGGCCTTGAGCGCAGCCACCTCTACAAGAAGGCCAAGGCGCTGGGCCTCCGCGGGGAGTGAGCGCCAAAAAGAGATAGGGGCGACCAGGCGGTCGCCCCTACGCTTAACGTCAGCTGAGCTGACTGAGCTGCCTACTCGTCAGCTCAGCTGCCTGAGCGCTACTTCTTGAGGCGCGCCTCGCGCTCCTTCACTTGCTCCTTCACCTTCTCCACGACCTGCCGTGGGCAGGTGGCGTAGTGGCTGAACTCCATGGTGAACTGACCACGGCCGGCGGTGTTCGAGCGAAGGTCGCCAATGTAGCCGAACATCTCAGAGAGCGGGCACTCCGCCTTGATGCGCACGTTGGTCGGCGTGGGCTCCTGGCTCTTGATCATGCCGCGGCGGCGGTTCAAATCGCCGATGACGTCGCCCACGTTCGCGTCGGGGACGAACACGTCCACCTTCATGATGGGCTCGAGCAGGTCCGGGTTGGCCTTCGGCATGCTCTGACGGAAGGCCGCGCGTGACGCGGCCTCGAACGCCATCTGTGAGGAGTCCACCGCGTGGAAGCCGCCGTCCGTCAGGGTGATCTTCACGTCCACCAGGGGGTAACCGCAGAGCGGGCCCTTATCCATCATGGTCCGGAAGCCCTTCTCAACCGCGGGGATGAACTCCTTCGGCACGTTGCCGCCCACCACCTTGGTCTCGAAGACGAAGCCTGAGCCCTGCTCCAGCGGCTCGATGCTGTAGTCAATCTTCGCGTACTGACCGGAGCCACCGGTCTGCTTCTTGTGGGTGTAGCTGTCCTCGATGGCCCGCGTGATCGTCTCGCGGTAGGCCACCTGCGGCTCGCCCACCGTGGCCTCCACCTTGTGGGTGCGGCGCAAGATGTCGATCTTGATGTCGAGGTGGAGCTCGCCCATCCCGCGCAAAATAGTCTCGCCCGACTCCTGATCCACCTCCACGTGGAAAGACGGATCCTCAGCGACCATCTTGCTGAGCGCGGTGCTGAGCTTCTCGCTGTTCGTCTTGTCCTTGGGCGTCACCGCCACCGAGATGACCGGGTCCGGGAACACCATCGGCTCGAGCGTCGCCGGGTTCTTCTCGTCCGCCAGGGTGTGCCCCGTGCGCACGTTCTTCATGCCCACGATGGCGACGATGTCGCCCGCCTGGGCGCTGTCGATCATGGTGCGGTCGTTGGCGTGCATCTCCACCATGCGGCCGATGCGCTCCGTCTTGCCCGTGGCGGTGTTGAGCACCGTGTCACCCTTGTTCAGGGTACCTGAGTAGATGCGGGTGAACGTCAGGGCACCGAACCTATCGTCCATGATCTTGAACGCCAGCGCGCGGAGCGGGCCGTTCGGGTCGACGATGGCGTAGGAGCCCGTCTCGTTGCCCTCCAGATCCACCTCAGGCTGGGGCGGCACCTCCATCGGGTTTGGCAGGTAGTCCACCACGCCGTCCAGTACGAGCTGCACGCCCTTGTTCTTGAACGACGAGCCGCCGTAGGTGGGGAAGAACTTCAGGCCAATCGTGCCCTTACGGATGCACGCCTTGAGGGTCGCGATGTCGGGCTCCTCACCCTCCAGGTAGGCGGCCATCGCGTCGTCGTCCATCTCCACCGCGGTCTCAATCAGGTCCGCGCGGTACTTCTCGACGTCATCCACCATGTCCGCTGGGACGTCGGTGATCTCGAAGTTCTCCGGGATCCCGGTGTCGTCCCAGATGTAAGCCTTGCGGGTGAGCAGATCCACCACGCCCTTGAAGTTGGACTCCGTGCCGATGGGCAGCACCATCACCAGCGGCCGCGCGCCGAGCACGTCCTTGACCTGCTTTACCACGCGGTAAAAGTCAGCGCCGAGGCGGTCCAGCTTGTTCACGTAGATGATCCGCGCCACCTCCGAGTCGTTCGCGTAGCGCCAGTTCGTCTCCGACTGTGGCTCCACGCCGCCCGAGCCGCAGAACACGCCGATGCCGCCGTCGAGCACCTTGAGCGAGCGGTACACCTCGATGGTGAAGTCCACGTGCCCGGGGGTGTCGATGACATTGAAGCGGTGGCCCTTCCAGTAGCAGGTGGTGGCAGCCGACTGGATCGTGATGCCGCGCTCCTGCTCCTGCTCCATGAAGTCCGTCGTCGCGGCGCCATCGTGCACCTCGCCGAGCTTGTGGATCTTCCCCGTCAACTTCAGGATGCGTTCGGTGGTGGTGGTCTTGCCCGCGTCCACGTGAGCGAAGATCCCGATGTTGCGGTAGAGGTTCAGATCCGTCATGGCGTTCGTTTCCGGTTCAAGGGCCGCCTGGGCCGCGTCGTAGACTCACCAGCTCTCGCGCGCGGGCGAGGCGGGGCCCGCTCTTAGTCCGTCTCGCGCCTCCAGTCCAATCGACTCGCAAGCGGCCGCCACCCGCTGCGCACCTGGGTCCGGCGGGTGACGCTCAGGGCGCACCTGGCAGCGTCCTTGGGTGCGGTGCCGTCCAACCCCCAAACCTAGCCCTGGCGTGGCGCGCCACGGCCCTCGTCAGCTCTTTTTTTGGGGGGTTTGGCACCTCACTGCGCGGCTGCCTCAAGGTGCCCCCACACCCCCCAGCACCCCCCGCAGCCCCCACTCCCCGACCGCCGACGAGCGCACCGGGTGCTCCGTGGCCGACCGCCAAGGCACCGAGGGCCACCAAACGGCGGTCGGGAGCGGCTTCCCCAGCTCAAGGCTCCCCCCAGGTGCCGGCGTGACCAAAGACACCCCCGCCGCGGCCGCCGCGACGCGTAAGCGCTCACCAGGCTCGGTCCAGCTGTGCAGCGCCAGGTTGAAGGTGCCCCAGTGGATCGGCATTAAATGCGTGCCCCGCAGCGCCAGGTGCGCCTCCACCGCCTGCTCCGGCCCCAAGTGAACATCCGCCCAGGCGTCGTCATAAGCGCCGGACTCGAGCAGGGTCACGTCGAACGGCCCGTAGCGGCGCCCAATCTCTGAAAAGCCGCTGAACATGCCCGTGTCCCCGCTGAAGAACACGCGGCGCGTGGGCCCCACCACGCTCCAGCTCGACCACAAGGTCGCGTTGCGATCCGTCAGCGAGCGGCCCGAGAAGTGCCGCGCTGGCGTGCACGCCAGCTTCACGTCACCCACCCGCGCCTCTTGCCACCAATCGAGCTCCCGAATCCGCTCGGGGTTCACGCCCCAATACTGAAGGTGCTCCCCGAGCCCGAGCGGCACGAAGAAGGGCGCCTGAGTGAGGGTGACGAGCTCCTGAATGCTCGGCAGGTCGAGGTGATCGTAGTGATCATGACTGATTAAAATGGCGTCCAGCGGCGGCAGCTCCGCGAGCGGCAGCGGCGGCTCGAAGAAGCGCTCAGGCCCGAAGAAGCTGGATGGCGACGCGCGCCGGCCCCACACTGGATCCGCGAGGATACGCACGCCGTCCACCTCGATCAGCACCGACGAGTGCCCGAACCAGGTGACGCGCAGCTGACCGTCAGGGGGGCTGATGAGCGCCTCCTTCGTGAGCTTCACCACGGGCGGCGCCTCCTTCGGCGTGAGCTGCTGCCCCGAAGGACCGAACAGCCACTTCTGCAGCGCGCGCCCCATGTCCTCGTTCATGGGGATGGGGTTCACGAAGGCGCCGTCACCGTACTGGGGCGACGCCTTGGCGCGCTCGAGCCGCTCAGCGCGTGGGCTGCGCCCGAGGGCGCTCCAAGCGTCGATCAAGAGCACGCTGAAGGTGAGCGCGAGTTGTGCCAGGATGACGCGCCCATAGTGGCGCCGGAGCCAGCTCTTCGGCGCAGCGCGCTCCGGTTGCGCTCCCAATGGTGCTGATGGGCTCATGGCCGCTCGAAGGCGCGGCGCGCCGCTTGGCAGCGCGAGCGCGCTGGGCAACCCTTGACGTGGTCATTAGCCAGCCCAACTGACTGCATGAAGGCGTAGGCGGTGGTGGGCCCGATGAAGCGGAAGCCGTAGCCGCGCAGCGCCTTCGAGAGCGCGCGCGAAGACGGGGTCTCCGTGAGCGCCGCCAGCGCCTCGCGGCTGAGCTCTTGAGGGCGCTCGCTCGCCTTGGGCTCAAACTGCCAGATGAAGCGCGCGAGGCTGCCGTGCTCCTTCAACAGGGCGGGGAGCGCGCGCGCGTTGCTGATGGCGGCCTCGATTTTTGCGCGGTGCCGCACGATCCCAGCGTCCTTCAAGAGCCGCGCGACGTCGCGCTCGCCGAAGGCGGCCACCCGCGCGGGCTCAAAACCGCTGAATACCTCGCGGAAACGCGCGCGCTTGTTCAAGATGGTGAGCCAGCTGAGCCCCGCCTGGAAGCCCTCCAGGCACAGCTTCTCGAACAGCCGCACGTCGTCCGCCGTGGGCATGCCCCACTCCGTGTCGTGGTAGCGCTGGTAGTTCTCCGGCTGCGCGCCCCACCAGCAGCGCTTCACCCCGTCAGCTCCCTGTACCAAGCCGGTCGTCATCACTTCGCCTTCAACCCCTTCGCCAGCTCACGGTGCTTGGCGGCCTCCTTGGGGTTGGGCACCGCGGCGTAAGCCGCTGCGAGCAAGCCGTGCACCGCGGCGAGCTCCTTGGGGCGACCATCGCAGAGCAGCGCCGAGTGCAGCTCGAAGATGGCGCGCGGCAGCATCTTTGAGGCGATCAAGACCTCAGCGAACAAACGGTGCGTCTCGAGGCCCGCCAGGTCCACCCACACGGCCGCTTCACCGACGCGGCGCGCCTCCTCCAGCTCGCCCGCGTCGAGCAGGCGCTTCAACAGGCGCTGGTAGATCTCCGGGGAGTGCTGCTCCAGCGCGGCGAGCTTTTTTAGTAAGGAAAGCTCACTCGCTGCGTCCTTCTCCTTCGTCGCCAGCGCGAGCAGGTGCACAAGCGGCTCCGCCTGGGTTGGGTCCAGCTGGTGCGCAGCGTTCAGCTCCAGCTTCAGCTTTGCGGGGTCGCTCTCCAGCAGCCGCGCGAGGCTCATGCGCAGGGCGTACCCGTCAGTGTCTTTGACTAACGCGCGGAGCTCACGCTCAGCGCCCTTCACGTCGCGCCCCGCCGCCGCCACTTGAGCCTTCAGGTAGCGCGCGTCGGGGTACTTCGGATCGGCGCGGAGCGCCGCCTCCAAGGCGCTCTTCGCGGCCTTGGCGTCGCCGGCGCGCAGCGCCGCCAGCGCGTGGCGCGTCTGGTGCGGCGCGCTGTCGGGGTGCTGCTTCGCCAGCTTGGCGGCCTCCTCCAGCGGGCCGCTGCGTGACATGGGCACGAACTGCCGCTGATAGCGGCTCAGGCGCTGCTTGCTGAAGGCCTCAAACTCGCGATCGAGCGCCTCCGTGTCCTTACCGAGGGCGCGCTGCACCACCTCCGGCGTGCGCACGCCTTGCCCCCACAGCGTGAGCATCTGGTTTAGCTTGGCGCGCCCGTAGCGCTCCGCGAGCATCACCAAGATCTGGCTGGAGGCGTAGTAGGCGGTGGCGATGTCGCTCATCTCCTCCGCGCGGGTGAAGGCTTGGTTCATGTGAGCGAGCTTGGGGAGCCGCCCGTCGCGCAGCGCGGCGAACAGCTGATCGTCATGCTCGCGCTGCCACTCGCTGTACGTCACCAAGGTCTCGTACTCCGCCAGGCCCTCAGTGAACCAACGCGGCACGTGGCTCTTGGACATCTGGATGTGGAACACGTGGGCCAGCTCGTGCCACAGCGTCATCCCCAAATTGAAGGGCTCGCGGTGCGGGCTCATGCTGGCGAGCGTCTTGCCGAAGCACACGCCTTGAATGCCTGTGTCCGGCAGGCCGCTCGTGCGGATGGAGAAGTCTTGCTTGCTTGAGTAAAGCTCCACCCCCACGGGTTTCCCTGGGGTAAACTGGTAGTGCTCGGTCATGGCGCGGAGCGCCCGCTCCATCAGCCCCGGGATGTACCTCGCGAGCAGCGCCTGCTCGTCCTTGTGGAAGCGGTAAGTGAACGCGCCTTGAGTCAGGGTGACGTACTCTTTGGGGATCTTCTTCTCGTACAGGTTCAGCGTGTTGTAGACGCGCACGTTGAACGGGTCTTTGTCGAAGGCGGCGCCCAGCGCCTTCACGCCCGCCGCGTCCTCACCACCGCGGATCAGGTTGAGGCCGAGCTGTGCCTCAGCCTTGGCGTCCTCCCCATCGAGCTTCAGCGCCTCGCGCATCATGTGCACCACCTCATCGTAGCGGTGCTCCCACTCGGCATAATCCGCGATGATTTGATACATGCGCGAGTAGCGGGGGCTGCGGCTGAGCACCGCCTGCTTGGCGCGCTCGAAGCCCGCGGTGTCATCCGCGAGGAACCGGACGGCGGCCTTCATGCTGAGCAGATCCAAATCTCCAGGCGCCGCCGCGAGCCCGGCGTCCGCTTGCTTGTCCGCCGCCGCGAGCTCCATGTCGCGCAGCTCGATGCCCGCCTTCACGAAGTAGGCGCCGGCGTGCTTCGGGTTCACGCCGAGCGCCTGATCCGCGAGCCGCGTCGCGGCGTCGAAGTCGAGCGCCTGCGCCAGCTTCACGTGAGCCAGCCACACCAGCGCATCAGGGTGGTTCGGCGCCTTCGCCAGCACCTCGCTGACCACCTCCTCCGCGTGCCCTGGATCGTACTTCTCCAGGAACAGCTCAGCGCGCCAGAGCAGCGTCGGTGTATGGCCCTTCTGGGCGCGCTCGGCTTGATTGAAGGCGTCGTTGGCGTCGCGCGGGGCGCGCAGGAGGTGCGCCGCGCGGCCGACCAGCGCCAACCCGTCAGCGTCACTGTCTTCAATCTGATCGTCGTTGTACGCCTCGATCACGCGCATCAAGCGCTGCTCGGCCTCCTTCGCCTTGCCCTGCGCCAGTAAGATCTCCCCCATGAGCAGCGACGCGCCGAGCGCCTTGGGGTCCGAGCTCACCTCCGAGAGCAGCTTCAGCGCTTCATCCAGCTTGCCCTGACGCCGCAGCGCCTCGGCCGTCACCGGGTGCGCCTTCGCCTTGAGCGACGGCAGGCGCGCCGCCATGCCACCGCGCTGCACAGCCTCTTCGTAGCGCCCGGTGATCAGCAGGAGTTCGGCGAGCGCCAGCGAGACCTCAGGCGTCGCGCGGGCGCGCGCAGCCGCCCGCAGGCTGGTCTCCGCGGCGGCGTAGTCACTCGCCTTGAGCGCCGCGCGGCCGCTCGCGAGCAAGGCCGCTGGATCCAGCGTGGGCTTCAGGGGCGGGCTCGGCGGCGCCGCCTGCGCCTCGGGGACGGGAGCCCCAGCGCACGCGAGCAGGAGCCAGCAGGCGGAGAGCGGCGCGAGCGCGCGGCGCACCCGCGAGGGCCGCCGAGCCAGGACACGCGAAGCGGTGAGCGACATGCCCCCATTGTGACCGAACCGACGCGCCCGCCGCTAGCCGCGGCCCCAGGTGAGCCGCGCTTTACCTGGCAGATCAGCCGCCCGCCTCAGCTGCCCCGGCGCCGTGAACACCACCTCACCGAGCCGTGCCCCAACGCGCCCCGGAAGCCCACGCGCGGCGGCTGGCACGCGCCTCACCACGCGTGTATGGCAGCCTCGATGATCGTCGTGAACACGGAGACGGTGCCAGGCTACCGGATCGTCCGCACCTTCGGCTTGGTGCAGGGCAACACCGTGCGCGCGCGCCACATCGGGCGCGACCTGATCGCGGGGCTGAAGAACATCATCGGCGGTGAGGTCAGTGAGTACACCGAGCTGCTCACGGAGTCGCGGGAGCAGGCCACGGCGCGCATGCTCAATGAGGCACGACAGCTGGGGGCCAACGCCGTCGTCAACGTGCGCTACTCCACCAGCACCGTCGCCGCTGGGGCCGCCGAGCTCTACACTTACGGCACCGCGGTTCAGGTGGTTCAGGAGGGCTGAGCGCTCGTGGACGACCTCATTGGCATCGTCCTGCTCATCGTGATGGTGTCGATCGCCCTGGCGGTGGGCCCCGGGCGCCGCAGGTTGCACGCCGCCGCGCTGGCGAGGCGCGAGCAGGCGCTGGCGCACATCCTGATCACCAACTCACGGCGCTTCAGCCGCGCGGTGCCGCACCCGGACATCGCCCCGCAGCTGTTGAACGTGGAGCTCGTGTGGGGGGTGGATCGCTTCCAGGCGCTCGTCGCCAGCATCGTGCTGCTGTTCGGCGGTGAGCTCAACAACGTGAGCGCCGTCATCCTCAAGGTGCGCCGCGAGGCCATCGTGCGCCTGAAAGAGCAGGCGCGGCGCCGCGGCTACAACGCGCTCACCAACCTGCGGATCGACCCAGCGGACATCGGCACCGACCCTCAGCGAGCCAACCTGACCATCGCCCTGGTCGCGAGCGCCACCGCCTACCACCGCGCCAAAGACCCCCTGGCGTGAGCTGAGCGGGCCACCAAGCCTCCGGGTGTGCTTCACGGGGTGGGGGTTTGGCACCTCGCTGTCAGCCAGCGCCGCACGCCCTAGAGCGCCAATCAGTTTGCCCCCACGAGGGCCCGGAAAAGCGCCCCCATGCAGGGCGAGGGCGCGCTTTTCCGGGCCCTCCGC
>CAYQAC010000057.1:26155-29811 GCA_964415255.1 uncultured Polyangiaceae bacterium | reverse complement strand
GGGCCCCAGGTGGCACAGCCCAAGGCACTCAGCGACGCGCTGAATCGGCAGCACGGGGGTGCCGCGGTGGGCCCACAGGGTGCGCACCTGGGCACCTGGAGCGGCGCTCAGGGCGGCTTGGTGGGCGGCCTCGGTGTAGGCGTCGAGTGGGTGCGGTGGGCAAGCCGCGCCTCGCTCTTGTGCGGCGACGAACGCCGGCCACAGGGCGCGCGTGTTACCGGTGAGGAGCAGCGGGGACGAGGGCTCAATGCTCAGGGGTTCGGCGAGCTCGCCCAGCGCGGTGCCCAACCCCCAAACCCATAGATCGAAGCCCATCGACTCGAGCCGCGCCGTGATCTCACGCCGCGCCACGCGGCGGTGATCTGGGGCGCTCACGAGGCGCCCCCTCCTGAGCCTTCGCGCCGCGCCGCGCGGCTCACCCGGCTCCTGGTGCTCGCGATGATCACGGAGGGAGCAGAGCACCCACACGGGCTGAACGCCAGCCAGCGTCGCGCCGCCCCGCTCGCCCCGATTTGACTCCACCAGGTTCAGCTGGGAGCCTGACCGCGCCATGACGGAAGCGCTCCTGACCCTCCCCACGTTACGCGTTGAAGGCAGCCCTGAGCAGCTGGGCGCCGCCCACGGCGAGAGTGAGCGTGAGCTGATCCAGCGCTTCGTGGACCAGCGGCTCGCGGCGGTGGAGGCTTACTTCAGCGAGCGTGGTGCCTCTGGCGCGGCGCTGCTGACCGAGATGGGCGCGCGTTGCCTGCGCATCGCGCGGGAGTGGGACCCTGAGGGGACCCGGGAGCATGACGCCATCGCTCAGGCGGCGGGGGTCGCTAGCGACGCCTTGTACGCGGTCGCCAACATGACGGACGTCCGCGACGTGCTGCTCTTGCCGAGCGCCGCGGACGAAGAGGGCTGCACCAGCCTCCTGCTCCCAGGCGCGATGAGCGCCGCGGGCCACGTGCTGGCGGGTCAGACTTGGGATCTCAACCCGCAAGATCTCGACTACGTGCTGGCCGTCCATCGCGTGCCGACGGAGGGCCCCGAGACGTGGTCGGTCGGCTGCACCGGCTGCCTCAGCTTGATGGGGATGAACGAGCACGGCCTCGCCGTCGGCACCACCAACATCAAGGTGCGCGGCTGTCGTCCGGGGGTGGGCTACTTGAGCCTCCTGCACCGCCTGATCCGCGCGCGCGACCGCGCGGAAGCGGCTGAGCTCCTCACCGCGGCGCCGCGCGCGGCGGCGCACACCTACTGGGTGGCGGACGCCGACGGCGCGCTCGAGCTGGAAGCGGCCGCGGGCAGCCTCGCGCGGCGTGACGCGGGCGCCGAGGCGCTGGCGCGCAGCAACCACTGCCTGAGCCCAGAGCACGCCGCGCTCCAGGGGGAGCCCACCACGAGCTCCAGCGAGCGGCGGCTCGCGCGGATGCTCGAGCTGCTCGGAGCGGGCGGTCACACGCCGGAGTCGCTCAAGGCCGCGTTCGCCGACCGCGCTGACGGGGTGGACAGCATCGCGCGCTTCCCGGAGGACGCGCAGGGCACCGCGACCAACTCCTGCCTGGTGGTGGAGCCAAAGACGCGCGGGCTGTGGGCCTGCAAAGGGCCAAGCCAGCGCGGCGCCTGGGTGAAGCTCGAGTTCGAGCGCGGGTAAGGGGTTGATCAAGGAGGTCAGCTAAGCTGACGCTCGCGGCGCCCTCAGTTGACACACCACGACGGTAGTCAGTTGAACTGACGCGCGCGGCGCCCTCAGCTCGCGCGCGGCGTGAGGATGGCCTGCATCAAGAAGGGCTTGGCCAAGGTCACCAAGTTCTGGTGGTCGTCGAGCGCCGCGCCTAAGCCCGCCAGGAGGCTGAAGGTGCGGCCATAGAGCACCAGATCGTTTGGGATGTGCACGCCGTCGATCCGCGCGATGAGGTCTTGAACGTCCTCGCGGATGCGCTCGAAATCGAGCTGGCGCGCCTCAGCCGGTGAAAGCTCATAGTACTGCTCAAAGAACTCGCGCAAGAGCGGCTTGGCGCGCTCGGCGTCCGCCTCGCTCAAGATCCCAACCTCCACGACGCTCGCGGCGTAGCTGTCCACGTCCCGAGTGATGAAGGCCATCACCGAGGCCACCAGCTTCTGATGAAAATCTCGAGGTAGTATCTTCACCTGACCAAAATCGACCACGCACAAGGTGGTGCGCCCCTCGACCACGTTGAACAAGAGGTTGCCCGGGTGCGGGTCGCTCTGGAACACGCCGTCCTGGTACATCATCTTGGTCCAGGTGTTCAGGACCAGCTCGAGCAGCTCTGTTGCGGTCACGCCGAGCGCCTGCATCCGCTCACGGTCGGTGATCTTGTAGCCCTCGAAGAAGGTGGTCGCGATCACGCTCGCGGTGGACAGCTCATCCACCACCGCGGGGATCACGACCTGGCCTGGCGCGCGCACGCTGCCCCCCAGCGTCGGCTGGAAGCCTCGGAAGTTTTGGTGAATGGCGCGCGTGTAGGCGGCCTCCTGCTCGTAATCGAGCTCCGTCTCGAGCGCGAGCCGCATCTCCCGGTAGACCACGCTGAGGTCCACCTTGGGGATGAAGATGTTGAACAGCGGGACCGCGACGCCGAACAGCGCCATGTCCACCGCGAGTTTTGCCTGGATGTCCGGGTAGCGGATCTTCAAGGCCACCTGGCGGCCGTCGTGGGTCTCTGCGCGGTGCACCTGACCAAAGCTCGCGGCGGCGATGCTCGTCGGCTCGATGTGCGCGAACACCTCCTCTGGAGGGCGCCCATACTGCTCGGTCAGGTGCGCGTGGATCCCTTCAAACGGGGTGGGCTCCACCCGATCTTGGAGCCGTGACAGCTCCTTCACCCACACCCGCGGCACGATGTCGACGCGCGCGCTGATGAGCTGGCCCACCTTGATCAGGCCTCCGCGCATCTCGGTGGCCAGGGCGTAGAAGCGCCGCGCGTTCTTGGTGTGGACCGCGCGCCAGCGCTCCTTGCTCGGCTCCCGCCCGAGCTTCTTCCACATCACCCAGATGATGAAATAGGAGAGGTAAATCGGGGCCAGGGTGAGCGCGGCGCGCGCGGTGCGCGTGATGCCCATCGTCAGGCGCCGCGCGGTCTCGAGCTCACTTTGACGGCTGTCTTCGCTTCGGGGTGGCTTCACGTTCAAGGCTCAGCTTGGCTCAGGGGGACTCAGGGTAAACCGCCGCCGCTCTAAAACAGTTCGCAGCGCGCGTCACCCGCTCGGGCGCACCGCGCAGCGCGACGTAAGCGACTGCCTGTCTAACCCCCCCCCGATCGAGCCCGCTCAACACGCGCGTCACTAGACAGCCGAGCCACACCGCGCCCGTCGCTCATGGGCAAGCTACCAGGGCAGCTCTTCACCATTTGCGTGCATGAAGCGGCCGCTCCGCTCCAGGCTCAGCTCGTCGATGCGCGCGATCAGGCCCGCCGCCGCGACGTCCGGCGTGACGTCGCCGTTGCCGCCGGTCATGCGCGTCTGCACGTGGCCGGGGTGGAGGATCACCACCGCCACCCCGCGCGGCGCGAGATCCCGCGCCAGGCTCTTGCCCGCGGCGTTGGCCGCCGCCTTGCTCATCCGGTAGCCGTACATCCCGCCCGAGCCGTTGTCGGTGATCGAGCCCATGCGACCCGAGACGATCGCGACCTTGCCGCCTGCTGGGAGGCGAT
>CAYQAC010000057.1:23853-26145 GCA_964415255.1 uncultured Polyangiaceae bacterium | reverse complement strand
GCTGGACGCTCTCCAGGCGCTGGACGTGGAGGCCATCCGTCGGCAGTTCGAGGCGATCGAGCAGGGCCGCCGTGAGCCGCACCGGCCCAAGCGAGTTCACCTCGAACTGCCGACGGATGGCCTCCACGTCCAGCGCCTGGAGAGCGTCCAGCGCGAGCACCCCCGCGTTGTGGATCAGCACGTCGATGGGCGCGCTGCCGAGGCGCTCCGAGAGCGAGCTCACATCGTCATCTGAGCTGACGTCTACGCCGCTCAGCACCTCCGCCGGGTTCACCGCGCTGAGCTCGGGCGAGCCCTCGCGACACACCGCCACCACCTGCGCCCCGCGCGCCGTGAGCTGCTTCACCAGCTCGAGCCCGATCCCTCGGTTTGCCCCCGTGACTACGATGCGTGCCATGTCTCTCTCCTCGCAGAGCGCCGCTCAGCGACGCGCGCAGGCGGTATGGGGCGAGAGTCAGCGCGCCGCAAGCGCCCAGCGTGGCGTCAGCTCGCGTGAGCCTTCACTCATGGCTGAGCGATGCGGTTCAACGCTCAGGAGTCCGCCGTCGAGCAGGCGGGTGTTTCCTTCTTTTTGGGGGTTAGACGGCACCGCGCTGAGCGCGCCTTCGACCTCAGTCTCCGTCGAGCGCGCCAGACAACACCGCGAGCGCGCGCGCCAGGCGCTCGGCTTCAGTCATCGACGCGCTTGAGCGCTGCGTCTCCGGCGCGTCGCTCGGGCGAGACCCAGTGGGCGGCTCCCGCTGTGAACCAACTGGGGGCGCGCTCGCCATGCCTGGGCGAGCCATGGCACCGGGGCGAGCCATGGCGTGTGGGCGAGCTACCGTGCGCGCGTCACCGAGCGCTGCCAGCGCCGCCAGCGCCCGCTCCGCGCCGCTGAACCCGAGCGGGACGGGGCGCTGGCCGCGCGCGGCTTCGAGCAGCGCATCGCGCGGCGCTGGGCTGGGGCCTGACGGTGAGTGCGCCGCTGCCTGCTCGGGGCTCCAGTCAGCGCCGGTCGGGCGCTCGCGGCGCTCGACGCTAGCCGGCACCTCACGCACGGGCGCCCGCTTGGACGCGCCCTGTGACCCGCGCAGCGCAGGAGCTGGCGCGGCGGCCTTAGGCTGCGCTGAGCCCCTCACGCGCGGGCTCGCCGCGGCGCCCGCCTTGCCGCCGCGCGTCCGCTTCGCCTGCCGCTGCTCATCGAGCTTCTGCGCCATGACCTGGTTCGCGAGGAACTGCGCGCGCGCCGCCTCCCCAGCGCGCTTGGCCCGCTCCGTCTCCCCCTTCATTTCCATAATGAAACGACTAGGGATCGACGGCCGCAGCTTGCCCCACTTCATGCGCCCCTTGCAGAAGGTCAGGGTCAGCGTGTCGCGGGCGCGCGTCACCCCCACGTAGGCGAGCCGGCGCTCTTCGTCCACGCTGAGCGACTCGATCACCGAGCGCTGGTGGGGCATGATGCCCTCTTCCATCCCCACCATGTACACGTGGGGGTACTCAAGGCCCTTGGCGGAGTGGAGCGTCATCAGGGTGACGGCCTCCTTCTTGCGCTTGTCGTCGTCCTCCTTCAGGTCGTCCTTCCCGGTGAGCGCCGTCTCCTCCAAGAAGCCGCGCAGCGTGGGCGCTTCGGCGCGCGAGACGTAGGCGCCGAGCGAGTTGACCACCTCCTCGATGGCCGCGAGCCGCGCCTCCACGTCCGCCGGGTTGTCGTACAGGCGCACGAGCTCACTCTTGTAGTCCACCTCGGTGAGCAGCTCGCGGGTGATAGACACCAGGTCCGCGCCCTCCGCCGCGAACGCCTCCTGATAGCGGCGCACGAAGCCGACGAAGGCGCTCACCTTCGCGGCGACCTTCGGCTCCACCAGCCCCGCCTCGTTCACCTCGCTGAGCACCTCCCAGAGCGGCGTTCCAGCCTCCACCGCCTCCGCCAGCAGGGTCTTCACCGTGGAGGCGCCGATGCCGCGCGGGGGCGTGTTGATGACGCGCAGCAGCGACACCTCATCCCGCGGCGCCGCGATCAGGCGCAGGTAGGCGAGCACGTCGCGCACCTCCTTGCGGTCGTAGAACGACTGCCCCCCCACCAGGACGTAGGGCACCTGGTTGCGCCGGAGCTCCTGCTCGAAGGCGCGCGGCTGCTCGTTGGTGCGGAACAATATCGCGAAATCGCTCGGATAAATTCGGGTGTCGGGCGCTGGGTTCGTGAGGCGCTGCTGGATCTCCCGCACCACCGCCTGCGCCTCCGCCGTCTCGTCCTCGAAGCGCACGAAGCGAGGTGCTGCGCCCTTACCGTAAGGGAGGCGAACCACCTCGCTT
>CAYQAC010000057.1:12671-23843 GCA_964415255.1 uncultured Polyangiaceae bacterium | reverse complement strand
GGCGATCCTCACCCTGGCCAACACGCTGATCGCTCACAACTCCACGCGCACGAAGCGAGGTGGTTCGCCTCCCTTACGGTAAGGGCGCAGCACCTTCGCGTGGCGCGTGGAGTTGTGAGCGATCAGCGTGTTGGCCAGGGTGAGGATCGCCTCACGGCTGCGGTAGTTGGCCTCCAGCCGCACCACCTCCGCCTCCGGCCAGTCGTTCTTGAAGTTCAGGATGTGCGTCACCTCAGCGCCGCGCCAGCCGTAGATGGACTGATCGTCGTCGCCCACCACGCACAGGTTCCGGTGCCGCGCCGCGAGGTGCTTCACGATGCGGTACTGGAGGCCGTTGGTGTCTTGGTACTCGTCGATCAGCAGGTGATCGAAGCGCCCGCTCTCGTGCACCCGCACGTCAGGGAAGCGCTCGAGCAGCTCCTCCGTGAGCAGCAGCAGATCATCGAAGTCCACCGCGCCCGCCGCGGTCAGCGCCGTCTGGTACTTGGCGTAGGCGAGGGCGCCCAGCAGCTCCTTATCAGTCTGGGCAACTGACGGCGCATCCTCCGGGCGGACCGAGCGCGACTTCCAGCCACTGATCAGGTGGATCAAGTCGCCGGGCCGCAGCCGATCGTGGCTCACGCGCACGTCGCGCAGCGCCGCCCGCGCGAGGCTCTCCTGATCGCCGCGATCGTAGATGGAAAACTCGCTGGGGTAGCCGAGCTCGTTGATGTTCCTCCGCAAGATCCGCACGCACAGCGAGTGGAAGGTGCTGATCTCGGGGCCTTTGTCTGACCTGCGGCGCCGCTTACCGAGCAGGCCCACCGCGCGCTCACGCATCTCCTTGGCGGCCTTGTTGGTGAAGGTCACCGCCAAGATGCGCTCGGGCTTGATGCCGCTCTGGATCAGGCGCGCGATGCGATAGGTGATCACCCGCGTCTTGCCGCTGCCTGCGCCCGCGAGGACGAGCAGCGGGCCGGTCAGCGTGTTGACCGCCTGGTGCTGAGCTGGGTTCAGATCGGGCGCGCTCATCGGACTGGGCCCGCGTATAAACGGTCATCTCGCTGGTTCGTCAAGGCCCAGCGGGTACGCGCTCAGGCGCGCCGCGGAGGGGAGGGCTCACGGCGCCGCGACCGGTGTGGGTTTGTGTTCGTCTGGCGCCTGCCCGAGCGGCTCATGCGTGGGCTCATCACGATACCGTGGGCTCTCAGGCAGCCTGATGCGCACTGCACCCACGCCCAAGGACACCCCAAAGGTCGCGAAGTGCGTGTCGCCGTTGTCGCTTGACGCGAGCTGTGCGCCCAGCACGCGCCCGCGGAAGCAGAGCGTGACGGCGCGGCCGACCTGACCGCAGGCGCCAGCCTTGAACGAGGTCGTCACCCTCTCGTCCCAATCAGAGAAGCGCTGCATCCCGACATCAAGCTTCATCCACTCCCAACCCAAGATGAGCTTGGCGCCGTGCTCCAGCTGACCGCCCAGGCGCTCAGTGCCCCCACCGCCCGGGTGCTTCACGCGGCCCACCAGCGCGGGCGCCGCGAACACCGCCAGGTCCACCAAGGCGCCGCGATCTTCATGGAAGCGGTACCCAAGCGAGACCCGCGGGAGGGTCACCCACGAGGAATAGTAGAGGTCATTGCCCATCAGCTCAGCGGAGAGCCCGGTGCGGGCGAACAGCCCTTGCGCGCGCGTGAGGCTCAACATCGGGCCCGTCTCGAGATCGAGGCCGATGCCGCCTTCGAGCGCCGCGGTGCCGCCTCCGATGAACGAGAAGCCGCTGCCGCTGTGGGCCCAACCGAGGTCACCGCCGCGCTCACCATGCGCCGTGATGTTCACGCTGCTGAACTGCCCGAGCACCACGGAGAGGCCTCGCTGCACGTCGTCATCTGGGCCCATAGCCTGGGAGTAGGCCGTGCCAAGCGAGAGGACCCGCTCGTGGGCGGCGGCGAGTGGATCTTCATCTTCAGGTGGCGCGCTGCTCACGCGCACGCCGACGCTCGCTTCACCAGGCTCTGGTGAGGTCGCGACTTGCAGGTGCTGCGCCTGCGCCAGGGAGCCGGTGAAGAGGCCGCTCAGGCTGAGCGCTCCCGCGATGAGCTGTGGCGCCCACCGCTTGAACTCGCTCCTCATGGTAGAGCAGCGATCAGTTCGCCGCCACACGAGCCCGGAAATGTGCTCCCATGCAGGGCGAGGGCGCGCATTTCCGGGCTCTCTGCGTGCTGCTGCTTCCCTTCGCGCTGCTCTAGTTGCTGATTTGAGGACGACAAGCGGTAAACCGCTTGTCGTCCTAGAGGTCAGGTAGGCTTGGCTCATGCTTCGGATCCGCAGCGTACTCGGTAACTCACAGCGCCTCGATGGTGGGGCCATGTTCGGCAACGTGCCACGCCCGGTGTGGTCCAAGTGGTGCCCGCCGGACGAGGCGGGCAGGATCTTACTTTGCTGCCGCTGCCTGTTGGTAGAGCGTGGCGCTCAGAAGATCTTGCTAGAGACAGGGATCGGCAGCTTCTTCGATCCCAAGCTCAAGGAGCGCTTCGGCGTGGTGGAGACCGAGCACCGGCTCTGCCAGGGGCTTGAGGCGCTCGGCACCTCCCACGAGGAGATCGACGCCGTGGTGCTGAGCCACCTGCATTTCGATCACGCGGGAGGCCTGCTGCAGGGCTATCGCGCGGGGGAGCCCCTCAGCTTGCTCTTCCCCCGAGCGCGCTTCGTGGTGTCGGCGGGGGCCCTTCAGCGCGCCCGCGAACCTCACCCCCGCGATCGCGCGTCGTTCATCCCGGGCCTGCTCGAGCTGCTCGAAGCCAGCGGGCGCCTCGACGTGGTGACTGGGGAGCAAGGCCCGCTCACCTCGCTCGGGGAGCCCCTCAGCTTTCGCCTGAGCCACGGCCACACCCCCGCCATGATGCACACCCTGGTGCAGGGCGCGCACGGCGCGGTGTTCACCTGCGCTGATCTGGTGCCCGGCGTGCCCTGGGCGCACCTGCCCATCACCATGGGCTACGACCGCTACCCTGAGCGGCTCATCGACGAGAAGGCGAGCTGGTTCCCAGAGCTCGCGGCCAGCGGCGCCTGGCTCTTCTTCACCCACGATCCAGTCACGGCGCTCGCGAAGCTGAGCCACAGCGGCGACCGTTTTCGCACGGAATCACACCTCAGCGACGCCCAGGTGGATCTCGATTTGGACAGTGCGCCGTCCTAAGCAGTGCGCCGTCGCTCCGCGCGTCAACGGCGCGCACCATCCAGGTGCTCAGTCACGCTGAGCGACGGAGCGCCTGCAGCACCTCGTCTGCTGAGCTGGGGCGCACCGCGACGCTGAACGGACCGCGGCTCGTCTCAAGCACGATGTGCCACGGCTCCTCGCCGCTTGGGCCCACCGCAAAAGCCGCGTGGATTTGGTCGCGATCGATGCAGAAGCGGCGGCGGCGGAGCCCCAACACGCGCCGCTCGAAGATCACCTCTTGACCGATAGAGAGCGAGGCTCGCATCGTGACCAGCGTCCCTCCAAGGCTCACCAGCAAGAGCGAGAAGAACAGCGCCAGCCCCATACTCAAATCGGACAAGGGGAGCCCGGTCTGAGCGCGACGGTAGAGATCCACGCTCCACATCGCGCCCACCAGGGCCCCTCCCACCAAGATGGTGATCCCGCCTGGCAGCGGCGGGCTGTGCTCCTCCAAGATGAGCGTCTTGGCTTCGGTGATCACGGGGGGGGAGGAGGCCGGGGTGGCGGCCGACCAGGGCGCCGCCCCAGGGCTGAGCCCCCAGCCGAGGCGGATCGGCGCGTCGCAGGCCGTCGCGATCACCCCGAGATCTTTCAGCACCTTGGCTGGATCCGGCCCTGCTAGCAGCAGCACGGCGCGCCCGGGCCGGGCCCGCAGCAGCACCTGGTAGCTGAGCTCGGGCTGCTCTTGCCCTCGCACCTGACCCACCAGCTCAAGCTCCTGGATGTCACCCAGGGCGATCGGGTTGCCCGCGCCGTGGAGCTCCCGCGCCCCCCGCATGAGACGCAGGCGCCGCCCACGTGGCCAGCTGAAGCCGATCAGGGCGGCCCCCGTGACCATGAAGAACCCAAACGTGAGCCAGGTGAGCCAGGTCATGGCCTCCCCAGCGAACGGCAACAGGCCGGTGGCGAGGAACAAGGTCCCGACCCCGATCCCCCCCCCGGCGGGCCTCCGTTCCCTCACCACGATCTCACGATCGTCGGCCTGGACGATCATGAGGGTCGCTTTGCTGTGCCGCTCCGCCCGCATCTACCCGGAGAGTTTCTAGAGCATCAGTCCGCCTGCCACCAGAGCCGAGGGGAGGGCAGTGGCGCGGCGCCCCTCAGGCGCGGCCTGGGAGCGCCTCGCGCCATCCCGACGTCCCCCCTCCACGGCGTCGCTCGGCGCCGCACCAAACCCCAAAAAACTCCAACAATTTGCGGTGTGCCTCAAGCTTATGCCATGCGCCCTAGATGCGCTGCTCGCCCTCCGCTCCACGCGCTGGCGCGTCCCTTCGCGGCGCCCTCGTTCGCCTGAGCACCACCCTCAGTCATGCGTGGGTCCCGCTGCTCGCCCTTGGCTGCTCTCAAGCGGAGGCTGAGCCGCCCGCCGCCAAGGCCAGCTCCGCGCCGCTGACCGAACCCGCCCCTAGCGGCAGCGTAGCCCTCGCCGCGAGCGCCGAGCCCCCAGCCCTCGACAGCGTGCCCACGAGCACCCCGCTCGTGGATCTGTCCGGCCAGGCGCAGCCGCTGCCCGTCACGCTGCCTGGCGCAGGGCCGCGGGTGTATGCGCGCGCGCTGAAGGTGTGGATCCACCAGGCGCCAGACCGCAACAGCCGTCGCCTCGGCTACCTCCGCGCTGGCGGCAGCAGCCCCACGCGCGGCGGCGTCGCGGGTCATGCTGACTGTCCAGGTGGGTGGCACCCGATCGCGCCGGCGGGCTACGTGTGCGTCGGGCGCCGCGCGACCCTCGACGGTAGCGATCCGGTGGTGGTCGCCACCCGCGAGCATCGCCCAGACCACGAGCGCCCGCTGCCCTACATCTACGGCACGGTGCGACGGCCCGGCCCCATCTACCGGCGGCTGCCCACTCAGGAGGAGCTGAAGCGCGCCGAGCCAGACATCGACAAGCGCATGCCCGAGTGGCTGGACGCGCCGGGCGAGGTGGGCGCAGGCTACGCGCAGCACGTGTGGCTCGGCCGCCCAGGGGAGCTGCCGGAGCCGCGCGCCGCCTGGGAGAGCCAGCTCAGCCAGGGCGTGCCAGATTTTCTACAAGGTAACAAGGTGGCGCCCAGCGCCTTCGCGCTGAAAGATCCCGAGGCCCTCAGCGTGGAGCGCATGCGCCCCAAGGTCGGCTTCTCCTTCCTTGAGACCTTCCTCCATGAGGGGCGCCGCTACGGCGTCACGCCCGACCTGAGGCTGCTCCCCACCGACCGCCTGCGGCCGATCCAAGGCTCCAGCCTCACTGGGCACGAGATCCCTAAAGACGTCGATTTCCCCTTCGCGCTCGTGCGAAAGCAGAACGCGCACCGCTACATTTTTAAGGCGGACGGCGGGCGCCTCATCAAGCACGAGCCAGTCGCCCATGGCGCCGCCATCAAGCTCACCGGTAAGCAGCGCTTCTTCAACAAGGTGCTGCACTACGAGACGGAGGAGGGGCACTGGCTCTCCGATCGCGAGGCCTCACGCTTGGATCCGGCCAAGCGCATGCCGAAGTGGGGCACGCAGGGCGAGAAGTGGATCGACGTCAACCTCAGCAAGCAGACGCTGATGCTCTACGAGGGCACGAGGCCCGTGTACGCCACGCTCATGAGCAGCGGCGAGGCGGGCCTTGAAGATCATCGCACCTCCACCGCGACCAAGCGCGGCATCTTCCGCATCCACACCAAGCACATCACCACCACCATGAGCTCAGACGAAGCGGGGGAGGAGTTCGAGCTGCGCGACGTCCCCTACGTGATGTACTTCGAGGAGGGCTACGCGATGCACGGCGCGTACTGGCACGACCGCTTCGGCACCCCGAAGAGCCACGGCTGCTTGAACCTCAGCCCGGAGGACGCCCGCCGCATCTTCCACTGGACCGACCCCCAAGTGCCCCCCGGCTGGCACGGCGCCCTGCTCCCGCTCAAAGGCACCATCCTGTTCGTGCACCCGTGAGCGCACCACACGTCAACGCGCCTGACGGGTTGCCCTAGCTCGGCTTTCTTTTGGGGGTTGGGTCGCCCCTCAGGCCGCCTGCGTGCAGCGTCCTGTCACCTGACGACCTGAGCTGGCTCGGGGTGTCAGCAGCCCCCAGGTGCCTCGAGCCGCAGCGTGGCTTCATCTGAGATGGGCTCGCCCTCGGCGAGCAGCGGCGCGCCCAGGTCGTTTTGGAGCGTGACGCGCAGGGTGATTTCAACGCCCGTGGGCGCGTCAGCCAGGGACAAGGTGTGGCTCAGGCCGCTCGAGAGCGCGGTCTGTTCGAAGCCAGCCGCGGTGAGCGACAGCGCCCAGTGACCGCAGTGGGTGCGCGCGCCGCAGGCGCCCGGTGCGCGCAGCTCACCCCCGACGATCGCCACCTCGACCGCCAGCGAACCCGCCGCGTCGCTGCCCACCTCAACGCAGGCGTCGCCCGGCTGCCAAGCGCGGGCGCCGGTGGGCACCAGCCGCCGGAGCTCAAGCTGCGGCGGGGGACGCGTGTCCTCCACCTCTTCGTCGTCGTCGTCGCCGCAGGCGATGGTGAGCGCGCAGGCGGCCGCCAACAGCGCCGCGCGGGGGAGCAGTGAGTAAGGATTCATGACGATTTACTGGGGAGGCTGAGGCGGGCGCCGCGCGGCTCAGCGGCGGGCAGCGCGCGGTCGATCTTGAAGCCCTGCACGCTCTCTTCAAGATCCGCGGCGAGGCCGTGGAGCTGCTCGCCCGTCACCACAACTGACTGGCTTGAGTCTAGCACTTGCTCAGCGATTTGCTGCACGGTGTCCATGTTGCGGGCGATCTCATCGGAGGCGATCGCCTGCTCCTGAACCGCGAAGGCGGTGTCGTCGATCACCTTGATCAGGCTCTGCAAGTCACCGAGGGTGCTGCTCACGAGATCCGTGCCTTGCTCGACCTCGCGGCTGCCATCTTGCATCACGCGCACGGCCTCGCCCGTCTGATCGCGGATCGTCGCGATCAGATCTTCGATGTCCTTGGCGCTCTGACCCACGCGCTTGGCGAGGCCGCTCACCTCGTCTGCCACCACCGCGAAGCCGCGGCCATGCTCCCCGGCGTGGGCCGCCTCGATCGCGGCGTTCAGGGCCAGCATCGTGGTTTGTTCGCTGATCTGACGGATCACGTCCACGATGTTGGCGATGCGTCGGCCGCTCTCGCCGAGCGTCTCGATGCGGCTGGCGGCGTCCTCCACCGTCTTGCGGATCTGCGCCAGGCGCCCGATGGCGTCGTGCACCGCCGCGCCCGACTGCTTGGCGCTGCGTGAGGCGCTGGCAGCGTTCTCGGCCACCTGCTGGATGGACGATGAGAGCTCGGTCACCGCCGCGGTGGAGCCGCTGATCTTCTGCGCTTGGTGCCGGGCGCCGTCGAGCATCTGCTTGCTGATGCTCGAGATCTCCCCGGAGCTTGCCCCGACCTGAAACGCCGAGCGCTGCACGTTGCCAGCCAGATCGTGGATCTGACTAAAGACCTGGTTCAGGTTCTCGGCCAGGGTGCCAAGCTCGTCCTTAGTGCGCACCTCAAGCCGCGTGGTGAGGTCCGCGTCGCCGCGCGCGAGCTGACCGGTGACCTCGATGTAGCGCCGAAGCGGCCTCGTGATCTGCGCGGCCAGCAGGTAGCCCACGGCCAGCGCCAGCGCCGCCGCGAGCGCGAAGATGGAGGCTATTTTGACGGTGTTCTCGCGCAGCTTGTCGGCTTCGCTGGCGCGGTTACGCACCATGTAGAAGCTCCCAAGGGAGGCCGCCGCCTCGGGGCCGCTGTAGCCGGTGGCCGCCCCCTGGATGAAGTCGTAAGTGGTGTCGCGATCGAAGTCGAGCACCGGGAACTCGATGATGTCGCCGTCCACGTTCTCGCGGATCATGCGCGGCTTCTTGGCCGCTGCGAGCAGCTGCTCCGCCTCGTCAGCGCTCAGGGTGGTGGCGATCGCCCGGTCACCGGAGACCAGCGACAGGCGCTGCTGGCGGCTCGGGTTACTCGAGCCTGAGATGGCGGCGAAGTCCTTGAGGAAGCGGTTCAGGTGCTGGGCCATCAGCACGGTGCCCACCACCACGCCGCCCTGACCGCGGATGGGCATCCCTGCGACGCGGTAGGCCTGACCGTCGATCACCGCGAGCTCGCTGCGGATCACCTTGCCCTGCTTCAGATCTTGAAACAGCCGGCTCCCACGGTAGTCAGGGACACTGTTGAACCCCGGCGCCGGGATCACGCGCCCTGAGGCGTCGCTGAAGGTGAGCAGGTCGGGCGCTAAGCTGCCAGCGAGCGCCTCGGAGAGGCGCTTGATCGCCTCGGTGGCGCGCGGCGTGGCGAGCGGACCGCTTGGGGCCTCGCCAGGCGCTTCTGCTGCGTCCGCCGGCTCGGGGGGCGCGCCGCCGCTCAGCCCGGCGATCAGCGTCGGATCTTTCGACACCACCTCGATGGCCGCCGCCTCAGCGACGCCCGCGTGGCGCAGATCGCGTTCGAAGCGTTGAAAGTGCGCCTTGAGGTAGAGGCCTCGGCCGCGCGATCTCAACGCGTCGTAGGCGGTCCAGGCCCCCAGGGCCAGCACCACCGCCGAGATGAAGACGATCGTCCCCATGATTTTGCCCCGCACACTCAAGGTCGCCCAGCCCATGCGGGGGCGAAGCTAACTCTGCTTCTCGCCGATTGCCAAACCTCCTCGCGCCCCCGCTGAAAAGCCCGCGCTGCGCCGCCCCCGGAGCGAGCACGGCGGCTCGTGTGCCGGCAAACCGATCGGCGCTCTAGAGCGGTGGAGCAGGGCAGGCACTGGAACCCCCACCCATCGGGCGAGTGCGCATGGCCGCTCGGCCGCTAGCTACTCTGTGGCCGGGGCGGGGGCGCTACGGCAGATCGGCGCGCGAAAGCGCCCCCGGATCCAGGTGGGGCCACGCGACGCCTGGGCGGGCGCCTCGAACGCCAACACGCCGCTCACCTCGCCGTAAGGCTCAAGGTTCACCACCTGCAGCTGGAGCCCGCCGCCCGCCTGGAACAGGTAGCTCTGCGCCCCCACGCGCACGAGCGGCTCGGCGACTGGGTGGAGCTGCGCGCCCGCCGTTGAGCCGCGCAGCTCCCCACCCGCCCAGGTGTAAGTCCCGGGCACGATGGGCGTCGCGGGCGGCGTCGCGATCACCACGGTGAGCATGGCCTGGCCGTCTTGAGGTGCGATGAAGGACTCGCACGACGCGTCATAGTCCGCCAGGGTGATGCGCAGCTCATGGCGCAAGCCAGGCAGCTCAATGTACTCGGCGAAGGCGACCTTGGGCGTCAACACGAGCGGCTCTCCGGCGCCGAGCGCCAGCTGCACCGGGGCGCCTGGCGAGGCCTCACAGCCGACGAGCGTGAGCGTGAGCAGGAGCTGGAGGAGGACGAGGGGGCGCAGGGCAAAACTCATGGTGAACGCGGCGCGCAGCCTAGAGCGACGATCAGTTCGCCGCCAGACGGACCAGGAAAACCGCCCCCATGCGGGGCGAGGGCGCGGTTTTCCTGGTCCTCTGTTCGGCGCTGCTTCCCTTCACGCACCTCCAGTTGCTGATTTGAGGACGACAGGCGGTAAACCGCTTGTCGTCCTAGAGCGACGATGCTCGCGGCGGTGCAGGCAAACCCCCAAACCCACCCCCGGCCTCAGGCAGGCGCGCTGACGGTGCGCCATGGGGCAGTGAGCCTGACGTTACCGAACCTTCGACAGGCAGCGTCGGCCGGTGGCTCATGCCGTCGCCGCCGCCGCCGGCGCCGCGATAGGCCACGGCAGGCGCATGAGGCTCGGGGTCAAGCTGCTGAGCGCCTCGCGCGTCTCTTGAGCGCTGGGGCGGTGACGGGGATCGCGCCGCAAGCAAGCCGCGAGGATGGTCATCAGCTGGGTGAGCTCGGGCACCTGACCGAGGCCCGCGATGTGATCAGGCCAGCCATCGTGGTTCACGTGGGCGGAGGCGAGCGCCATCTCGTCGTCGCCCTCGAACAAGGTGATGGCGGTCAAGATCTCGTAGGCGGTGCAGGCGAAGGCGTACATATCGACCGCCTGGGGCGTGGGCGTCGAGCCCGGCGGCACCACCCCCAAGACCTCTGGGGCGCAGTACTCGAGGGTGCCGCAGCCAGGCCTGAGCTGCCGCCCGCTGAGCCCAAAATCCACTAGGACGGGCTCATGACCATCCCTCAAGATGACGTTGCCAGGCTTGAGATCCAGGTGCCCCACGCCCGCCGCGTGCATCGCCGAGAGCCCCGCCAAGATGCCGTCCAGGTAGCCGAGCGCGCGCTCCGTGGTGAGCGAGCGGCTGCGGATCATGCGATCTAAGCTGAAGCCGCGGATGAGCTCCATCACCAAGATGGGCTTCGGCCGTGCGGCGAGATCGAAGGTGACGAAGCGAGCCAGGTTCGGGTGTGCGGGGAGGGCGAGCAGCGCGCCCGCTTCCTCGCGGAACAGCTGCAAGAACTCCTGCTCCGAGATGGAGCGCGCGGTGTTCGGATCGTACTCCGGCACCTTCAGCGCGAACACCTCCGCCTTGTTCGCGTGGCGCTCCTCCACCCGGCGCGCCACGAACACCGAGCTGACCCCGCCCGCGCCGAGCGCGCGCACCACGTAGAAGCCGCCGATGGTGCGGCGCGGCATCAGCCAATCGGGCAGCGCCTCGCGCCGCTTCTGGAGCGGGATGGTGTAGACGTCGCTCGGCGGCGCCACCGGCAACTCCCCCACGCGCCCCAGCACCACGCTCACCGCCTCCGCGAGCGGACCAGGCAGCTCAGCTGACAATTCGGTGCTCGCCATCATCAGCTGCGCCTTGTTCGCCGGGATCCCGGCGGTGACGGCGCGCTCGATCAGCGCCGAGAGCGGCGGCACATCGGCGATGATGCTGATCTGGTTGTTGCTGCCGCTCTGATCCAGCAGGCGCGCGCCCGCCGCGGCGCTCAAGCGCCTCAGCGCGTCGATGGCGAGCTCCAA
The DNA here is from genome assembly GCA_964415255.1 of uncultured Polyangiaceae bacterium. GTDB lineage: Bacteria > Myxococcota_A > Polyangia > Polyangiales > Polyangiaceae > JAHBVY01. The sequence continues at coordinate 12,777 of CAYQAC010000057.1, read as the reverse complement.
ATCAGCGATGGCGTTGTTGCCGCCCGCCGCGTCCACGATCTCGGAGAGCCCCCGCGCGGCGGCGATGCTCTCGAGTGAGCGTCCGACGCGGAGCACCACTTGGCGC